>NZ_JACCSU010000025.1 GCF_013812825.1 Sphingomonas sp. | reverse complement strand
GGCGAACGCGCTGTCGCCTTGGCGGGCGAGGCCGATCAGCTCGGCGAGGCGGTTCGCCAGCGCTCGGTCGACCGGCGCCTGGACGCCGCTGCCTTCGACGGGAACGCGCGGATCGATCGCTTCCGCGGTGCGCGGGGCGAGCGACGGGCCCGGCCCTGGAGCGGCGGCGCAGCCGGCGAGCGCGAAGATCGTGGCAAAAGCAAGGGAGCGGACGGGCGGCATGGCCCGAGATGTAAGATCGCCGAGCGGACCGCGCAATCGCGGTTGCGGAACGAGCCTGGAGCAGGGTTGCGTGGTTTGGGCCGCCCCCCTATGTCGCCGCGTGCCCGTTTGGGCAGCGCGCCCGTAGCTCAGCTGGATAGAGCACCAGACTACGAATCTGGGGGTCGGACGTTCGAATCGTTCCGGGCGCGCCAATATAACCACGCAAAACCAGCCGCTTAGTAGTTGGTCCGAAAAGGGCAGGTTGCCGCTTGCGCGCCGCCCATAAGCACGCCGTAAGCAGAACGATACCGCGTTAGGCCGCGACCAGCTCCTCGTCCTCATCGGGAGCCTTCGCAGCGCCCAAGCGGCGACTGATGCTCCGATATGCCGTGCTGACGGCGTCGCGCCAGCCGTCCGCAGCAAGGCTCAGCCTCTCAGGTTCGAGTGCCTTCTTTACATCATCTGGCGTCCACTCGCGGATGAGCTGTTTCGCTTGGGCATAGACGACCGCGTAGCCAACTCGACCCATGACGAGTCTCTCTGACCACTGCCGGGCCAATTCCCGGACAATCTCTGGGTCGTCGTAATTGGCATATCGCAGTTCCAGATCTTCCTGAGCGCTCGCGACTGCCGAGTATGTCAGGTTCACAAACAGCTGGTTCGTTTCGCGAACATACCGCGCAGCTTTGCTCGTCAAACCACGCTCGGCGACATCCTCCTCATCCACGAGCGGGATGATTTCAGGAGCCTGCTCGAGGTTCTTGGAAATCTTGGCGCGCTTGGTCCCGGCAGAATTGAATATCAGATCAGGACGAATCGGCGCCCATCCCAAAATTTCCTTCGAGAGCCATGTCCTTGCCGAGCGAGGCAGCGAGGTCGCAGATGTGGTCAAGCTCGCCGCTGCTCATTCGTTACTCCGCCTTGGGAGGCAATTTGGAAGGTAGAACGATCGCTTCGTGGAGATGGGTGATTTTCCAACTACCACCGGTGCGAACGAGGACTTTGGAGACGCTTGAGCGGCCGCCAGTTGGGCCTTCTCGCTCGGAAACCTCGTACGCGATCTCCGGCGAAAGAATGTCGATGGTTCTTCGCGTGATCCGTAGTTCCGGGGGTATTCGCCCTGCTTCGATCATCGCCATGATCTCGCCGCAGAGCTTTCGCAATTCGTCTTTCGACGAGGCACGGCGGCGCCCTTCAACCACCATCGTCAGTTCGCTGGCCCAAAAGGCCACGACCTTTTCGCAGTCCCTCGCGAGGAGGGCAGCCTGCTCGCCTTCGAGTACTGCGGTAACTTCCGCTTCGGCATCCGGGGGGCTGGCGGCGGGCACTGCAGCCTGGCCAAGAAGAATAAAGGCAAGTGTCAGCATGATACTCTCCTCAAGTTCCGGTGAAAATCGGCCTGCGTTTTTCGAGGAAAGGGCGACGCCCTCGCGATAATCCCTGGTGAAGCCGCCGACCGTATAGCGGCCACCGGACCAGTGTTCCAGATAGCCAGCTTTCGAGTATCGCCACACTCGGGAACGATTTTACCGCGCAGTTCCACAATTCGACGCCCAACGGGCGCGTTCGCAGCTGCTCGATGGCATTCATCACGAGTTCCGAAGCATCATCGTTTTGGGGCACTGCTCAATTTGCCGCGAGACCGTGAAGTCGATGTCTCCAATCGTAATCGGCGTAATCTGTGTGATGTGGCTCACTGCCAAACCCCTTAGAGCTTGAACTCGCCGTTTCCACGGCCTGATGATTTTCCGAAGCGGGATTCCCGTTCCGGGCGCGCCAACTTTTCGAGAAGTGAAACTGGAACGGCGCTGGCAGCGCGGCGGGGTCTGGGATTCAGGCGGTGAGCGAGTTGTCGAGCGGCCTGGAGCTGGCGCTCAGGCGGTGACGAAACTGGGCGGGTTATCGGCGCGCTCGGCGAAATCCTTGGCCAGCTTCGCGTGCCAGGTCCGCGCCTGCTCGGTCATCGCTCGCTGCGCGGCCATGCGTTCCTCGATGGCCCGGCGGCGATAGTAGCGCGCGTTCGACTCCATTTCTGCCCCCCTCGACAAAGTCGTTGAGCCGACCATGACGCCAAATTCGCTAAGGGATGGTTAAAGCCGAAAGCTGTGCCAGCCTGACACAAATCGCGGCGATTATTCGAAATTTGCCCGGTTTCAACGGCCGGCGCGGCAACTTATAAGATTCCACGGACGTTGGAGCCGAAACGGTTCGAGGAAGATCACTATGTTGAATTCAGTTGATGCCCGCCGCGGCCAGTTCGATCCGGCTCAGCGCGGCTATCACGCGGTCTACCGCGACAATGAGGTCAACCATTGCCCCGGCTGCGGCCGGACGCACTGGTATCTGGGACGAGTCCTGGCCGAGTGCGCGTTCTGCTCGACCGCGCTCCCGCTCCAGGAGACCTTCCGGCACGGGCCGGCTCCGGCACCGTCGATCCGGCGCTCGCGCCCGGCCTACGCCGTCCTCGACGCCGCCTGACGCTTTTGCTTGGAGCAGCAGCGGCCTGCGCGGTATAAGCAGCGCATGCCGAGGCTGTATCCCGTCCTTGCCGCAGCGCTCCTGGCGCTGACTCCCGGAGTGGCGTCGGCGCGCGCCGGCAGCTTCGTCATCGTCAATTCGACCGGGCACGACATCACCGCCTTGTCGATCCGCCGGTTCGGTTCAAATCAATGGCAAACGCTGGCCGGCGCGCCGCCGGCCGGTGCGCGTGGCGCGATCCAGTTCGAGGACGATGATTGCGCGTTCGATATCCAGGCGACGCTGGCGGGCGGAATTACGGCCGTATGGTCCGGCGTGAACCTCTGCGAAGCGAAAGCGGTGACTCTGAACCGAATCGACTCGGGCGCAGTCTGGGTCGACTACGACTGATCGGCGCGCGGCGCTGCGGCTGCGCATTTGCGCGAGCGGCGGCCGGAGCCGTTTTCACCCAATCGAGCAGTAATCCGCCGACCAGGAACACAACTCCCGTGCAGGCCAGGAACAGCAGCAGGCCGCCCGCGCCGGGGTAGGTCTCGAGATAGTGCACGCCGCGCTCGACCGCGCCCAACGCAACCGCGTAGGTGACGAGAAAGGCCTCGGTGCGGGTCTTGATCGTGAACAGCCGGGCGAGTCGCATGCGCATGGTCATAGGTTAATCAAACCTCGTGCCAACGGCGCAGTTCCGCCAGTCCCGGATTAAGACGTTTGGTGAAGGGTCCGTTAACCCTGCTCGAGCTCGGACAGATCGAGCTCCTGCAGCAGTTGCGCTCGGGCGGCCTCGATGTCGCGGACCAGCGCCGGCTCGGTCAGCTCGTCGTTGGCGATGGCCTCGGGCCAGTGGCGCTCGACAATCCCGGCGATTGCATCGATCCGCGCCGAATCGACCAGGAATCGCGGATCGACGCTCGCCGGATCGGCGACAACTCGCAGCCGCAGGCACGCGGGTCCGCCGCCGTTGGCCATCGACTGGCGGATGTCGACCACCTCGACTCGGCGAATCGGGCCGTTGCCGGCGAGGTGCCGCTCGAGCCAACCCCGCACCGACGGCGTTTCGCGAGCTTCGCTGGGGACGATCAGGGTGGTCTCGCCCCCGCGCGGGCTGACCAGCTGGGCGTTGAACAGATAGGACGCGATGGCATCGGCGAGCGGGACCTCGGCTTCGGGCACCTCGACCAGCTCGAAGCCGGGGACCAGCCGCTCGCAATCGGCGATCAGGCGCTCGCGCTCTGCGAACGCCTTTTCGTGCGCGAACAGGACCGGCCCGTTGACCACCGCGACGACGTCGTTGTGGAACGCGCCGGCGGCGATCGCCTGTTCCGACTGCTCGGCAAACAGGGTTCGCTGCGGATCGAGCCGATGTCGACGGGCGATGGCTTTCGACGCCTGGAGATGCTGGCGCGCGGGGAACGCTCCCCCGGAAACTCCGTAGACGAAGATTTCGACACCGGGCTCGCCGTAGGCCGGAGTGAGGCGCATGTGATTGGCGGCTCCCTCATCGCCGAACGCCGGCGGCACCGGTGGATGGACGGAAAAATGCGCGGCATCGGCAAACGCCAGCCGCAGCTGGGCCAGGGTCGCCGGCCATTCGTGGCTGCGATGCGCCATGGTGCGCAGGTTGGCGACGGTGAGATGGCAGCGCCGGTCGGCGGCATCTGGCGCCGGCGAGACGGTCGCGGCGTTGGCCGCCCACATCGCCGAGGCCGACATGGCGTTTGCGGCAATCGTGGCTTCCGCATCTTCGAGCGTCGTCCCGAGCTCGGCGAGCCAGTCCCGGTTGGGCCGCGGGTGGGGCATCAGCACGCCCTGGGCGAGACCAAGATCGAGATTGGAGCGCATCTTTGCCAGCCCCTCGAGCGCGGCGTCGCGCGGCCGCGATACCTGGCCGGCGTTGCGGGTCGAGGCGAGGTTGCCGAGGCTCAGCCCGGCGTAATTGTGGCTTGGACCGACAATTCCATCGAAGTTGATCTCGATGAGCGCCATCAGCCGCTCACCGCCAGCACCTCGTCGCCGGGCTTGACCCCCAGCAGCCGAGCCGCCTCGCTATCGATGCACAGCCCCTTGCGGGGAATTCGTTTGACGCGGGCAAAGCAGGCGACGAAATCGCTCAGCTTGCCGGTCGCCAGGATAACCTTCTGCTTTCCGCCCTCGCCGACCTCGAGCACCTTCTCGTAAGTCGATTCCCGGACCGTTCGAATTCGGTCGGTCGGGCTGGTCACCGTCGGCCCGCCGTCGAAAATGTCGATGTAGCGGTCGTAGACGAAGCCTTCCTCCTCGAGCATCCGCAGCGCCGCCCGTCCGCTGGGGTGCGGTTGGCCCATCACCGGCGTCGCGGATTCATCGAGCAGGGCGACGTAGATCGGCGTCCGCGGCATCAGGTCGGCGATGAATCGGGTCCCGTGCAGTGCGTTGAAATTGTCGGCTTCGGGAAAGCTCAGGTCGAAAAAGCGGCCGGCGAGCGCATCCCAGAAAGGCGAGTTGCCGGCGTCGTCGAGGACCCCGCGAAGCTCGGCCAGGGTTCGATCGCCGAAGCGCGGGCGATGGTGGCGGATGAACAGATAGCGGCTGCGGGCGAGGAGCCCGCCCCAGCCGCCCGAACGCAGCTCCGGGTGAAGGAACAGCCCGCCGACCTCCGACGAGCCCTCGAGGTCCGTGGTCAGGCTGAGCATCTGGTTGTGGAACGTCTTGCCGAGCTCCGGGCTGCTCTGGGTGAGCGAGCTCAGATGGTAGCTGAAGAACGGCTGGACGACCCCGACTTTGCCGAACACCTGGCAGGTGCCGCGAACAAGCTCGGTTTTCGGGTCCTCGAGGACGAATATGTAAAGGTCGCCGGCCTGCTCGTCGCCTTCGCGAGCGAACGACTTGTCCGACCGGGCCAGCTTGGCGACCAGCATCGCGCGGTCGGCCGGCAGGTTGGTGAAGCCGCCGCCGGTCAGCTTGGCCATCTGGTAGATGACCTCGAAATCGCTCCCCCGCGCCGGCCGGACCCGGAACGTCATGCTCGCCCGCCCACCAGGCGCAGGATCGCCAGCGCCGACAGCGCTGCGCGCTCGCGCAGGCTGTCGACGATCAGATATTCCTCGGCGCTGTGGATCTTGCCGCCGCGAACGCCCATCGTGTCGACCACCGGCACTCCGCAGGCGGCGATGTTGTTGCCGTCGCAAACTCCGCCCGACGGTTGCCAGCCGATTTGCTGTCCAAGGTCGGCGCCGGCTTGCTTGACCAGCTCGAACAGCGCCTCGGACTGTGGCGTCATCGGCTTGGGCGGCCGCCCGAAGCCACCGTGCGCACAGATCGCGACATCGTGCTCGGCGGCGACCGTCGCGACGCTCGATTCGATCAGGCTCCGGGCGGCCGTCTGGTCCTCGGGAGAGGCGGGACGCAGATTGACGTGCAGCACCGCAAGGTCGGGGACGACATTGTTCGGGCCGCCGCCGTCGACCCGCGCCGGGTTGACCGACAGCTGCGGGCGCTTGCCGCGCTCGAGCCGTAGAGCGAGGTCGGCGGCGGCGACGATCGCGTTGCGGCCGTCCTCGGGGTTGCGGCCGGCGTGGGCCGACCGGCCGCGGACGACGAAGGAAAAGTTGCCGCTTCCCGGGCGGGCGCCGGCGAGGGTCCCGTCGGGCAGCGCGGCGGGCTCATAGGTCAGCGCCGCTCGCTTGCCGCGGGCCGCCTCGGCGATCAGCGCCGCCGATCCGGGCGAGCCGACTTCCTCGTCGCTGTTGAGAACGATCTCATAACCGAGATCGGCAGCGTCCCCGGCTTCGATCGCTTTCAGCGCCGCTAGCATCACCGCGATGCCGCCCTTCATGTCGGCGACTCCCGGCCCGCCGAGCACTCCGTCCTCGAGCCAGCTGGTCGCCTGGAACGGATGATCGACGTCGAACACCGTGTCCATGTGGCCGGTAAAGAGCAGCTGGACGGGAGCTTTGGGCCGGACCTTCAGGTGAACGTTGCGGCCGTGATCGATCGCAACGGTCCTGCCGGCCCGGTCGATCGCGTCGACCGGTGCCGGGTCGACCAGGGAGAGCTCGCCGGGGAGGGCGGAGAAAGCGTCGGCGAGCAGGCCGGCCATGTCGGCCAGGCCGGCAAGATTGCGCGAGCCGCTGTTGACCGCCGCCCACGCCTGGACCCGGTCGAGCATCGGCTCGGCCGCCGAGCGCTCGACGCACTCCTGCTCGGTGCTTGCAAGCCTCCCCATCGCGGCCCTCCTAGCCGCGCCGCCGGACGAACGCCACACCGCGCGCGAGAGCTACAAATGATCGCCGAATTCGGCCAGCAGCCGCCGGTAGAGATCGCGCTTGAAGGGGACGATCAGGTCGGGGAGCTCGGACGGCGCGACCCACTTCCAGTCGCTGAACTCGGGCTCGGCGGTCGCCAGGTTCACGTCCTCATCGGTGCCGGTGAACCGGGCGAGGAACCAGTGCTGGGTCTGCCCCTTCCAACGGCCGCCCCACAGTTTTCCAACCATTTCTGGCGGCAGGTCGTAGCGCAGCGGCTCGGAGCATTGCGCGATGCGCTCGACAAGGCGCGGATCGATGCCCGTCTCCTCCTCGAGCTCGCGGAGCGCGCCCGGCCACGGCTCCTCGCCGTCGTCGAGGCCGCCCTGCGGCATCTGCCACGCATCGGTCGGGTTATCGATGCGCCGGCCGACCCATACCTTGCGCTCCGGGTTGAGCAGCATGACGCCAACGCCGCGGCGGTAGAGGTGGTCGTCGTTGTTGTTCATCACCACGTCATTGCGAGGAGCACTGCGACGAAGCAATCCAGTTCTCTCCGACCTCGTTTGCTTCGCTACGCTCGCAATGACGAAAGAGCAGGACTATTAAGAGCATATGGCGACTGCCACTCACCTGCTGACCGAAACCGAAGCAACGGCGCGGCCGGTGTTGGAAGCAGTCGTCGTGCGCTTTGCCGGCGACAGCGGCGACGGCATGCAGCTGACCGGCGGCCAGTTCACCTTGTCGACGGCGCTGGCGGGCAACGATCTGGCGACGTTCCCCGATTTTCCGGCGGAAATCCGCGCTCCGCAGGGGACGACTTTCGGAGTCTCCGCTTTCCAGATCAACTTCGGCAGTTGCGCGATCGAGACCGCCGGCGACCAGCCTGACGTGCTGATCGCGATGAACCCGGCGGCCTTGAAGGTGAACGTCAACGATCTTCGCGAAGGCGGATTGATCATCGCCGACGAGGGCGAGTTCACCGCCCGCAACCTCACCAAGGCCGGTTACGAGGCTAATCCGCTCGAGGACGGCAGCCTCGCCCGCTGGCAGCTGGTCCATTTCAACATCTCGCAACTGACGCTCGACGCGGTGAAGCCGTTTGGCCTCGGCAACAAGGAAGCGCTGCGGTGCAAGAACATGTGGACGCTGGGCTTGGCGCTGTGGATGTTCGACCGCGATCGCGCACCGATCGTCGACTGGCTCAAGACCAAGTTCGCCAAGGCTCCCGAGCTCGCCGAAGCCAACATCGCCGCATTGAACGCGGGCCACGCCTATGGCGAAACGGTCGAAATGGGTGCGCCCGTCCAGCGCCATCACATCGACCCGGCTCCGGCCGAGCCCGGCCTCTACCGGACCGTCACCGGCGCCGAGGCCCTGGCCGTCGGGCTGGTCGCCGGCGCCCAGCTCGCGGGCCTCAGGATGTTCTTCGGCTCCTATCCGATCACGCCGGCCTCGCCGCTGCTCCACCATCTGGCGCGATTGAAGGAGTTCGGGATCACCACTTTCCAGGCCGAGGATGAGATCGCGGCGATCTGCGCGGCGCTCGGCGCGTCCTATGCCGGGCAGCTCGGCGTCACATCGTCGTCTGGGCCGGGGATTGCGCTGAAGACCGAGGCGCTGGGTCTGGCGGTGATGACCGAGCTGCCGCTGGTGGTCGTCAACTCGCAGCGCGGCGGGCCGTCGACGGGCCTGCCGACCAAGACCGAGCAGTCGGACCTCTACCAGGCGGTCTACGGGCGCAATGCCGACTCGCCGCTGCCGGTGATCGCCGCGCGCTCGCCGGCCGACGCGTTCGATTGCGCGATCGAGGCGTGCCGGGTGGCGACGCGCTACATGACCCCGGTGATGCTTTTGACCGACGGTTATATCGCCAATGCCGCCGAGCCGTGGAAGGTGCCGGACATGGCCGACTATGCGCCGTTCCCGGTCGAGTTCTTCGACCAGGCGCCGGCCGAGGGCGAGGCGGTGATGCCCTATGCCCGCAACGAGGATCTCGCCCGTCCGTGGATCAGGCCCGGGACCCCGGGGCTCGAGCACCGCATCGGCGGCATCGAAAAGGCGCCCGGCACCGGCAACATCGATTACAGCCCGGAAGCGCATGCGGAGATGACCCGGTTGCGCGCGGCCAAGATCGCGTCTGTCGCCGACACGATTCCCGACCAGGAGGTATGTTTGGGCGAGGCGAGCGGCGAGCTCGCGGTCGTCAGCTGGGGCTCGACGTTCGGACCGATCCACCAGGCGGTCCGCCGCGCCCGCCAGAGCGGCCTCGACGTGTCGCACATCCACATCCGCCACATCGTCCCGATGCCTCGAAATCTCGCTGTCCTATTGGGCGGGTTCAGGCGTATCCTGGTGCCCGAGATGAACAGCGGCCAGCTCACGACCGTCCTTCGCGACCGATTCCTGGTCGACGCCCAATCGCTGAGCAAGGTCAGCGGCCAACCGTTCCGGATCGCCGAGCTCGAGGCGGCGATCGACGAGATGCTCTCCGGCGGTCCGCGCGCGAGCGCGAGCGCGTAGGCGCGCGTGGAGTGCGACTTTTGCGACTTTTTCGAGGATAGCCGATGAAACAGATGAACGTCCTCCCAATGGTCATGATGCTGGTCATCGTGGTCCTGCTCATCGTCTGGCTGACCTGACATGAACGAGCTGACCCCAAATGCAGCCTTGGCAGTCACCACCGCCAAGGACTGGGCGAGCGACCAGGAAGTCCGCTGGTGCCCGGGCTGCGGCGATTATGCGGTGCTGAAAGCGGTGCAGCGGACGATGCCGGACCTCGGCACCGCGCGCGAAAAGACGGTGTTCGTCTCCGGGATCGGCTGCTCGAGCCGCTTTCCCTATTACATGGCGACCTACGGCTTCCACACCATCCACGGCCGCGCGCCGGCGTTCGCGACCGGGATCAAGCTCGCCAATCCGGAGCTCGACGTGTGGATCATCACCGGCGACGGCGACGCTCTGTCGATCGGCGGCAACCACACGATGCACATCCTGCGCCGCAACCTCGATTGCCAGATCCTGCTGTTCAACAACGAGATCTACGGGCTGACCAAGGGCCAATATTCGCCCACTTCGCGCGTCGGAACGCGCTCGCCCTCGACCCCGTTCGGGTCGGTCGACCGGCCGGTCGCTCCGTGCATGTTCGCGCTGGGCTCGGGAGCGCGGTTCATCGCCCGCGGGATCGACGTCCACAAGAGCCTGCCCGACGTGCTCAAGGCCGCCCATGCCCACAAGGGCGCAAGCTTCGTCGAAATCTACCAGAATTGCATCGTCTACAACGACGACGTGTTCGGCTCCTTCACGTCGCGGGAGGTTGCGGCCGACAAGCAGTTGTGGCTCCAGCCGGGCGGGAAGATGCTGTTCGCGGGCGGCACCAAGGGGCTGGCTCTCGACACCGAGCGGCTGGTGCTCAAGGTGGTCGAAGGCGACGATCCCTCGGTGCTGCTCCACGATCCCAGGAACCGCGGAGTCGCGGCGATGCTGATCGAGATGCCCGACAGCTTCCCGATGGCATTGGGCGTCATCTACGAGGACCCCGCGCCGACGTTCGAAAGCGCGGTCATCGAACAGAATCGCGCTGCGGCATCGGACAAGCCGGCCGACCTCCAGGCGCTCGTGTCGAAGGGGCAGACGTGGCAGGTCGAGAAGGAACCGCACAAGCTCTGACCCGCCGCGCTCGATAAGTGGACAATATCACCCATTCGCTGACCGGCTGGGCGCTCGGCCAAGCGGGGCTCAAGACCCGGACGCGCAAGGGGCTGGCGGTGCTGATCCTCGGCGCGAACATGCCGGACATCGACGTGTTCTTCGGCTGGGTTGGCTGGGAGCCGCTGGCGATGCACCGCGGATTCACCCACGGGCTGGTCGGCGGGGCGCTCGTCATGCCGCCGCTGCTCGCCGGATTGTTGTGGCTGCTCGACCGCTGGCAGGTCGGCCGGGGCGCAACGTTCACAAGCGGGCTGCCGATGCGCGCTGGCTGGCTAGTCGCATTGGCCTATCTCGCGACGCTCACCCACCCGCTGATGGATTTGCTGACGACCTATTCGGTTCAGCTGCTGTCGCCGTTCTCGAGCGCCTGGTTTCACTCCGACGCGCTGTTCATCATCGACGTATGGCTGTGGTTGCTGCTCGCCGGCTCGATCGCCTGGTCGCGCGTTCGGGAAAGAAAGGGCAAGCCGTGGCGGCGCCCGGTGCAGGCGGCGATAGCCGTCATGCTCGTCTATATTGGTCTCAACCTGCTGATCAGTCAGCGTGCTTATGCAGCGGTCCGCCAATGGGCGGGCGGGCGGCCGATCGACGCCCTGTTCGCATCGCCGCCGCCGCTTGAATCCTGGCGCCGCCGGCTCGTCTGGCGTGAAGGCGATTGCTATCGCTGGAGCCGCTACGACCCGCTGGGCGCAGGGCTTGGGCCGGTGACGAACTGCCGGCCAAGCCTGCTGCACGACCCGCTCGTGCGCGAAGCGTTGCAGCGCGACCCCGC
Organism: Sphingomonas sp.; assembly: GCF_013812825.1. Lineage (GTDB taxonomy): Bacteria > Pseudomonadota > Alphaproteobacteria > Sphingomonadales > Sphingomonadaceae > Sphingomicrobium. The sequence continues at coordinate 18,804 of NZ_JACCSU010000025.1, read as the reverse complement.
GCTTGCCCGGTTCCTGCGCTGGTCGGTGCTGCCGCTCGCCGAGGTCGAGCGGTCGCGATGCTCGGTGAAAGTGTCGATCGGCGACGCCCGCTACCAGGATTTCGGCAGCCGTTCGCGGCTGCGGCGGGAAACAATTGTGCCCACCGGCCGTCCCGGCTGTTAATGCCCGAGGGATGACAGGAAGGGGCGAACATCTGGTTCGTGCGGACCGCGGCTTTGCCGTCGGCGGCGGCGCGGCCGCGCGGCTGGTGGCCCCGGCTTTCGCGAAGATTGTCGACCAGCTCGACCGCCGCCTGGCGAGCGGCGGGATCGAGGGGACGCTTCCCGACGGAAGCAGCCGGCGGATCGGCTTTCACGCGCCCGGTCCGGTCGCGGTCGTCCAGCTGAAGAGCTGGATGGGGCTGGTTCGCCTCGCGACATCGGGCTCGGTCGGCTGGTACAAGGCGTGGGCGCTCGGGGAATGGTCGAGCCCCGACCCGGTGGCGCTGTTCGAACTGTTCACCGCCAACTCCGTCGCTCTGGGCCGAGTCGCGCGGGCGAAGGGGCCGTTCCGGTGGATCAACGCGCTCGCCCACCGGCTGCGCGACAACGCGCCGCGCAAGGCCAGGCGCAACATCGCCGCGCACTACGACCTCGGCAATGATTTCTACGCGGCGTGGCTGGATGACACGATGACCTACTCGTGCGCCAGGTTCGCAACGCCGGACCAGCCGCTGGAGGCCGCGCAACTGCGCAAGATTGCGCTGCTGCTCGACCGGCTTCAGCTGAAACCCGGGCAGCGCCTGCTCGAGATCGGCTGCGGCTGGGGAAGCCTGGCGATCGAGGCGGCGAAGCGCGGCGTCGACGTCGTCGGCCTGACCCTGTCCGAGCAGCAGAAGTCATGGGCCGACGCCAAGGTCGCCGAGGCGGGGCTCGCCGACCGGATCGAGATCCGGCTGCAGGACTATCGCGACATCGCCGAGCAATTCGACGCCGTCGCCTCGGTGGAAATGGTCGAGGCGGTCGGAATGCGCTGGTGGGGCGCCTATCTCGACTCCATCTCGCGCAATCTGAAGCCCGGCGGCCGCGCAGCGCTGCAGTTCATCAGCATCGATCATCGATTGTTCGATCGCTATTCGCGCAATGCCGACTTCATCCAGACCTACATCTTCCCCGGCGGGCTTCTGCTCGACGTGCCGCACTTCGCGGCGCTGGCGAAGGAGCGGGGGCTGTCCTGGGAAAATGGCGACAATTTCGGCCTCGACTATGCCCGCACCTTGAACCGCTGGCGTGCACGCTACGACGACGCGCTCGCTCGCGGTGAACTCGAAGAGTTCGGCGACGAGTTCCACAATCTGTGGCGCTATTATCTGATGTATTGCGAAGGCGGATTTCGAGGCGGCGCGATCGACGTCGCCCAGGTGACGATGGTCAAGGCCTAGGCCTCGATCCGTACCTTCTCGCCGGTCGGGACTTCGGAAAGCAGGCGCTCGAGGATGGCTTTGGCGACCGCTTCGGGCGGCTTGACGCTGTCCGGCTCCTCGCCGGGAAACGCGAGTTGGCGCATCCGGGTTCGAGTCGCGCCGGGGTCCACGATATGCACCCTGATCCGCCCGCTGTGCTCGGTCTCGTCGGCATAGGCTCCGAGCAGCGTTTCCAGCGCCGCTTTCGACGAGCCGTAAGCGCCCCAGAAGGCGCGCGGCTCGCCGCCCACAGAGGAGGTCAGTGCTACGACGTCGGCGCGCTCGGCCTTTCGAAGCAGCGGATCGAAGGCCGCGATCATCGCCTGGTTGGCGAGCAAATTCAGGCCGAGGACCCGGGCATATTCCTTTGGATCGATATGTTCGACGGGGGTCAGCGAGCCGAGCATCGCGGCGTTGAGGACCAATATGTCGAGATTCTCCCAGCGCTCGGCGACCGCTGCCGCGAGCTTGCCAATGGATTCGCCATCGGTGAGGTCGAGCGGGGCGATGGTCGCGCTTCCCCCGGCTTCGTGGATGCGGTCGTCAATCGACTCGAGCGCGCTCGCTGTCCTGGCGACGAGAATCACATGGGCGCCGGCAGCGGCAAGCGATTCGCTGGTTGCCGCGCCGATGCCCCGGCTGGCGCCGGTGACGACCGCAAGCTTGCCGGCGAGAGGCTTTTCGTCTGTCATATCAGCACGTCATTGCGAGGAGCGAAGCGACGAAGCAATCCAGCAAGAACAAGAAACTGGATTGCCGCGCTTCGCTCGCAATGACGAAAGGTGCTGCTGCTACCGGCTTGCGACCAGCGAAAGCGAGCCTGCCCGTTGCTTTTCCGAGAAATCCGTCAGGCTGGTCGGATAATCCCCGGTAAAGCAGGCGTCGCAGCGCTGCGGCTGCGCCTCGTTCCGCTCAGATCCGAGCGCCCGGTACAACCCCTCGATCGAAATGAAGGCGAGGCTGTCGGCGTTGATGTAGTCGGCCATCGCCTCGACGCCCATCTGAGCGGCGAGCAGCTTGGCGCGCTCGGGCGTGTCAACTCCGTAAAAGCAGCTGTGGCGAGTCGGCGGCGACGCGATGCGCATATGGACCTCGCGGGCGCCGGCATCGCGCATCATCTGGACAATCTTCAGGCTGGTGGTGCCGCGCACGATCGAATCGTCGATGAGCACGATGCGCTTGCCGGCGACCAGGCCCGAGTTGGCGTTGTGCTTCAATTTGACGCCAAGGTGGCGGACCTCCTGGCTCGGCTGGATGAAGGTGCGTCCGACATAGTGCGAGCGGATGATGCCGAGCTCGAAGGGAATGCCGCATTCCTGGCTGAAGCCGATGGCGGCCGGAACGCCGCTGTCCGGGACCGGAACGACATAGTCGGCCTCGACCGGCGCTTCGCGGGCGAGCTCCGCACCGATGTTCTTGCGCACCTGATAGACCGAGGTGCCGTCGACGATGGAATCGGGCCGCGAGAAATAGACATGCTCGAAGATGCAGGGCTTTGGATCGGCCTTTTCGAACGGCCGGAAGGAGCGGATTCCGGAGGCATTGACGAGGACGATCTCGCCCGGCTCGACTTCGCGGATGAAGGTCGCGCCGATCACGTCGAGGGCGACGCTCTCGGAAGCGAAAATGGTCGCCTCGCCGAGCTTGCCCATCACCAATGGCCGGAATCCGAGCGGGTCCCGGCAGGCGATCAGCCCTTCCTCGGTCAGCACCAGCAGCGAGTAAGCGCCCTCGACCTGGCGCAGGGCGTCGATCAGCCGATCAACCGTGGGTGTGTACTGGGAGGTCGCAACGAGGTGGATGATGACCTCGGTGTCGCTGGTCGACTGGAAAATCGAGCCGCGGCGGTTGAGCGTTCGGCGCAGCTTCATCGCGTTCGACAAATTGCCGTTGTGGGCGACTGCGAAACCACCTTCCGCCAGCTCGGCGTACAACGGCTGGACGTTGCGCAATGCGGTTTCGCCGGTGGTCGAATAGCGCACGTGGCCGATTGCGGTGCGGCCGGCGAGCGCGCGCATCACCTCGTCGCGGTCGAAGTTCCCGGCGACGTGGCCCATCGCCCGGTGGGAGTGGAAATAGCCGCCGTCGAAGCTGGTGATTCCGGCCGCTTCCTGGCCGCGGTGTTGAAGCGCGTGGAGGCCGAGCGCGACGAAACTGGCGGCATTGTCGGCACCCCAGATGCCGAAAATCCCGCATTCTTCGCGCAGCTTATCGTCGTCGAACGGATGAGTGGTCAGCATCGTCCCCGCCCTTGCTCGGCACCCATAAGGCGCGCCGAAGCTTGCTCGTCATATAGGGTGACCCGCCCTCTTTGTCTGCCTCTGCCTTAACCGAGGTTGAAAATTGCTGGGGGTAATTCCCGGTTGACGCTTACGGAAACGGCAAGCATAGCCGGCCGATGGGGTCGCCCTCGGCCAAATATGCGATCGGTGAGCTGTGCGAGGCCTTCGGGGTCACTCCAAGGGCGCTGCGCTTCTATGAGGACGAGCGGCTGATCGCCCCCGAGCGCCGCGGCACTTCCCGCTACTATTCCGACCGCGACCGCGCCCGGCTGAGCTGGATCCTGCGCGGCAAGCGCGTCGGTTTCAGCCTCAACGAAATCCGCGAGCTGCTCGACCTTTATGACCTGGGCGACCATCGTCAGACGCAGCGGCGAGTGACCATCGAGCGCTGCCGCCAGCGAATCGACGCGCTGCGCCGGCAGAAGGACGATATCGACGCGACGATCTCCGAACTGGAGACTTTTCTAACGAGCCTGGGCAGCCCGGCCGATCAAGGGAGCAAGACGTAAATGGCCGTTTACACCGCCCCGGTGCGCGAGACGCGTTTTATCCTCGACCAGGTGCTCGAGGTCGCAAATTATTCGAACTTGAAGGGCTTCGCCAACGCGACGCCAGACCTGATCGAAGCGATCCTCGACGAGGGCGGGAAGTTCGCGGCCGAAGTGCTGGCGCCGTTGAACAAGGTCGGCGACGAGCAGGGCTGCAAGCGCAACGACGACGGCTCGGTCACCGTGCCCGACGGGTTCAAGGACGCCTACAGGCAATGGTGCGACGGCGGTTGGCCGACGCTGTCCGCGCCGGAGGAATTCGGCGGGCAGGGCCTGCCGCAGGTGCTTTCGACCGCGCTAAGCGAATATGTGCTGTCGGCCAACCAGGCGTTCGAGATGTTCCAGGGGCTGACGTCCGGCGCGATCGCCTCATTGGTGATCAAGGGCAGCGACGAGCAAAAGGCCAAATATCTGCCCAACATGGTCAGCGGCCGCTGGACCGGGACCATGAACCTGACCGAGCCGCACTGCGGCACCGACCTCGGCCTCCTCAAGACCCGCGCGGACCCCAATCCGGACGGCAGCTATTCGATCACCGGCACCAAGATCTTCATCTCTTCAGGCGAGCATGACCTCAGTGAGAACATCATTCACCTGGTCCTCGCCAAGATCGCCGGCGCACCCGACAACGTCAAAGGCATCTCCCTGTTCGTGGTCCCCAAGTTCCTGGTGAACGAGGACGGATCGGTCGGCGAGCGCAATGGAGTCAGCTGCGGAGCGATCGAAAAGAAGATGGGCATTCACGGCAACCCGACCTGCGTGCTTAACTACGACGGCGCCAAGGGATGGCTGGTCGGCGAGCCCGAAAAGGGCTTGGCGGCGATGTTCATCATGATGAACGCGGCTCGGCTCGGGGTCGGCCTCCAGGGCCTGGCCCAGGCCGAGGTCGCCTACCAGAACGCCGTTGCCTACGCGCGCGAGCGGCGCCAGGGACGAGCGCTCGTCGCCGGCGAGCGTGAACCCGACTCCAGGGCCGACCCGATCATCGTCCATCCCGACGTCCGTCGGATGCTGATGGAGATGAAATCGTTCCTCGAAGGAGCGCGCGCGTTCGTGCTGTGGGGGGCGCTGCTGGTCGACCTGTCGCGGCGCGCACCGACCGAGGAGGAGCGAGAGGAAGCCAATGACCTAGTTTCGCTTCTGACCCCGGTGATCAAGGGCTATCTGACCGACAAGGGCTTCGACAGCGCGGTCCTTGCGCAGCAGGTGTTCGGCGGCCACGGATATATCCGCGAGCATGGCGTCGAGCAGTTCGTCCGCGACGCCCGAATCGCCCAGATCTACGAAGGCACCAACGGCATCCAGGCGCTCGATCTGGTCGGGCGCAAGCTCGCCAAGGACGGCGGCCGAGCGATCCAGCGGTTCTTCCAATTGCTGTCGCGCGAGATTGCCGACGCGTCGGGCGAGGAGGCGCTGAAGCCGTTTCTCGCCGAGCTGAGCCGCGCGGTTGGCGATCTCCAGTCGTCGACCAAATGGCTGATGGACAACGGCCTCGCCAACCCCAACCAGGCCGGGGCCGCGGCCTATCCGTACATGACGATGGTGGGCATCGTCTCGGTGGGGCTGATGTGGCTGCGAATCGCCCGCGCCGCCTCAGCGGCGATTGCCGCCGGTTCGGACGATCGCGCGTTCTACGAGACCAAGCTGGTGACGGCGCGCTTCTTCGCCGACCGGGTGATGCCCGAGACCGGTGCCCTTCGGCGCAAGATCGAATCCGGTGCCGACAGCCTGATGGCGATCCCGGCGGAGGCGTTCTGAGGCGCGATTTGGTTCGGGCCCAGCCTCTAGCAACGCCCTGAATCCCTGCGTTCCGGACGCGGCTACGGTCCAGGCGATTCTGTCCCGCATCGGTACGCGGTCCAACTGGCCTGTTTTCAACTCTGTGCTGCCGGTCAAGATGGCGGGATGAACATCGAGACCTTGGACTACGCTCAGATGAGCGAGGAGGCGATGGCCGCGGCCGATCGCGCGAGCACGCTGGAAGAATGCCAGGCCCACCTCGACCGGGCGGTGCGCTATGCCCAGCTCGCTTGTCTCGAGCAGCGACGGCCGGGCCGCTCGAACGTGGTGGCAATCGCGACGGCACTGCGGCCCGCCTGCTAGCTGCTCCCTAGGACGCTTCCCGCTGCTCGACGTACCACGGTCGGAGCATGGTCACTTCGTTGAGCCGGCCCTTTTTCGGGGCGAGACGGGCGAGGTCGAACGGGTCGGTGAACTGGATTCCGAACTTGCCCGACTGCGACCAGCGCACCGAGCCGATGACCGGCCCGACGCCGACGATGTCGATGGTGATCATGGTGCCTGGCGAAACCGGGAGCGAGCATTCCACCAGCGCTCCCATCGCCGAGATGTTGCGCAGTCTGATCTCGGTCACCTGGCCATCGATTTCGGCGATCGCGCGGCGCATCAGGCGCTGCCGAGGCTCGCGGATGCACTGGTAGCCGTCGGCCTCGACGGTGACCGAATTGGCAAGCTGGCGAGCTTCCTCGTCAACCGCGGGCCGGCCGAAGATATAGCCCTGGACCTGGCTGACACCGAGCTCGCGGATCAGGTGAAGGTCGTCGTGGGTCTCGACGCCCTCGGCGGTGGTGTCCATGCCGAGCGTATCGGCGAGAGTCACGATCGCCCGGATGATGGCGCTGTTGCGATTGGTGGTCGAAGCGGCGCCACGGACGAAGCTCTGGTCGATCTTGATCTTGTCGAACGGAGCCTTCTTCAAATAGCCCAATGAGCTGTAGCCGGTGCCGAAATCGTCGAGCGCCAGCCGAACGCCGAGCCTCTTCAAACCCGCAAAGGTTTCGTCGGTGGTGTCGCCCTCGGCGAGGAATACGCCCTCGGTGATCTCGAGCTCGAGCCGCTCGGAGCGGACTCCGGTTTCCTTGAGCAGCTCGCCGATGACAGCGACGATGCCGGGGTCATTGAACTGGATCGGCGACAGGTTGACGGCGACTCGGACCTGGTCGGGCCAGTTGGCTGCTTCGAGCAATGCCGTCTTGAGCACCCATTTGCCGATGTTCGCGATTAGCCCGCACTCCTCGGCCAGCGGAATGAACTTGGCCGGCGAAATCGGGCCGCGCACCGGGTGGTTCCAGCGGACCAGCGCCTCGAAGCCGCAAATCTCCTCGCCGGCGACCCGGACAATCGGCTGGTAGGCCACCCACAGTTCGCCGCGGTCGATTGCCTGGCGAAGGTCGTTTTCGAGCACCTGGCGGTCGCTCAAATCGCTGTGCATCGCCGGCTCGTAGAAGCAGTGCTTGCCGCGGCCGGCGGCCTTGGCGGCGTAAAGCGCGAGGTCGGCGTTGCGGATCAGGCTGTCGGCACAGGCGCGGCCGGGGTCGCCGATCGCGATCCCGACCGACGCTCCGATCGTCACCCGGTGGCCTTCGATCGTGTAGGGCCGCGACACCTGCTCGATGAGGGTCCGGGCGAGCGGCTCCAGAAATCCGATGTCGACCGTGCCCGGGAGCACGGCCTTGAACTCGTCGCCGCCGAGCCGGCCGACCTGACCGTGGTCGCCCATCACCGACTTCAGCCGCTCTGCAACCTGGCGCAGCAAAGCGTCGCCGATCGGGTGGCCGAGCGTGTCGTTGACGTTCTTGAAGCGGTCGAGGTCGATCAGGAACAAAGCGCAGCCCTTTTGCCGGCTGGCCGCGTTGCGCAGCGCCTCGTCCAGGGTCTGGCGCATCAGCGCTCGATTGGGCAGCCCGGTCAGCGAATCGAACCGCGCGAGCCGGGAGATTTCCTGTTCGGAGCGGCGCTGCTCGGTGAGGTCGGTGCCAATGCCGCGGAAACCGAGGAAGCGGCCGCGCTCATCGAAGATCGGGTTGCCCGATAGCGACCAGTGCACGTCCTGGTCGCTGGCCGGCCGGACCACCACGTCCGAGAAGGGGAACCGCGCGGACAGGTGGAATCCGAGCGTCTTGCGCTCTTCGTGAATCGAGCCGACCGGGCTGGTGTCGACCGACAGCAGGTCGGGGAACGGCCGACCGAGCAGCGCTTGCGGCTCGCATTGGAAATCGTCCGCAAGCTGCTGGGAAACGTACGACAGAGTGCCTTCGGAATTGGTTTCCCAGAACCAGCCGCGGCCGCTGTTCTCGAACTCGGCGACGAAGGTCAGCGCCTTGCGGGCTTCGGCATCCAGGTTGAGCCTCTTGCGGCCGGCGGCGATGATCGTCTGCGCGCCGGCGATGCTGTAGGCGACGATGATCAGCGACAGGATCGCCGCGCCGCCGCCGACCAGCAACGATTTGGTCAGGATGAACGCACCGGCAGTCGTGACCAGCGAGTTCACGACCGCCAGCGAAGGCGAATTCACGGCGACCATCGCGGCCATCATGATCCCGCCGCCGATGAGCAGGACCGGGAATGAGTCGTGGCCGACGTGCGTTTGCGAATTGACCGCCAGCCCGACCAGGATCCACAGCGATCCCACCGCGGCTAAATAGGCCGCAAGCCCCCTGATGACGGTGTGCGGGGCAAGATTGAACCGCTCGTGCCAGTGCAATCCGGCGATGGCCACCAGGTCGAGCCCCAAAAGCAAAACCAGCGGCAAGAGGGGATTTGCGAACGATGCAGTGAGCGCATGTTCCGGGTGCAGCGCAAAAGCCGCAATGGTGGCGATCAAATGGGTGATGCCGAGCATCAGCGCCGAATAGTCGAGCGCGGCGACGCGGATGGCCGAGAGCGAATGCTCGTCGGGAGTGTCGGGCGCGAGGATGTCGAACCACAGGGCTTCGCGAATCGAAGCGCGGCTCTTCGCCTCGCCCAGGATCTCCACGGCACCTGCGAAACGCGTCCTACGCATCAACTAGCCTTCATTTTGAAAGGGAATTGTCCCGAAATGAAGGATTTAGCCGGTCGCGCGTTAACGCCGCCGCTAAGGAAGGCGGTTAGCGGCCCGTTAGCTATGCCTCTTCGGGGAGGAAGTCGGGCACCGACAAATAGCGCTCGCCAGTGTCGTAGTTGAAGCCCAGAACGCGCGGGCGCCCACCCGATTTGGAGCCGAGCTCGGGCAGCTTCTGGGCAATGGCGGCGAGCGCCGCGCCGGACGAAATGCCGATCAGCACGCCCTCCTCGCGAGCGGCCCGGCGGGCCATCTCCTTGGCATCGGCGGGGTCGACCTGAATCACTCCGTCGAGCAGGCTGGTGTCCATGATCGCGGGGACGAAGCCGGCGCCGATGCCTTGAATCGGGTGCGGGCCGGGCTCACCGCCGGACAGCACCGGCGACAGGGTCGGCTCGACCGCGAACACCTGGAGGTCCGGCCATTCCTTCTTGAGGATCTCGGCGCAGGCGGTGATGTGGCCGCCGGTCCCGACGCCGGTAATCAGAGCGTCGAGCGGCGTGTCGCGGAAATCGGACAGAATTTCCTGTGCGGTCGTGCGGCGGTGCACTTCGAGGTTGGCCGGGTTTTCGAACTGCTGCGGCATCCACCCGTCATCTGTTTCAGCGAGGATCTCCTTGGCCCGCTCGATGGCGCCTTTCATGCCCTTCTCGCGCGGGGTGAGGTCGAAGGTCGCGCCATAGGCCAGCATCAGCCGCCGGCGCTCGATGCTCATGCTGTCGGGCATGACCAGGACAAGCTTGTAGCCCTTGACGGCCGCGACCATCGCCAGGCCAATGCCGGTGTTGCCCGAGGTCGGCTCGATAATCGTGCCGCCGGGCTTGAGGTCGCCCGACGCTTCCGCGGCCTCGATCATCGCCAGCGCGATGCGGTCCTTGATCGACGCGCCGGGGTTCGACCGCTCCGACTTGATCCACACTTCGGCCGAGTCCCCGAACAGGCGGTTGACCCGGATATGCGGCGTGTTGCCGATGGTTTCGAGGATGCTGGCGGCTTTCATGGTGCGATCTTCTCCAGGCGGGGAGGAAGCCGCGAGGCCCCTCGTTGCAGTGCAGTATAGGTACGCTCGGGTCCGGGTTGAAGGGCGTCAGGCGCCGCCGGCGACCACCGGAGCCTTTTCCGGCGGCGGCTCGGGCAGGTCGAAGGTGCGGGCCTTGCGCAGCGTGGGAAACCAGCGGCTCCACAAAAGCGTGACCAGGATGGCGGCAACGCCGCCCGCGACCGTGGCGGTCGTCGGCCCGACCAGCGCGGCCGTGAAGCCGCCGCGCGCTTCGCCGAGCTCGTTCGAGGCGGATATGGCCAGCGTCGACGCCGCTCCGACCCGCCCGCGCATCGAGTCGGGCGTGTGCAGCTGGATCAGCGACTGGCGGATGTAGACCGAGAACATGTCGGCGGCACCGAGCAGCGCCAGCATGGCGAGCGACAGCAGCATCGATCGCGACACACCGAACACCGCGGTAGCCGCACCGAAAACGACCACCGCCGCGAGCATCTTCACTCCGACGTTCGTGCGGATCGGGCGGAACGAAAAATAGACCGCGGTCAACGTCGCTCCGACCGCCGGCGCCGCCCGGAGCGGGCCAAGGCCCTGGGCGCCGACTTCCAGGATATCGCGCGCATAGATGGGCAGCATCGCCGTCACGCCGCCAAGCAGCACGGCGAACAGGTCGAGCGTGATCGCCCCGAGCACCAGCTGGTTGCGGCGGATGTAGCGCAAGCCCTCGGCCATCCGGCGAAGCGGATTGCCGCCCTCGACCGGGGGGCGGGGAACCGGCCCGATCAAGAACATGGACAAGGCCGAGAAGGCGAACAGCGCGCTGCTGACTCCATAAGACAGATGGGGGGTGATGTCGTAGAGGATGCCGCCGAGCGCGGGGCCGAAGATCGCCCCGGCCTGCCACGCGATCGAGCTCAGCGCGATGGCCCGCGGGAGCAGGTCGCGGGGGACCAGATTGGGCGCCAGGGCACTGAACGCCGGCCCGGCAAAGGCACGCGCCACCCCGAGCAGCGCAGCCACTCCAAACAGGATTGGAAGGTTGATGCGCCCGCTCCAAGTCGCCGCGAACAGGATCAGTGCGCACAGCAGTTCCAGTCCCAGCACGGCTTGGGTGATGTGGCGGCGATCGAAGCGATCGGCGGCCCAGCCGCTCACCGGAGTCAGGGCGAACAAGGGAAGAAACTGAAACAGCCCGATCAGCCCGAGCTGGAAGGCTGAATCGCCGACGCTCATGGTCTGGCGGGCGATGTCGTAGACCTGCCAGCCGATGACGATGACCATTGCCATCTGGGCGATGGTGCTCGCGAGCCGCGCCAGCCAATAGGCGCGAAAGGCGGGGATTTTTAGCGGTTCAGGGAGCAAGCCTAGCTGCCGATAAAGTCGAGCAGGTCAGCGCTCAACCGGTCCTTGTGGCTGGCGAATAGGCCGTGTGCAGCGTCTTCATATTCGATGAGCTTTGAGCCGTTGATGGCCTTTGCAGCGGCGCGGGCGGTGAGCTCGATCGGAACCGTGCGGTCGTCGATGCCGTGGATGATCAGGGTCGGCATGGTGAACGAGTCGAGATCGGGCCGGAAATCGGTTTCCGAGAAGGCTCGGACGCAGGCGACCGTTGGCCACAGTCCCGCGTTCATGGCCTGGCGCCACGCATCGTCGAGCAGCGAGTCGCTGACCGGCTTGTCGAGGAAGCTGGTGCCGAAGAAATCCTTGAAGAAGCCGCGGAAGAAATCGGCGCGGTCGTTGCGGATCCCGGCGATCATCCCGTCGAACACCTCCTTGGGAGCGCCTTCGGGATGATCGTCGGACTTGAGCAGATAGGGCACCACCGATCCGATCAGCACCGCGTGGCTGACCTGGTGGGCCCGCTGCCGGGAGAGGAAACGCGCGACCTCCCCGCCGCCCATCGAAAAGCCGGCGATGGCGATCGGCTGGCCGATCCCGGCGTCTTCGAGCACCCTCGCGACGTCGTCGGCGAAGGTGTCATAGTCGTAACCGGCCCATGGCTGGTCGGACCGGCCGAATCCGCGGCGATCGTGGGCAATCGCCCGATAGCCGTTTTCGGCCAGCGCGAGTGCGGTATCGTCGAACGTGTCGCTGCTGAGCGGCCAGCCGTGGATCAGGACGACCGGGCGGCCCTGCCCCCAATCCTTGTAATAGATCCGGGTCCCGTCCCGAGCGGTCGCGTAGGGCATATGTCCTCCTGTTCCCCCGCCCAGCAGCGCCCCTAGGACAAAGCCGGGCGATTCGCTAACCTGCCGGCATGGCCAAACCCAAGTCGCGCTATGTCTGCCAGGCCTGCGGGTCGGTGAGCAGCCGCTGGCAGGGCCAATGCGCCGACTGCGCGGAGTGGAACACGCTGGTCCAGGAAACCGGCGCAGTGTCGAGCATTTTCGCCGCCAAGCACAACCTTCGCGGCGGCGGCCGCACCATCGAGCTGGTCGGGCTCGACAGCCAGGTCGAGCTGCCGGCACGGTTCGCAACCGGCATTGCCGAGTTCGACCGCGCGGTCGGGGGCGGCATCGTGCCCGGATCGGCGATGCTGGTCGGTGGCGACCCGGGCATCGGCAAGTCGACCTTGCTGTTGCAGGTCGGGGCACGGCTGGCCGAGCAGGGGCAGCGGGTCGTCTATGTCTCCGGCGAGGAATCGGCCGAGCAGATCCGGCTGCGCGCGGTGCGGCTGGGGCTCGGCAAGTCGCCGGTGCAACTCGCCGCCGCGACCTCGGTCCGCGATATCCTGACGACCGTCGAGGGCGAGCCGCCGGCATTGCTGGTGATCGATTCGATCCAGACGATGCATTCCGACCTGATCGAGGGGGCGCCCGGAACCGTCAGCCAGGTTCGCGCCTCGGCTCAGGAGCTGGTCCGCTTCGCCAAGGAGCAGGGCAGCGCGGTGGTGCTCGTCGGCCACGTCACCAAGGACGGCGCCATCGCGGGCCCCAGGGTGCTCGAGCATATGGTCGACACGGTTCTGAGCTTCGAGGGCGAGCGCAGCCACCAGTACCGAATCCTGCGGGCGATGAAGAACCGCTTCGGCGGCACCGACGAGATCGGCGTGTTCGCGATGGAAGAGGCGGGGCTCAGCCAGGTGCCCGATCCGTCGGCCTTGTTCCTCACTCGCCGCTCGGAGCCGGTTTCGGGAACCAGCGTGTTCCCGGCGCTCGAAGGCACCCGGCCGGTGCTGGTCGAGATCCAGGCGCTGACGGTGCGGCTGGCGAGCGGCGCGACCCCGCGCCGCGCCGCGGTCGGCTGGGACTCGGGGCGGCTGGCGATGATCCTCGCGGTGCTCGAGGCGCGCTGCGGGCTGAGCTTCGCGACCGCCGAGGTTTATTTGAACGTCGCCGGCGGATACCGGCTGTCGGACCCTGCGGCCGACCTCGCGGTCGCCGCGGCGCTGATTTCGGCGCTGGCCGAGCGGCCGGTTCCGAGCGAGTGCGTGGTGATCGGGGAGATCGCGCTGTCGGGCGAGGTCCGCCCGGTCGCCCATGCCCCGCTGCGGCTCAAGGAATCGGCCAAGCTAGGGTTCGAGACTGCATGGGTGCCGCCCGGGATCAAGGGTGGAAGCGGCATTGCGCTCGCCGAATTCGCCAATCTCAAGGCGCTCGCCGACCACATCCTGACTCGCTAATCTGGGCTGGCGAAGCCGCCGATAGCCCGCTAGCCGCACCTCGATGAGCGCGCTCGACATCTTCGTCATCCTGCTCCTGGGCGGGGGGGCCCTCATCGGCTTCGTCCGCGGCTTCGTGCACGAGGTGCTCTCGCTGTTCGCCTGGATCGTGGCGATCGCGATGCTCAAGCTGTTCCATACCCAACTGTCGACCGGCTTGACCGACCCGGTCGGAACTTCGGCCGGCGCGGCCGTCGTCGCGTTCGCGCTGCTGTTCATTCCAAGCTTCATGCTGGTCAAGCTGCTCGCCCGCTCGATCGGCGGCAGGACTCGCAAGTCGCTGCTCGGCCCGGTCGACCGGGTGCTCGGCGGCGGCTTCGGGATGATCAAGGGGTTGCTCGGAGCGACCCTGTTCTTCCTGCTCGCCAATCTCGCCACCGACATGCTCTACGGGCCGGAAGCCGAGCGGCCGGAATGGATGACCAGCTCGCGGACCTATCCGCTGCTCAACGCCAGCGGCCTCGCGATCGTCAACTGGGTGGAGCAGCGCCGGCTCGAGCCCAATCCGGTGGGCACGCGATGATCCGGCTGTACGACACCATGGCGCGCGAGAAGCGGGCGTTCGAGCCCGCCGACCCGAAGCGCATCACCATGTATGTGTGCGGGCCGACGGTCTACGGGCGCGCCCACATCGGCAACGCCCGGCCGGCGGTGGTGTTCGACACGCTCGCCCGGCTGCTGCGCAATGTCTATGGGCCCGACAGCGTCGTCCACGCAGCCAACGTCACCGACATCGAGGACAAGATCATGGCCGCAGCGGCGGCGGAGAACGTGACCATCGAGACCATTACGGAGCGCTACAGTCGCTTCTATTTCGAGGATCTGGCGGCGCTTGGCGTGCCGCGGCCCGACATCGTGCCGCTGGCAACCCAGACCATTCCGCAGATGATCGGCATGATCGAGCGACTGATCCTCGGCGGCCATGCCTATGCGGAACAAGGCCATGTGCTGTTCGATGTGCCGAGCTGGCCCGATTACGGCAAGCTGTCGCGGCGATCGATGGACGAGATGATCGCGGGCGCTCGCGTCGATGTTGCCCCCTACAAGCGCTCGCCGGCGGACTTCGTATTATGGAAGCCGAGCAGCGACGACCAGCCCGGCTGGGACAGTCCCTGGGGCCGGGGGCGCCCCGGCTGGCACATCGAATGCTCGGCCATGATCGAGGCGCATCTTGGCGAGACGATCGACATCCACGGCGGCGGCCTCGATCTCGAATTCCCTCACCACGAGAATGAGATCGCGCAGAGCCGCTGCGCAAACGGTGGAGCCCCACTCGCCAATTACTGGCTGCACAATGGCATGGTCGACATGGGCGCCGACAAGATGTCGAAGAGCCTCGGCAACATCGTCAGCGTCGGCGAGCTGCTCGAGGCTGGGCACCGCGGCGAGACTCTTCGGCTGGCGCTGTTGTCCGCGCATTACCGACAGCCGCTCGCCTGGACAGAGGCCGCGATCGGTCAGGCGAAGACCATGCTCGATCGTCTGTACCGTGCGGCCGATGATGCCAGTCCGGGCGACATTGACGGCGGCGTGCTCGATGCACTGACCGACGATTTGAATACGCCGCTGGCGCTGACGCGCTTAATGGAGATCGATGATGGGCCGACGATCAAGGCCAGTGCGAGCTTGCTCGGCCTGCTCGGGCAGGACACCGAGGACTGGCTTAAAGGCCGCATAATCTACCTTTCGGGAAAGGGCAAAATCACATTTTCCGGGGAAGCCCGCGCCGAAATTATTAAAGGAGAGCAGTACATCGAGGCGCGGATCGCCGAGCGAGCCGAAGCAAAGGCGCGCCGCGACTTTGCGACCGCCGACCGGATCCGCGACGAGTTGAAAGCCGAGGGGATCGTCCTTGAGGATGGGGCAGGCGGCACCACATGGCGCAAGGAATGAACGCGCCGCTGTACACAGTCGAGATTTTGCGGCTGGCAGGCTCGCTACCCGACCCGGTGCGGCTTGAGCGGGTCGATGGCGCGGCGCAGCTTCGCTCGCCGACCTGTGGAAGCACGGTGAACACCGAAGTCCAGATGGAGGGCGAGGTCGTGGCCGGCCTGTCCCAGCAGGTCCGCGCCTGCGCGTTCGGCCAGGCCGCGGCGGCGCTGGTCGTCAGGCACGCGGTCGGGAGGACTCGCGACGAGGTCGCCGAGGCGCTCGCGGGCCTGACGCGGTGGCTCGAGGGCGGCCGTGACGATCCAGGCGGGTGGGGGCTCGAGGCGCTCGCGCCCGCGCGGTCGCGGACTTCGCGGCACGGCGCGATCGTTCTGCCGCTGCGGGCACTGCTCGCGGCGATCGAGGACGCCCGGAGTTGAACGGCGCGGGGGCGGAGGCGGCGCAAACCGGCGGGATGCTGCTCACCGGCGCGTTCATGCTCGGAGCGGCGCTGATCTTCGTCACTTTGTTCCGCAAGCTCGGCCTCGGCGCGACGCTCGGCTACATCGTCGGGGGCGCCATGATCGGCCCCCAGGCGCTCCGCCTGGTCGGCGATCCAGAGGCGGTGATGCGTGTATCCGAGATCGGCATCGCATTCCTGTTGTTCCTGGTCGGGCTGGAGCTTCACCCCAGCCGGTTGTGGCGATTGCGCAAGGACATTTTCGGGCTCGGCTTGATCCAGGTCGTGCTGTGCGGGCTGGTGCTGAGCGCGCTGATCTACGTCGGGCTCGATTTCAGCATCCAGGCCAGCCTCGCGCTCGGCCTGCCGCTGGGCCTGTCGTCGACCGCGCAGGTGCTGCCAATGCTGCGCTCATCGGGGCAATTCAACACTCGGCGCGGCGAACGGGCCTTTTCGGTCCTGCTGTTCCAGGACCTGTCGATCGTGCCGATGATCACGATCATCGCCGCGATGTCGCGCGCACCGGTCGATCCCGACCAGCCGTCTGGCGCGATGCTCGCGCTGTATACGGTCGCCGCGATCGTCGGCCTCGTCCTCGCCGGCCGGTTTATTCTCAATCCTCTCTTCCGGCTCGTGGGCCGGCTTGGCGAGCGCGAATTGTTCGTCGTCGCCGGGCTGTTCGCGGTGATCGCCAGCGCGTCGCTGATGCACACTCTGCATCTGTCCGTCGCGCTCGGAGCATTCGTCGCCGGCGTCGTTCTCGCTGAATCGCCCTATCGCCACGAGCTCGAGAGCGACGTCGAGCCGTTTCGATCGATCCTGCTGGGCATGTTCTTCCTGTCGGTCGGGATGTTGCTCGACCTGACCGCGATCGCCTCCGACCCGCTGTTCGTCATGGGGGCGGCGGCGGCCCTGATCCTTGTCAAGGCGCTGCTGATCACCGGGCTGGCTCGGATGTTCGGGGTGCGGATGGGACGAGCGATCTGGCTCGGGCTGCTGCTCAGCCAGGCGGGCGAATTCGGCTTCGTCCTGTTTGTCCAGGCTTCCGCGGCCCGGTTGATCGCGCCCGAGGTCGCCTCGTTGTTCAGCGCCATCGTCACCGTGTCGATGATCGCAACTCCGTTCCTGATGCGCCTGACCGAATGGGTTCTGGAACGAATGCCGGAGCCCGAAGCGGGTCATCAGGGACCCGAGTTCTCGCCCGAGACCAACGCCATCGTCGTCGGTTATGGCCGGTTCGGGCAGACCGTTGCCCAGATGCTGATGGCAAAGCGCATTCCGGTGACCATCGTCGATCGCGACTCCGAGCAAATCGAGGTCAGCGAGGGCTTCGGAACAAAGGTCTATTACGGCGACGGAACCCGCATCGACCTGCTTCGAACCGCTGGAGCAGAGACGGCCGAGGCCATCCTGTTTTGCCACGACGACCGGGATCTGACTCGTGAAAAGCTCGAAGCGATTCTCGAGGCCTTCCCCCAGGCGCAAGTGCTGGTTCGGGCTTACGACCGACGCCACGTGATGGCGCTGGACGGACTCGACGTCGCGCTCATTCAACGCGAGCTGTTCGAAAGCGCGGTTTTGATGGGCAGGGAGGCGCTGCTCAAACTCGGAATCGCGCGGCGCGAGGCCGACCGGGTCGAAACCGCGTACCGCCAGCGCGACTCCGAGCGGCTCGAGCGGCAGAGCGCCACCGGGGACTTGCGAGCCGCGCGCGACCGCATGTTCGGCGTCGATTCCCCCCTTCCGGACGAGCAATCGAGGGACCCGGCCTAGGCCTCGCTGCCGTTGAGGTGGTCTTCCAGGGCCTTGAGGATCGAATCGACGACGTCGCGATGCGCGCCGTCACCGCTTTTCACATGGATGTGCGCCGACGCGTAGGATGGCCGGCGCTCTTCGGCGAGCCGCTCGAGCGTGCCCTTCGGATCGCCGTTGCGCAGAAGCGGCCGAGTGTTCCGCCGCGAGGTGCGGTCGGCGAGCACGTCGACGGACGCGTCCAGCCAGACGGTGATCGCGCGATGGTTCAGCAGGTCGCGGGTGCCCGGATCGACGAAGGCGCCGCCGCCGGTGGCGATCACCCGAACCTCGCCATCGATCAGGCGAGCAACCAGCCGACGCTCGCCGTCGCGGAAATCCTGCTCGCCAAAGCGTTCGAAGACCTCGGCGGCCGAATAGCCGGCGGCGTCCTCGATGGCGGCGTCGCTGTCGACGAACGGCAGGCCGAGCCGTCTTGCAAGGCGGCGACCGACGGTCGATTTGCCTGCGCCCATCAGGCCGACGAGGACAATGGGACGGTCGAGGCGCTTGACCAAATGTTGCACGCGTGGGGCTATACAGCGGCGGGCAAGCTCGGGCAAAAGCCGGCGCCTGAATCGCCAGCATAGCGGAACATCATGTCGCGAATCGCAGTCCTCATCCTCATCGTCCTGCTCGTCATTGGCGGCCTGATCTTCCTTTCGACTCGGGCCCGCGAAGTCCCGGTGACGACCATCGAGACCGATGTCATTGCCAATGCGCAATAGCCGGCTGCTGATGGTCTCGGCGGCGCTGGCGCTGGCGTTCCCAGCACTGGCGGCGCTCGCGCAGAACGCCTCGCAACCGGTCACGCCGAGCCCAACTCCAACCCCGTCGCCGACCCCGACACCGACCCCTGCGCCTACCCCCAGTCCGACGCTGCCGACGACGCCGACGCCGCGTCCGAGCCC
>NZ_JACCSU010000095.1 GCF_013812825.1 Sphingomonas sp. | reverse complement strand
GCCTCGCTGGGCGCGGTGAGCGTCTCGCGCGCCGACTATATCGCGCTGTTATCGACGGCGCTTGGCGGCGGTTCGGCGGCCGGGGGCGCATCGGCATTGGTCGCGGGCTCGGGCTCGGCGGCGTCGGAATCTGACCGTGGACGCGGCGCCGCGGCCGATTTCCTGGCGATCGACCGGCTGCTCGACGCGACCGGAGCGACGGGTTCGGACGGACCGGCCGGATATGTCATCGCGCAGCTCTTGGGCCAGACGTCGTAGACCGGGTGCTCGACGACGTTGAGCGACGGCGATTCCTTGTAAAGCCAGCCGGAGAACACCCGCTGCCAGCGGCGGTCGGTGCGTTCGACGTCGAGCTGGACGAAGGCGCCGGTCAAGGACTCGCTTTCCCATGGCGCGGTGGTTTCGCAGGCGCGCAGGCGGACGATCACGTCCTTGACCCGGACCGACTGGCCCGGCCTCAGCGCAAGGTCGCGGACGATGCCGTTGCGCTTGTTGAGCAGCCCGAGCACCGCAACGCGCTGCGCCATCGGAGTCACCCCCGCCTGGCCGGCGGTCGGCTGGGCGGCCCTGGTGGTCACCGGGGGGACGTTTTCCTGGCGCTGCTGGTCGCGGCCGCGGTCGCAGCCACCGGCGCCGAGCGCCAGCACGGCGACCGCAAACAGGCCAGTGCGAAGGCTCAGTCGGGAGTCCAGGGCTGATAGTCCCCGGTTGCGGCGGGCCGCAGCTTGCCGCTGCCGAGCGCTCCGTCGGGACGGAACGCGGCCATCGTCCCGGTCAAATTCTTCTCGGGCGATTTGTGGAACTTGCGCCGCTCCGGCAGCGCCTTGTCGGGAAGCTCGTCGATCGTCCCCCTGAGCCACGCGTTCCACCCCGGCGGCACGTTGCTGCCGTCATTGGCGCCGTCGTAGATCACCCAGCGGCGCCGGGGATCCTTCTTGTGCTCGAAGTAAACGTTGCCTTGCTCGTCGCGGCCGACCTGCTTGCCGTGACGGCTCGAGAACAGGGTCGTGCCCCACGTCGCCCCGTTCCACCAGGTGAAGGTTTTCGACCAGAAGCCCATCGGCGCGGCCTTTGCCGCGTTCGCAAGCGCCGCGCAAGGCGGCTCTAGCGGGACCAGCTGACTCGGTCTCCCGGTGCGATGCCGAGCTCGGCGGCCCGACCGCCGGCGATCTCGAGCACCGCGGCGACCGGCTCCAGCGACGGCACCGGCTGGAGCGACAGCGGAACGGTATTGGCCGCGATGCGGGCGATCGTCCCGTCGGCGCGGATGAAGATGATGTCGAGCGGGATCAGCGTGTTCTTCATCCAGAATGAGGCGGGCTGCGGCGGATCGTAAGGAAACAGCATGCCGCGATCGGGCGCAAGCGACTGGCGGTGCATCAGGCCGTTGGCCTGTTCCTGGGGCGAGCGAGCGACCTCGACGGTGAACCGGTGGGTCGCGGACGCGGAGCGGATGGTCAGCGGCACCTGCTCGAGCCCCGCGGCCGAACGCTCGGCAGCCGGTGCCTCGGCCGGATTGGGCGGAGCGCAGCCCGCGATACCCGGCGCAAGGACCATCGCCGCGGCCGCAGCGATCAGTGCCGGGCCCGCAGCTCGACCGCAGTCAGGCCCTTCGGGCTCGAAGCGACTCGCGCTTCCAGCCGCTGGCCGGGCTGAAGCTCGCCCAGGCCCGCGTGGCGAACGGTCTCCATGTGGACGAACACGTCCTCCTCCTGGCCGCCGCGGTTGACGAAACCATAGCCCTTCACACGATTGAACCACTTGACCTCCACCGGTTGGAACTCGCCGGCCGCGTCGACAAGCGCCTTGCGGTCGGCCCGTTCGCCCGCCGAGATGGGCGATCTGGGCTGGGCAGGCAAGGCGGTGCTGAGGTCGATCGACAGCACCCGGCACGCCTGCAGGCCGCGCTCCTGGCGCATCGGCACGCACTCGACGAGAGCGCCTTCGGGGACGCTCCGGCGGCCATGCTCGCGAAGCACGCTGAAGTGCAGCAGAACGTCGCCCTCGACCTCATCGCTGACAATGAATCCGAAGCCCCGAACCGAGTCGAACCACTTCACCCGGCCGGTGATGGCCGCCATTTCCGACGCGGCCTCACTCGCCGGAAACTGCTCCGCCGCGTCCTGATTTTCGGTCCGCTGGGTACTGCTACGCTGCACCTGGTCACTCTAACATGGGTTAGATTGTCGGGAATCCGACTTAGACTCCCATTATGCCTATTTCTCGGCCAACTCCACCAGATTGATTTCGGCTCCGGGCGGCAGGTCGACGATCGCCCGGGCCAGGCCGAAGCCGTGCCCGGCACGGATCATCGCGCCGAGCGCGCGCTCGCGGCCCTTGCGGCCAGCCGGCTCGCTCGCGAACGGGCCGAGCCGGCGGCGCTCGGCGAAATGGAGCGCGGCTTCGATCGAGTCCGCCTGCGCATGCTCGCGCGCCACCGCGGCGTCCACCTCCTCCACGCCGGCGGTTCGAAGCGACTGCTCGACGCGGCGGATTCCATAGCCGCGGCCGGTCAGCGAGCGCGACTTCGACAGCGCATAAGCGGCGTCGTCGACATAGCCCCGCGCGGCAAAGCGCTCGGCGATGGCCTCGAGATCCGGCGGCTGGCCGTCGTCCCAGCCGCGCTCGCGGACCTTGCGGCCAAGATAGGTCCGAAGCTTGGCCCGGGTGGTCGCGAACCGGCCGACATAGGCCAGCGCCAGCTCGTCGAGTTTTGCGCGGTCGAGCGGCGGGCGCGGCCGTGGTTTGCGGGCGTGACGCATGGGCCTTTTTTGTGCCACACTCGCGAACCATCACAAAGTGGTGGTGCGGATATGCCGCCACTGGTTCGAAAGGCCGCTCGAAGCAGCCAATAGCTCGGCTCGATGAGGAAGGAACCGCGTGCTCGACCGTAAACAGACGATCGAACCCGGCCTTGCCCCTCCAGGTGCCCTTTCTCCGCCTGGCGGAACCCCGACGAGGGACGATCAGCAGCGGCGGATCGCCGATTTCGCAACGCTCGGCGAAGCGCTCGACTATGCGGCGCTCGGCCGCCGCGGGCTCAACTTTCACGACGCGCGCGGAACGCTCGAGCGCACCTATCTCTATTCGGAACTGCGCGCCGATTCGCTGGCCAACGCTCGGCGTTTCATCGGCCACGGCCTCAAGCCCGGCGACCGCCTGGCGCTGATCGCCGAGACCGGGCCCGAGTTCGCCGCCGCTTTCTTCGGTGCCGTCTATGCCGGCCTGTGGCCGGTCCCGCTGCCGCTGCCGACCAGCTTTGGCGGTCGCGAAGCCTATGTCGACCAGCTCAAGGTCCAGCTCGAGAGCTGCGATCCGGCGCTGTTCCTGTACCCGGCCGAGATCGCGGTCTTCGCCGCCGATGCGGCGGCCCAGCTCGGTCTCGAGGCGCGCGAATGGGAAACTCTCGGCGACATCGAGCCCGCCGCGGTCGAGCTTGCATCGCCGGGCATGGACGACATCGCCTATCTGCAATATTCGAGCGGCTCGACTCGCTTTCCGCACGGGGTCGCGGTCAGTCACCGCGCCTTGCTCGACAATCTGCGCGCCCACGGCCTCGGCCTTGGAGTCGAGGACAGCGACCGGGTGATTTCCTGGCTGCCCTGGTATCACGACATGGGCCTGGTCGGCTGCCTGCTCTCGCCGATCGCCAACCAGCTGTCGGTCGACTATCTGAAGACCGAGGATTTCGCCCGCCGGCCATTGGCCTGGCTCGACCTCGTCACCCGCAATCCTGGCACGACGCTCAGCTACTCGCCGACCTTCGGCTACGACATCTGCGCTCGCCGGATGTCGTCGCAGACCCGCGCCGCCGACCGCTTCGACCTCAGCCGCTGGCGGATCGCGGGCAACGGCGCCGACATGATCCGCCCGGACGTGATGCAGGCGTTCGTCGATTGCTTCGCCGAGGCCGGCTTCAAGGCCAGCGCCTTCTGCCCGAGCTATGGCCTGGCCGAAGCGACGCTGGCGGTTTCGCTGATGCCGCCGGGCGAGGGCATCCGGCTCGAGCTGGTCGAGGAGACCGAGCTCGCCGGCGCCGGCTCCGCCGACCGCGAGCGGCCGCGCCGGTTCCGGGCGATCGTCAATTGCGGCAAGCCCGTCACCGGCATGGAGGTCGAGGTCCGCGGAGCCGACGGCGAGCCGCTTCCCGAGCGCGGCATCGGCAAGCTCTACGTGCGCGGAACCAGCGTCATGGTCGGCTATTTCCGCGATCCGGAAGCGACCGCCGCCTGCCTCGACGGCGACGGCTGGCTCGACACCGGCGACATGGGCTATTTGTCGCGCGGCTATGTGTTCATCGTCGGCCGCGCCAAGGACATGATCATCATCAACGGCCGCAACCACTGGCCGCAGGACATCGAATGGGCGGTCGAGCAATTGCCCGGCTTCAAGGCTGGCGACATCGCCGCCTTCGCCATCACCGGCTCGTCGGGCGAGGAGACTCCCGCCGTGCTGGTCCATTGCCGGGTGTCCGACCCGGGCGAGCGCGGCCGCCTTCGCGACGACATCCGCGAGCGGGTCCGGGCGATCACCGGCATCACTCCGGTGGTCGAGCTGGTGCCGCCGCGCACCCTGCCCCGGACCAGTTCGGGCAAGCTCAGCCGAACCAAAGCCCGCAACCTCTACCTCAGCGGCGACATCGTCCCCTACGACATCGCCGCTTAGTCCCTCTCCCGTCGAGGGAGAGGGTTAGCTTCGCTTGGCGACGAAGGACCCTAGCGAAGCTTGGGTGAGGGGCCCG
>NZ_JACCSU010000050.1 GCF_013812825.1 Sphingomonas sp. | reverse complement strand
AAGTGGTCGAGGGCGACCGCTCGCGGGTGCAGAATTTCGAGGGTGTGTGCATCGCCCGCTCGAACAAGGGCGTCGGCTCCAGCTTCACCGTCCGCAAGATCAGCTTCGGCGAGGGCGTCGAGCGCGTCTTCCCGCTCTACTCGCCGGCGATCGATTCGATCGAGGTCGTGCGCCGCGGCGCGGTCCGCCGGGCCAAGCTCTATTATCTGCGCGGACGGACCGGCAAGTCGGCCCGCATCGCCGAGCGGCGCGACATGCGCCGTGACATCCCCGGCGGCAAGGGCGCCGAGACGGAGAAGGGCGCCGCGTCGGAGAAGGGCGCTACGTCGGAGAAGGCGAAGGGCTGATGGCGTCGGGCTATCGCGTCGCGGTTGTCGGTGCGACCGGCAATGTCGGCCGCGAGATCCTCAATATCCTCGCCGAGCGGCAGTTTCCGCTGGCCGAGATCGCCGCGGTCGCTTCGGCCCGCTCGACCGGCGACGTCGTCGACTTCGGCGAGTCCGGGGAGACTCTCAGGGTCAAGAACCTCGACCATTTCGACTTCGCCGGCTGGGACATGGCGCTGTTCGCGGCCGGCTCCGAGACCAGCAGGCTGCATGTGCCGCGGGCCGCGGCCGCCGGCTGCACGGTGATCGACAACAGCTCGCTGTTCCGGATGGACCCCGACGTCCCGCTGATCGTGCCCGAAGTGAACGCCGCGGCGATCGCCGGCTATTCGAAAAAGAACATCATCGCCAACCCGAATTGCTCGACCGCACAGCTGGTGGTGGCCTTAAAGCCGCTGCACGACGCGGCGACGATCAGGCGGGTCGTCGTCGCGACTTACCAATCGGTTTCGGGCGCCGGAAAGGCCGGCATGGACGAACTGTTCGAGCAGTCGCGCAACATCTTCGTCGGCGAAGCGAGCGAACCCTCGCACTTCACCAAGCAGATCGCCTTCAACGTCATCCCGCACATCGATGAGTTCCTCGACGACGGCTCGACCAAGGAAGAATGGAAGATGGTCGTCGAGACAAAGAAAATCCTCGATCCGGCAATCAAGGTCACCGCGACCTGCGTCCGGGTGCCGGTGTTCGTCGGCCATTCCGAGGCGGTCAACATCGAATTCGAGAACGAGATCTCCGCCGCCCAGGCGCGCTCGATCCTTCGCGAGGCGCCCGGAATCATGCTGGTCGATAAGCAGGAGGACGGCGGCTATGTGACTCCGGTCGAGTGCGTTGGTGACTATGCGACCTTCGTCAGCCGGGTGCGTGAGGATTCGACCGTCGAGAACGGGCTGTCGCTGTGGGTAGTCAGCGACAATTTGCGCAAGGGGGCGGCGCTGAACGCGGTCCAGATCGCCGAGCTCCTCGGCCGCAAGCATCTGCAGAAAGCCGCCTAGCTCCTCGCAAGCGTGCTCGCCAGCAGCGGCGAATCCTTCGCCACCTGCGCGAGCATCGCCACCGCCTCGTCGATCGCGCGCCCCTGCAGCCGGATCTCCTGTTCGATCAGCTCGCGGCGAAGCGACGGGCTGTATTCATATTCCAGGGCCTTGGAATAGCGCCCCATCAGCGGCCCGCGAGCGATCTCCCGGACCCGCTCGTCGGAAGCCTCGAACCCGAAGAATTGCGCGAGCCCGGCAAGCGCCCCTTCGATGTCGCCGAGCAGCGCATCGAAGTCGGCCCATCGCACGTGCCGGTCGGCCATCGCCTCGGCGGCGGCTTCGAGCGCGGTCATTTCGCACGCCCAGGCGGCTGCCGCGAGATGCGCGGGGCCGTGGCCGGACAGGCCGCGGACTCGCTCCGCCATCCGCCGCGACCGGCTGTCGGCAAGCGCCGCCAATTCCCGAACGCTGTTCTCGCCGGCGAGGATCGAGGCGATGTAATGGCGCGGCTTTGCGTACAGGAACAGAGCCCGCTCGCCGGACACGACCAGCTCGGCGGCGATCTCGCTGACGAAGCTGGTTGCCTTGACCAGCGCGATCTCGCCGGGAGCGAAGGTGCGCGACAGCAGCTTGCGAACCGCAGGCACGTACTGGTCTCGGCGGCCCGAAGCCGCGACGTCGCGCAGGATGCGGGGCTCGCGCACCGCGAGCACCCCGTGGAGCTCGCCCAGCAACCGCGCGAGCAGGGTCGAGCCGACATGGCCGATGTGGAAAATCCACCGCGCATCGCCGCGCGCGTCGGCGGGAATGGCCGCGGCGATTTCGGCGAACGGGCGAGTCACCGAATGAACCGGCGCCTGCAGCATCCGGTCGTCGAGGAAGCTTGCCGCCCGGTACCCGTCCGGAGTCATCTCGATCAGCCGGACGACGCCGGCATTCGGGTCGAGCGCCTGCGCCAGCCAGCGCGCGTCGCGGACGATTTCCCGGGCTGGAGGGGCGGCCGACGGAGCGCTGGACATGCCGCCCCTTAGCCGCGCAAAGGGCCGCGTGCATCCTCATTCCAGGCGGGAGAAAAGCGCACATGGCGGACGAGGTGATGGAAGGCGGCTGCGCGTGCGGCCGGGTCCGCTTCAGGGCCCGTATCGAAGATGACGAAGCCTATCTGTGCCATTGCCGAATGTGCCAGCGGGCGACCGGCTCGGTCTCGATCGCGTTCAAGAACCTCGCGCAAGCCGATGTCGAGTGGGCGAGCGGCCCGGACTGGTTCGAGAGCTCGCCGATCGCGCGGCGCCCTTATTGCCGCGATTGCGGCACTTCGCTGGGATTTCAGTTCCGCGAGGGCAAGAACATGGACCTGACGGTCGCTGCGTTCGACGACCCGTCGCGGTTCCGGCCGACCAGCCACTTCGGTTCCGAATCCCTCCACCGCGCCTGGCTGAACACCGAAGGGCTGCCCGAGCATCTGACCACCGACAACCCGGCCTTGGTGGATCGCTGGATCGCCGCCACGGGCAAGATGCCCGACTAGTCTGGACTCGCGTCGCGGCTCGGCGCACAAAGTCGATCTCGGCGGGAGGAACAGACATGCCGCATTATGTGATTGAACGCGAAATGCCGGGTGTTGGAAAACTCGGACCGACCGACCTCAAGTCCGCTTCGCAAACCTCCTGCTCGGTCATCCGCGACCTTGGCCAGGATATCCAGTGGGTCCACAGCTACGTTACCGACAACAAGATCTATTGCATTTATCGTGCGCCCGACGAGGACATCATCCGCGAGCATGCGCAGCGCGGTGGGTTTCCGGCCAACAAGATCTCGCTCGTCCGGAACATGATCGACCCGACGACCGCCGAATAGAGGCTCAAGACTCACCGCCAGAGTCCTGATATCGATGGGCCAGGGGGTGTATGGCGGACGTGTTCGTTTCCTATGCGCGGCCGGACGAGCCGCATGCTGCACGCGTTGCGGAAGCGCTCCGCCGCGAAGGCTATCAGGTGTGGCGCGACGATGAGCTGCCCGCGCACCGCGCCTACGGAGACGTCATCGAGGAACGGCTGAAGGCTGCAAAAGCGGTCGTCGTGTTATGGTCGGCGGAGGCGGCGAGGTCGCAATGGGTGCGCGCCGAGGCCGACATCGCTCGCTCTGCGGGCACGCTGGTCCAGGGTGTGCTCGATGCGACCGTCCCGCCGCTTCCGTTCAACCAGATCCAATGCGCCGACTTGCGAGATTGGGACGGGAACGGGGAATCCCCGGGTTGGACCAAGGTGGTCGCCAGCGTTCGAGCGCTCGCTCCGGCGGGAAAAAACGAGCCCAAGCAGCCCGCCCGGCGGTCCCGGCGGGAAGTGTCCGTCTGTGTCCTTCCGTTCGCCAACATGAGCGGCGACGCCGAACAGGAATATTTCAGCGACGGAATCAGCGAGGACATCACCACCGATTTGTCGCAGATCTCGGCGCTCGGAGTGACTGCCCGCAACACTGCCTCCACTTTCAAGGGACGTTCGGTCGATGTCTGCGACGTCGCCGAAAAGCTCGGGGTCACCCATGTGCTCGAAGGCAGCGTCCGCAAGGCCGGCAGCCGCGTGCGGATCACCGCCCAGCTGATCGACGGCGCGACCGGGGACCACGTCTGGGCCGACCGCTATGACCGCGACCTCAACGACATTTTCGCGATCCAGGACGAGATTTCCAAGGCGATCGTCGGCGCTCTCAAGCTCAAGCTGCTTCCCGAGGAAAAGAAGGCGATCGAGCAGCGCGGCACGACCAGCGCCGAAGCCTACAACCTCTATTTGATGGCCCGAAAGTACTGGATCACCGGCAATCACGGGGACGTCCGCCGGGAGCAACGGGTGATGCGCATCTGCGGTCGAGCCGTTGAGATCGACCCTTATTACGCCCGTGCCTGGGCTCTTCTGGCTCTCGCCCAGTCGAGCATGCGTTACAGTTTCGGCTGCGAGGTCGACGACGGGTTTGCCGCCGCCCATACGGCCTTGTCGATCGATCCGAGCATCGCCGAGGCCTATTGCGCGATGGCCCTGCGGCTCGAGCACAACCAGCGACTGGACGATGCCGAGGCGGAAATCGCCAAGGCTCTCCAGCTCGACCCGGATTGCTGGGAGGTCAACAAGGAAGCCGCGCGGCTGTGCATGCTTCGCCGCAACATCCCCGAAGCAACTCGCCATTACGAGAAAACTGTCGAGGTGATGGAGAATGACTACCACGCCTGGGCGATACTGGTCAGCTGCTACCAGGCCGCGGACAATCGTGAGGGCGTGCTCCGCGGGGCCCGGATGATGGTCGCGCAGGCCGAAAAAGCGGTTGCCGAGGACCCCAGCAACGGCTCGGCGATCGGGGTCGGCGCCGGTGGCCTGGCGTTGCTCGGAGAGACCGACCGCGCGAAAGAGTGGATCGAGCGGGCGATGCTGGTCGATCCCGACAACCTCAACATGCGCTACAATTTCGCCTGCATCCTCGCCGCTTACCTCGATGACAATGAGGGTGCGTTGAAGCTGCTCGCGCGGACCCTGGCGGAAACCTCGGGGCCGCGAGCGGTAAGGTCCGCCCAGACCGACCCCGACCTCGATCCCCTGCGCGAAGACCCGCGCTTCCAGAAGATGATGGCGGACGCGGAAAGGCGGCTCGGCATCGACAACAAGACGGCGCCTACCTCCGCTGTGTCGAGTTAGCCGGGCAATGCCGCCTCGTTCCCCGGCCGCGCCCACCGCGCCCGCCGTCCATCGCTGGACCGCGTCCGACGGCACCGAGCTCGCCTGGCACGAAGTCGGCGAGGGGCGGGCCGTGATCCTGCTCCACGGACTGTTCTCGGACGCGGCGATGAACTGGATCAACTTCGGCCATGCCGACCGCATCGCCGCCACCGGCCGGCGGGTGATCATGCCCGACCTTCGCGCCCACGGGCTCAGTGGCAAGCCGCATTCGCCCGACGCCTATCCGCACGCGATTCTGGTCCGCGATTTGAATGAGCTGATCGCTCACCTCGAGCTCGCCGACTTCGACCTCGGCGGTTTCTCGCTGGGCGCCCGGACGGTCGTCCAGGCGGTCGGCGAGGGCCTGCGCCCGGGCAAGGCGGTGCTCGCCGGGATGGGGCTTCGCGGATTGCAGAACTGGGGCAAGCGCCAGGCCTTCTTCCGCGACGCGATCGCCCATTTCGACACCAGCGCGCGGGGCGACCCGCACTGGCTGGCGATCCAGTTCATGAAAACCATGAAGGTCGACCGGGTCGCCGTCGGCCACGTCCTGTCGAGCTTCAGCGACATGGCGCCGCAATGGCTCGAGGCCTTCTCGATGCCGACGCTGGTCGTGTGCGGCAGCGAGGACGAGGACAACGGCTCGGCCAAGGAGCTCGCCGAGGCGCTTCCCGACGCCCGGTTCGCCGAAGTGCCCGGAACGCACATGAGCTCGGTCACCAAACCGGAACTCGGGGAAGAAATTGCCGCTTTCCTGAAGGGTTGACGATTTTCGCGCCAGGTTTCACTCGTTCCCCACGCGAACAGCCAAAGACTCGAGGACGAGGACGCCCGCCATGAAATTTGCCGCCTCCGTATCGCTTGCCGCAATCGCGCTTGCCGCTTGTGCCACCAACCCGCCGGTCGCGGCGCCGCTCGTTGTCGCCGACGCCGACGCCGCCCCCGGTCGAGCCGTCGCTGCGGCTCCGACCGCCGCCGCGGCCGACGCCTTCGTCGCCCGTGCCGAAAAGGAGCTCGACGAGCTCAGCCTCTATGTGAACAAGTCGGCCTGGGTGAACGCAACCTACATCACCGAAGACACCGACTGGCTCGCTTCGAAGGCCGGCGCGGAACTGACCGAGGCGCAGGTCCGTCTGGCGACCGAGGCCGCGCGGTTCGACGCCGTCCAGGGACTCTCGTTCGACACGAGGAGAAAGCTCGACATCCTCAAGCAGGGAATCGTCGCACCGGCCGAGAATGTGCCCGGAGCGGCGGACGAGCTGGCGACCCTGCTGACCGGCCTGCAAAGCCGATATGGCAAGGGCCGGGGGCTCTACAAAGGCAAGCCGACACCGGGCGTCGATCTTGAAGAGCTGATGGGCACCGAGCGCAATCCCGAGCTTCTCAAGGAGATGTGGGTCAGCTGGCACAACAATGTCGGCCGCCCGATGCGAACCGATTATTCCCGCTTCGTGGAGCTGTCGAACGCCGGCGCTCGCGGACTCGGCTACGCCAACACGGGAGCGATGTGGCGGTCCGGCTACGACATGGCGCCCGACGAGTTCGCGGCGCTGACCGACAAGCTGTGGAACGAGGTGAAGCCGCTGTACGACCAGCTGCATTGCTACACCCGAGCAAAGCTCAACCAGAAATACGGCAATTCGGTCCAGCCGGCGACCGGTCCGATCCGCGCCGACCTGCTCGGCAACATGTGGGCGCAGGAATGGGGAGGGATCTACGACATCGTCGCCCCGCGGGGTGCCGGCGACATCGGCTACGACCTCACGGACCTGCTGGTGGCCAAGAAGTACACGCCCGAGAAGATCGTCAAGACCGGTGAGAATTTCTTCTCGTCGCTGGGCTTCGCTCCGCTTCCCCAGACTTTCTGGGAGCGCTCGATGATCACCAAGCCGGGCGACCGCGAAGTGGTCTGCCACGCGTCCGCCTGGGACATCGACAACCGCGACGACATCCGCATCAAGATGTGCACCAAGGTCAACGCCGACGACTTCGTCACCGTCCACCACGAGCTCGGCCACAATTACTACCAGCGCGCCTACAAGGACCAGCCGATCCTCTACAAGGACAGCGCCAACGACGGCTTCCACGAAGCGATCGGCGACATGATCGCATTGTCGGTGACGCCCGAATATCTGACGCAGGTCGACCTGCTTGCCGAAAATCGCGTCCCGCCCGCTTCCAAGGACATCGGCCTGCTGCTCCGCCAGGCGATGGACAAGGTGGCGTTCCTGCCGTTCGGGCTGATGGTCGACCGCTGGCGCTGGGGGGTCTTTTCGGGGGAGACGACGCCCGCCACCTACAACCAGGCGTGGACGGACCTGCGCCTGCGCTACCAGGGCATCACTCCGCCGGTGACGCGCGCCGCCACGGATTTCGATCCGGGCGCCAAATTCCACATCCCCGGCAACACGCCGTACACGCGCTATTTCCTCGCCCGGATCCTGCAGTTCCAGTTCTTCGAGGCGGCGTGCCGCCAGGCCGGCTGGACCGGGCCGCTGCACCGCTGCTCCTTCTACAACAACAAGGAAGTCGGCCGCGGCCTCAACGCGATGCTCGAGATGGGCAAGTCACGGCCGTGGCCCGACGCGCTCGAGGCGTTCGCCGGCACACGCGAAATGTCGGGCCGGCCGCTGCTCGCTTACTTCGCCCCGCTGCAAGGCTGGCTCCAGGAGCAGAACCGCGGCAAGCAATGCGGCTGGTGAGCTAAGCACAGGCTAAACAAAAAGGGGCGCCGCGAGGCGCCCCTTCGTTTGCGAGCTAGTGCTCGGCGCTTACTCGCGGCCGCGTCCGCTGGGGCCGGTGTCGATCGAGCCGCCGCTCATCGTTCCGCTGCCGGTCGACGAACCGCTGGTCGCGCTGCGGCGCTTGCTGGCGGTCCGGCTGGGCGCCGATCCGATGCGGTTGGAGCTGCCGGTTGCCGGGGTGCCGAAATCGCCGGAAGCTCCGCCGCCGGTCGAGGCGCTGAAGCGATTCTCGCCCCCGGCCATCTCGAACTCCCGCTCGGAACTCATGTTCTCGGTCCACTCACCGATCTGATCGCTCAGCTGGCTCAGCTGGTCGCTGATCTGGCCGCGCTTCGACCACAGGAACACGCCGGCTCCGACGGCCGCCGCCGCAGCCGCGGCAGCCGCCACCGGACGTTCGCGGGCCGTGTCCATCCAGCCGTTGCTATATTGATTATGCCCTTCCGGATTGTTGTTCTTGGAACGACGGCTCCGGTTGCCGCCTCGATTATTGCTGCTGTTCCGGGGCATGAAATACTCTCCTCATGTTTGGGGTTGTCGCGCAATGATAAACGCCCGGAAGCGCAGCGCGTTTCCCCGATAGGGCGAAGAGAGGCGAGGACGCGACGGCTGCTCGGGAAAGCCCCTCAAACCTGTTCGAGAAGATGTTCGGCGCTCGATGCTTCATAGGCGCCCGGAGCCTCGACATTGAGCTGCTCGACGACCCCGTCGTTGACGATCATCGAGTAGCGCTGGCTGCGCTTGCCCATTCCGAACTTGCTGCCGTCCATGGCCAGCCCGACCGCGTCGGCAAAGGTGCCGTTGCCGTCCGCCAGCATGGTGATGTCGGCCGATCCCTCGCTCTGGTTCCACGCGGTCAGGACGAACGGGTCGTTGACCGCGACGCAGGCGATCTCGTCGACCCCTCTGGATTTGAGCTCGCCGGCCTTGTCGACGAAGGACGGCAGGTGGCGGACCGAGCAGGTCGGGGTGAACGCCCCCGGGACCGCGAACAGGGCGACCTTCTTGCCGCGGAAATATTCGCCGCTGGTGGTCGGCTGCGGTCCGTCCGGAGCCGCGATCGCCAGCGGCACGTCGGGAATTTTGTCGCCGACAGAAATGGTCATGGGAGATTCTCCTGGAGGGACGAGTGTTGGGACAAGGCGGCAGATAGGCCCGGCGACAGCCCGCCTCAAGGGTTGCCCGACGCCGGGTGCGAGGCCATGCTCGACGGCGATGGACAAGCCGCCCTTCCTGTCGGGCAAGCTGCTTCTGGCGATGCCGGGGATGGCCGACCCGCGCTTCGATCGGGCGGTGATCGCGCTCTGCGTCCACGACGAGAATGGAGCGGTCGGGATCGGCATCGGCCATACCCGCGCGGGGCTTCGCTTTCGCGGCCTTTTGAACCAGCTCGGGATCGATCCCGGCGAGGCTCCCGACAGTGCTGTCCACCACGGCGGTCCGGTCGAGCCGGGGCGCGGTTTCATTCTCCACTCGACCGACTGGGGCGGCCAGGACACGCTGCACGTGGTCGGCGAGCGGGGCGAGCTGTGCGCGATGACCGGAACCATCGACGTTCTGAAAGCGATCGCCGAGGGGCGGGGACCGTCGCGCTGGGTGGCGGCGCTGGGTTACGCCGGCTGGGAGGAATCCCAGCTCGAGGAAGAGATGACCCGTCACGGCTGGTTCGCGGCCGAGGGCGATCCGGCGATCCTGTTCGACACCCCGACCGAGGAGCGCTGGGCGGCGGCGTTCAAGTCCCAGGGCGTCGATCCGCGGCTGCTGTCGAGCGAAACCGGGGTCGCCTGAGGCTTCCGGCTTCAACATATAAAGAATTCTTTATATTTGCTTTGGAGACGCGGCGCGGCTAGGGCTCGCGGCGACCGAGGCGGCCGTTTGGCCAGTCTCTCAACCCTCTTGATCCGGAGCATCTCGTGGCGACCCAGGCTGAAACCCGTTTCAACGATTATGTCGTCAAGGATGTCGGCCTCGCCGATTTCGGCCGCAAGGAAATCGAGATCGCCGAAACCGAAATGCCGGGGCTGATGGCGTTGCGCGAGGAGTATGGGTCCTCCAGGCCCCTGAAGGGCGCGCGGGTCACCGGGTCGCTGCACATGACGATCCAGACCGCGGTTCTGATCGAGACGCTCACCGCCCTGGGCGCGGAAGTCCGCTGGGCGTCGTGCAACATCTTCTCGACCCAGGACCATGCGGCCGCGGCGATCGCCGCCAGCGGAGTCCCGGTGTTCGCGATCAAGGGTGAGACCCTCGAGGATTATTGGGAATATGCGGCGCGGATCTTCGACTGGGCGACGCCAGGCCAGCCCGACCGCACCGCCAATCTGATCCTCGACGACGGCGGCGATGCGACCATGTTCGCGCTGTGGGGCGCGCGCGCCGAGGCGGGCGAGGAGCTGTTCGAGCCGTCCAACGAGGAAGAGGAGATCTTCGTCGCGACCCTCAAGCGGTTCCTCAAGGAGCGCCCGGGCTACCTCACCAAGACGGTCGAGAACATCAAGGGCGTGTCCGAAGAAACCACCACTGGGGTTCACCGGCTTTACGACCTCGCCAGGCAGGGCAAGCTCCCGTTCCCGGCGATCAACGTCAACGACAGCGTCACCAAGTCGAAGTTCGACAATCTCTACGGCTGCCGCGAGAGCCTGGTCGACGCGATCCGCCGGGCGACCGACGTGATGCTCGCCGGCAAGATCGCCTGCGTCGCCGGCTTCGGCGACGTCGGCAAGGGCTCCGCGCAAAGCCTTCGAAACGGCGGAGCGCGGGTCATCGTCACCGAGGTCGACCCGATCTGCGCGCTGCAGGCGGCGATGGAAGGCTATGAAGTGGTGACCATGGAAGAGGCGGCGACGCGCGCCGACATCTTCGTCACCGCGACCGGCAACATGGACGTGATCACCCTCGATCACATGCGGGCGATGAAGAACATGGCGATCGTCTGCAACATCGGCCACTTCGACAGCGAGATCCAGATCGGCGCGCTGGCCAACATGAAATGGACCGAGATCAAGCCCCAGGTCGACGAGGTCGAATTCCCCGACGGCAAGAAGCTCATCGTCCTGTCTAAGGGGCGGCTGGTGAACCTCGGCAACGCGACCGGCCATCCGAGCTTCGTCATGTCGTCGAGCTTTTCCAACCAGGTGCTCGCCCAGATCGAGCTGTGGACCGGCGCCGACAAATATAAGAACGACGTCTATGTGCTTCCCAAGCACCTCGACGAGAAGGTCGCCGCGCTCCATCTCGACAAATTGGGGGTCAAGCTGACCAAGCTCAGCGACAAGCAGGCCGCCTACATCGGAGTCTCACCCGAAGGCCCGTTCAAGCCCGAGCATTATCGCTACTGAGCAGGCGCAAGGCCTCTCCGACGTTGAACGTTGCATTAATGTGACACTGAGCGGGAAGTTAAGTCTCTGCGCTGCCAAACCATTTCCTTTTGCGTCGGGGATGGACAAGGCTTCCGTCATGAGCCCGTTCCACGTTCGTTTCGGAGACTGATCGATGCGTCTTGCCAAGACCTTCACCCTATCCTCGT
The DNA here is from genome assembly GCF_013812825.1 of Sphingomonas sp. Taxonomy (GTDB): domain Bacteria; phylum Pseudomonadota; class Alphaproteobacteria; order Sphingomonadales; family Sphingomonadaceae; genus Sphingomicrobium. The sequence continues at coordinate 41,615 of NZ_JACCSU010000050.1, read as the reverse complement.
CCGCGATTGCCCTGTCGATTGCGGCGGCGAATCCGGCTTTTGCCCAGACCCAGGGGACTCCGACTCCGCCGAGCGACCCGCCGGCCTCGAGCGGCGCCGCGGGCGACGCGCCCGACCCGGCATGCTTGAACCTGCCTGAAGGCAGTGCGCGCGACCGCTGCATCTCGGGTGAGGTCGAACTCGAATCGGGTCAGGCTGTCGGCGATGACGAACAGGACATCGTCGTGACCGGATCGCGTATCCGCAATCCGAACGCGTCTTCGCCGGTGCCGATCACCTCGGTCAGCGCCGAGGAACTGACGGACCAGGGTGACGTCAACGTTGGCGATGCGCTGAACGATTTGCCGTCCCTGCGTTCGACCTTCAGTCAGGCGAACTCGACCCGGTTCATCGGCACCGCGGGCGTCAACCTCCTCGACCTGCGCGGGCTCGGCACCGAGCGGACGCTCGTGCTGGTCAACGGCCGCAGGCACGTCACGTACAACCCGGGCACGTTCCAGGTCGACGTCAACACGATCCCGACCGATCTGATCGAGCGCGTGGACATCGTCACCGGCGGCAGTTCGGCGGTGTATGGCTCGGACGCCGTTGCCGGTGTCGTCAACTTCGTCCTGAAGCGCGACTTCGACGGCATTCGCGTGCGTGGCCAGGGCGGCGTGTCGTCGCGCGGCGATCGTGGCATTCAGTTCATCACTCTGACCGCCGGCGAGAATTTCTTCGGCGATCGTGCGAACGTCGCGATCAACCTGGAATATGTGAACGCGGAGCCGCTCTATTTCCATCAGCGGCCAGGCCTGACCGGCTCGCAGGACGGCCGCTGCCAGTTCAACCTGGCCGAGCCCACTATCGGGGAGCCACCCGAGGGTGACAATGTGCCGGACAACCAGTTCTTCTGCGGTGTCCGCAACCTGACGATCTCAACCGGCGGTACCGCTGGTGCGCGTGGCGTCGGTGTGTTCGCTCCCACGAGTCCAAACTTCCCGTTCTCCTGTACGAACCCCAATGCCTCGGCGACGGTCCTTAGTCGCTGCCTTAACCCGGGGACTCCGCAGGGCCAGCCGCGCATCGTGGCCTTCAATCCAGACGGCACTGCGTGCCAGGTCATCCCGGCGCTCGACTTCCGCCCGTTCGGTGGAGGGAATTTCATCCAGCGCCCGAACGATCCGTGTCGGGGGGGGACGACCCTGCGCGAAACCGGACAGCTGGCGCCGGGCCTCGACCGGTACACGGCGAACTTGCTGGCCCATTATGAGGTCAGTGACGCGTTGCGTCCGTTCATCGAGGCGAAATTCGCTCGCGTTGACGCGCTCCAGGAAGGCCAGCCGAGCTTCTTCCAGGGCAGCTTCGCCGGGTTCTTCGGCAGCGGCCGCGGCATTACCTGCGACAACCCGTTCCTCACTCAGCAGAATATCCAGACCCTCCAGTCGATTGGCCGCTGCCTCGGCGGACCGACCTCGCAGGAAACCATTTTCCTGTCGCGGTTCAACGTTGATTTCGGAGGCCGCCAGCAGGAAATCCGGCGTGACACCTACCGGGTCGTGGGCGGGGTTACCGGCAACTTCAACACCGACTGGAATTACGAAGTCTCGTTGAACTACGGGCGTTCGAGCTCGGACACGAAGGCTCGGAACAATCTCGTCATCAACGACATCGGCCCAGACGGGGAACTCCTCGAGGGGCCGTTCCTGAGGGCCGTGGACGCGGTTCGCCTCCCGAACGGTAACATCGTCTGCCGGGTCAATGCCGATGCCGACCCGACGAACGACGATCCGAACTGCGTGCCGGTCAACCTGTTTGGTGCTGGAAGGCCCAGCCAGGCTGCGCTCGACTACTTCAACACGACCTCCTTGCTCGAAGGCAAGGCCTCGCAGTTCGATGCGCTTGCCTTCGTCAGCGGCGACACATCGCAGCTGTTCGAGTTCCAGGGTGGAGCTCCCCGTTTCGTGGTCGGCGGCGAATATCGCACCGAATCCGCCCATGAGGAGGCCGATCCGCTCTCGGCCGCCGGCGCGACCTTCTTCAACGCCTTCCCCGAGTTCGACCCGCCGAAGCTGAAGGTTCGTGAATTCTTCGGAGAAATTCAGCTACCGATCTTCCGCGACCTGCCGTTTGCCCGTGAGCTGACCCTCACCGGCGCGGCGCGTCATTCGGACTATAACACGGCCGCGGATACGACCTTCGCCTGGAATGCAAATGCGACCTGGTCTCCGCTTCGCGGCCTCCGGTTCCGCGGCAACTACTCGAAGTCGGTTCGCGTCCCGACGCTTGGCGACCTGTTCCAGCCGGCGACCCAGAACTTCGCGTTCGTGAGCGATCCGTGCGACGTGCTGTTCATTGGCACCGGTAGCTCCAACCGGGCGGCGAACTGCGCGGCGCTCGGAGTTCCAGTGGGCTTCGTCAACACGGTTGCCCGCACTCAGACGATTGAGATCGTGTCGGGCGGCAACGAGAACCTCCAGGAGGAGACCGGCAAGGGGTTCACGCTGGGCGGCGTTTTCACGCCTTCGTTCGTGCCGGGCCTCAGCCTCAGCGTCGATTATTACAAGATCAAGGTCGAGAACATCATTGCGACGCTGAGCGCACAAACGATCCTCAATCAGTGCGTCGACCTCCCGAGCACCAACAACCAGTTCTGTGCCCTGATCTTCCCGCGGCAGCCGGACGGCTTGTTCGCTCAGCCGGCCCTGCTGTCGTCGGGCGTCAACTTTGCGAGGCAGGACGCAAGCGGCATCGACTTCGATGTCGCCTACCGTCGCAATTTCTCGAACGGACATCGGCTCAACCTTCGCGGAATCGCGACCCGCGTTCTCAAGCGGAACAACTTCATCAGCCCGACCGACCCGGACTTCGCGGACCGGCAGCTGAGCGAGCTTGGTGACCCCAAGTGGGCAGCCAACGCAACGATTGCCTACGGGTTCGGCAATTTCGACATGCGCTACAACCTGAACTACATCGGCAAGCAGACGATCGGCGCATATGAGAACTACTTCTCGGTCCAGGGCCGGCCGCCTCAAAATGAGGACTTCACCGAGGAGGTGTATTACCCGGACGTGATGTACCACGCGCTCCGCCTCAGCATGAAGGTGCCGCAGGGCGGCCGCGACCGGATGACCTTCTACATCGGCGCCGACAACATCTTCGACACCAAGCCGCCACTCGGACTGCTGGGTATCGCGGGTGGAGATCCGTACGACTCAATCGGCCGCTACTTCTACGCGGGTGCCACGGTCGACTTCTAAGCGACGCTAACACTCTTCCAGGGCCGCTCCTTCGGGAGCGGCCTTTCTTTGTCTTGGCGGGGCGCGCAGCTACAACGGTTTTCGCTTTAACGCCGCCGACCTTGCATCCTATGACTTGATCATGACCGGGCGGCGGGGACGATGAGCGAGCTGACAGGCGCTAGCCTGATCGCAATCGCGCTCGCTGCAGTTTGGATCCTCGTCGCGGTGGCTGTTTCGGTGCTGGCCGCGCGGCGCCTCGCCAGCGCCGGCTCCGTGCTCGATTCCGCCCGCTCGATGGCGAGCTTGCTCGAGGTCGCGCCCGCCCGGCCGCTGCTGGTCCGCCCCGACGGCCGCATCGAGGCCGACCCGCGCCTGCTGCGCGAGCTCGGAATCGACCAGGCGCCGGCCAGGCTCGCCGATCTCGCCGGCGGTCATGTCGGCATCGAGAAGGAGGATCTCGACGCGCTGGTTGCCGACGTCGAGGCGGCCGCCATTGCCTGCGAGCGGGTCGAGCGCAAGGTGCGGGCGGCGGGATCGCGCCGGGTGTTCGATGTCCGCGGCGGGCCGGCGCCGCCGTCCGAGCCTCCCGGCACCCTGCTCTTGTGGCTGTTCGACACCAGCGCCAGCGAGGAGGAGCGCTCGAAGCTGTCGCTGCGGCTTCGCCAGACGGAAGGAGCGCTGGATTCGCTGACCCATCTGATCGAGTCGGCGCCGTTCCCGATGTGGTACCGCGGACCCGACCTCAAGCTCGGCCTGGTCAACAGCGCCTTTGTCGACGCCGTCGAGGCGAGCGACGCGGCCGAAGTCATTGCCAATGGCATCGAGCTGATCGACGAGCCGGGCGAAAACGGGGCGCGCGCAGCGGCCCTCAAGGCACTCGAGGTCGGCAAGATCCAGTCGCGCCACCAGGCGGCGATCTTGCGCGGCGAGCGGCGCATGCTGCGGATCGTCAACGTGCCGCTGCCGACGGGCGCTGTCGCCGGCTTCGCGATCGACATCCAGGAACTGGAGGACGCCCGCTTCGAGCTCGCTCGCCACGTCGAATCGCAGCGCGAGCTGGCCGACCGGATGACCGCCGGCGCGGCGCAGTTCGATGGCGACCGCTGCCTGAGCTTCTTCAACCAGCCGTTCGCGGTGATGGCGCAGCTCGACCCCGACTGGCTGGCCGAGCGCCCCGAATTCGACCGCGTGCTCGAACGCATGCGCGACAACCACCGATTGCCCGAAACGCGCGACTTCCCGGCCTGGAAGGAAGAGCGCCGGGGCTGGTTCAGCAGCCCCGAAGAAGTGATCGAGGAAGAATGGATGCTCGCCAATGGCGACCATTTGCGGGTCGTCGCCCAGCCGCTTCCGGACAGCGGGCTGCGCCTGTTCCTCGAGGACCGCACCGAGCAAGTGCGACTGGCGTCGGCCCGCGACACGCTGCTCCGGGTGCGAGCGGCTACGTTCGACAATTTGTTCGAGGCGATCAGCGTTTTCGCCAGCGACGGCCGGCTCTATCTTTGGAACCGCCGCTTCTGCCAGGTCTGGGACCTCGACGAGGAATGGCTGAGCGAGCACCCGCGAGTCGACGAGCTGGTGCCGGCGATGGCGCGCAAGCTGGTCAATCCGACCGCCGCGGCCCAGATCCGCGAGCAGGTCCGCCAGACGACCAGCAAACGGGAGTCGGCGGGCGGTCGGATCTCGATGACCGACGGGCGCCATTTCGAGTTTGCCGCGGTTCCGCTGCCGGACGGCAATGCGCTTTTCACGATGGTCGACGTGACCGACTCGACGCGGATCGAGGCGGCCTTGCGCGAACGCGCCACCGCGCTCGAGGCGGCGGACCGGGTCAAGACTGACTTCGTCGCCAACATGAGCTACGAGCTGCGCACTCCGCTGACTTCGATCGGCGGCTTTGCTGAAATGCTCTCGGAAGGCTACGCCGGGAAGCTGTCGCCGGCGGCCAAGGACTATGTGAGCGCGATCGTCGAGTCTTCGGGGCGGCTCGCCAAGCTGGTCGACGACGTGCTCGACCTGACCACCGGCGATACCCGCGGAATCAATCTCGAGCGCGAGCGGATCGACCTTGCCGGGCTGTGCCGGGCGGCGGTCGAAACCGCCCAGCCGAGGGCGGCCGAGAAAGCGCAGAAGCTGACCAGCGAGATTGACGCCTCGACCGGTTTCGTCATCGGCGATGCGCGGCGGCTGCGCGAATCGATCGAGCATGTGCTGCACAACGCGATCGCCTACACCGACCGCAGGGGCCGGATCGCGCTCAGGGCCGAAGGCGACGGCGAGCGCGCGGTGATCGAGATCAGCGACAATGGCTCGGGCATCGCAGAAGAAGACCTGCCGCGCGTGTTCAACCGCTTCGACCGGGTCGAGGAGGCGGGAGTCCGCGGCGAGGCGGCGCTGGGCCTCGGGCTTCCGCTCACTCGCCAGTTCATCGAGGCGCACGGCGGCACGGTCGAACTGGTGTCGAAGAAATCGAAGGGAACCACGGTCACTCTGACGGTGCCGCGCGGTGCGCCGTGATCCTGGCAAGCGAGGAGGAGACGGTGGCCCTCGGCGGGCAGCTCGCCGCCCGCGCCCGGCGCGGTGACATCGTCGCGCTTTCAGGGCCGCTCGGGGTCGGCAAGACCACGCTGGTCCGCGGCTTCCTGGCCGGGCTCGGCCATTCGGACGAGGTGCCGAGCCCGAGTTTTGCCATCGTCCAGCCTTACGAGGCGCTCGAGCCGCCGGCGTGGCACGTCGACCTTTACCGGCTCGAGGACCGCTCGGAACTGGAGGAGCTTGGCCTCGACTCCGCCGGCGATGCCATCCTGCTGGTCGAGTGGCCCGAGCGCGCCGGCGGGCACAGCTGGCCCAATGCGCTCCGACTGTCGCTCGACTTCGCCGAGGCCGGCGCACGGCGCTTGACAGCCCAAGTGCCCCCGGCATGGGAGGGGCGATGGCCCCCGCGATGATTCCGCCCGCCGATGCGCCGCGCTTCCTGGAAGCTTGCGGCTGGGGCGGGGCGCGGATCGAGCCGCTGGCCGGCGACGCCTCGTTCCGCCGCTATTTCCGAGTGATCGGCGAGGGCCGCTCGGCGGTTCTGATGGACGCGCCGCCGCCGCACGAGGACCCGCGGCCGTTCGCCGCGGTGGCCGAATGGCTGTGCTCGACCGGCCTGAGCGCTCCGGAGATCATCGCCCGCGACCTCGACAAGGGTCTGCTGCTGCTCGCCGACTTCGGCGATGCCCGGCTTCGCGATACGCTGGATCAAGACCCTGAGCGGGAGCGCGAGCTCTACGAGCTTGCAACCGACGTCCTCATTCATCTTCACCGCCACCCGCCGATGCCGGGGCTGCCCACGCACGGGCTCGACCAGTGGCTCGAGGAACTCAAGCTGTTCACCGACTGGTACTGCCCCGCGCTCGGGCTGGCGGTCGACGTCGAAGGTTACCGGTCCGCCTGGATCGAAGCGTTGCAGCCCGTCGCGTCCGATGGCCTCGGCCCGGTGACCATCCTTCGCGACTACCACGCCGAGAACATCATGCTGGTCGGCGGTCGCGAAGGGGTCGCGCACGTCGGCCTGCTCGATTTCCAGGACGCCCATTGCGGGCATCCGGCCTACGACCTCGCCTCGGTGCTCGAGGACGCTCGCCGCGACGTGCCGCCGCAGCTCGAGCGCGCGATGATGGACCGTTACGTGGCGGTGACGGGGCAGGGGAAAACCTTCGAGCGCGCTTACTGGTCGCTCGCCGCGCAGCGCAACACACGCATCATTGGCGTCTTCACGCGTCTGTGGAAGCGCGACGGCAGGCCGCATTACACCCAGTTCCAGCCGCGGATGTGGGGCCTTCTCGAACGCGACCTCGCAACCCCCCATCTGGCGCCGGTGCGCGCCTGGTTCGATTCGAACGTTGGCCCCGAGCACCGCGCCGCGCCGTGGAGCGAGGCGGCGTGAGCGCAAGCCGGCGAACGCTGCGGCTGCGGGCCGAGGTCGCGGCGGAGGTCCCGGATACCGCGATGGTCATGGCCGCGGGCCTCGGCAAGCGCATGCGGCCCTTGACCGCGACCAAGCCCAAGCCGCTGATCGAGGTCGCCGGAAAGGCGCTGCTCGACCATGTGCTCGACCGGCTTCGAGCAGCGGGAGTCAAGAAGGTCGTGGTCAACGTCCACTACCTCGCCGACGTTCTGGAGGCGCACTTGGTCCGAAGCGCGGACGAGCTCGAGGTGACGATCTCGGATGAACGCCCGCTGTTGCTCGAAACCGGCGGCGGCCTGGTGCGCGCTCAGTCGATGATCGAGTGCGATCCGTTCCTCGCGATCAACAGCGATAATCTGTGGGTCGACGGCCCCGCCGACACGCTCAAGCTGCTGGCCTCGCACTGGGACGGCAGCAAGATGGACGCTCTGCTCCTGCTGGTCCCGCACGCGCGGGCGATGAATCACAAGGGCTTGGGCGACTTTCACCTGGACCGGGCAGGGCGGCTGCGCCGCCGCGGCCGCTCGCGCGTCGCACCGTTCGTCTACACCGGCCTGCAGATCATATCGAAAAGGCTGCTCAGGGACGCGCCGGAAGGGCCGTTTTCGACGAACCTATTCTGGGACCGCGCAATCGCCGAGGGGCGCTGCTACGGAGCGGTTCACCAGGGCCTGTGGTTCGACGTCGGCAACCCCGAAGCGATCCGGGCCACCGAGCAGGTGCTCGCCAATGCCTGAACTGGCCGCCGAGCGGCCGCGGGCCCCGGCGGTGTTCACCATCCCGGCCCATCGTTCGTTCGCCGATTCTCTCGTCGCGGGCCTGAGGGCGCGGTTCGGCGACGGGCCGCTCGACCTCGCTCGGGGGCGGATCCTGCTTCCCAACAATCGCGCCGTTCGGACGGTCACCGAAGCGTTCGTCCGAGCCAGCGGCTCGGGGCTCGTGCTGCCGCGCCTGGTGCCGATCGGCGATCCCGAGCTCGAGGAGCGGATCGGCGGTGCGCTCGACCCGGCCGATACATCCGATCCGGTGCCGCCAGCGGTCGACCCGCTCGAGCGGCTGCTGGCCCTGACCCGGTTGGTCGCCGTCGACGGGACCGGAACGGCGGAAGCCGCGCGCCTGGCGGCCGATCTGGCGCGAACGCTCGACGCGCTGCTGATCGAGGAGGTGCTTCCGGCAAGGCTTGCCGAAGCGGCCGCCGATGCCCCCGAGCTCGCGCGCCATTGGCAGCTGTCGCTCGACCGCTTGCGCGCGATCCTCGACCGCTGGCCGGAGCAGCTCGCCGCAACCGGCAAGATCGACCTTGCCGAACGGCGCAACCGGCTGCTTCGGGCGATGGCGGACCGCTGGCGACGAAATCCGCCGGACGGCTTCACGATTGCCGCGGGAATCACCACCGCCGCGCCGGCGGTCGCAGCCTTGTTGCGGCGCGTCGCGGACCTGCCGGAAGGGTTGGTCGTTCTGCCGGGCCTCAGCCTCGCGTCGGTCATGCCCGACGAGGAATGGGAGGCGCTTGACTCGGACGAGGAGACGAGGGGCGAGGAAAGCCATCCGCAGTTCCACCTGAAGCTGCTTCTTCAGCGGATGGGCATTGCCCGCGATGAAGTGCGGCTGTGGCGCTCTTCGGGCCGTTCGGCGGCGCGGGCGATCCGCGGCCGCGCCGTCGCCAACGCGATGACCGCCGCCGACTTCAGCGACAAGTGGAACGGCCTCAAGCCCGCCGAACGGCGGCTGACTGGAATTCGCTCGGCCGAGCTGCCCGATCCGGCGGCCGAAGCCCAGGCGATCGCGCTCGCGCTGCGCGAGGCGGTCGAGACTCTCGGGCGAACGGCGGCGCTGGTGACGCCCGACCGGACGCTGGCCGCGCGCGTGTCGGCGTTGCTCGAGCGCTGGGGAATTCACGCCGACGACAGCGCCGGCAAACCGCTGTCGCAGGTCGCAGCGGGCACGTTGCTGCTCGGGATTGTCACCGCCGCGGCGGAGGATCTGGCGCCGGTGCCGCTGCTGTCGCTGCTCAAGCATCCGCTGGTCGGCGGTGAGGGGAACGCACGGCTCGAATGGCTGGACGATGTCCGCTCGCTCGATCTCGCGCTGCGCGGGCCGCGTCCGGCCGCCGCCCTGCACGGGCTCGACGAGCATTTTGCCGCACAGGACGAACAGCGGCAGTTCCGAGGCTGCCTTCGCGCCTGGAGGCGCGTTCGGAGCCTGGTCGCGCCGCTCGACGGGATGGTCGGAGCCCCGGTCGCGCTCAGCGCCTTCGCGGAGCGCCTGGCGCGGTCGGCAAACGCGCTTGCCGCCGACGCGGCCTGGCGAGGGCAGGAGGGGCGCATGGCCGCCGAGCTGCTCGCTGAGCTTGCGGGGTCAGCGGAGGCCGCCGGCCTCGCCCTGAGCGCCGAGGATTCGGTGCCGATGCTCCGCCAGTTGCTCGACGAGCGGCGGGTGCGGCCGCCGTTCGGCGGTCATCCGCGCGTGTTCATCTGGGGCCTGCTCGAGGCGCGCTTGCAACAGGCCGACCTGATGGTGCTCGGCGGGCTCAACGAGGGCGGGTGGCCGGCGCTTCCGGCGCCCGACCCGTGGCTGGCGCCGAAGATCCGCGCCAACCTTGGAATGCCCGGGCTCGATTTTCGGACCGGCCTCGCCGCGCACGACTTCGCCAGCGCGCTCGGTGCGCCAAGCGTCCTCGTCACCCGGGCGCGGCGCGACAGCCGTTCGCCGACGGTTGCCTCGCGCTTCTGGCTTCGGCTTCGGGCGATGACCGGCGGCCTCGCCCGCGACACTCGCCTCGAGAGGCTGGCCGCCACGCTGGACGATCCGGGCGTGCTTGAGCCGGCCAGCCGGCCGCGCCCGTCACCGGCGAAAAACAAGCGCCCCGACAGGATTTCCGTGACCGCAGTCGACCGCCTGAAGGCGGACCCGTTCGCCTTTTATGCCCAGGCGATACTCGGCCTGCGCAGCCTGGACTCGGTCGACGCCGATCACAGCGCCGCGTGGAAAGGCAGCGCGGTGCACGAGGTGCTCGAGCAGTGGCTGGCCGAGGACGAATGCGATCCCGGCAAGTTGCTGCCGCGTGCCCGGGCGCTGCTCGAAAGCGAGTCCATCCACCCGATGCTGCGCGCCTTGTGGCAGCCGCGGTTGATCGAGGCGATCCGCTGGGTCGAGCAGCAGGAGCGGGACAACCGCGCCGCTGGCAGGCGGCCCCTGAAGGCGGAAATCTGGGGGGAAACCGCAATCGACGGAGTGACCGTCTACGGAAAGGTTGATCGGATCGACCATTTCGATTCCGGCGGTCTGGCGATCGTCGACTACAAGACCGGCAAGGCCCCCGCCCAGAAGGCCGTCGACGCCGGTTTCGCGCTGCAGCTCGGCCTGCTCGGGCTGATCGCCCGCGCCGGCGGGTTCGACGGGGCCGACGGCGCGCCGCTCGCCCACGAATATTGGTCGCTGACCAAATATGGCGACGGTTTCGGCAAGCGCGTCTGCCCGGACAGGAAAATGGGCGCGGCCGACTTCCTGGCGCACGCCGAGGGCCATTTCATCGGCGCCGCGCGCCGCTGGCTGACGGGCGAGGAGCCGTTCACGGCCAAGCTCAACCCGGCCTACGCGCCGTACGGCGACTATGACCAGCTGATGCGGCTGGAGGAATGGTACGGCCGCGAATGAGGCTATTTGCCAGCCTTGTCGGGGGTCTTCTTGACCTTGGACGCGTACAGCAGCGCCGCGACGATCGCCGCCGAGCCGATCCCGACGGCAACCCCCGCCTTGACCAGCTTGGCCCGGCGCTCTTCGCTCGCCTCGTCGGCGGGCTTCTTGTCATCATCGCTCATGGCCGGCTTTCTATGGCCTCGCCCGCCGCTTGGGAAGCGGTTCGCTGATGCGCCGTCAGCTGAAGCCTTTTCCGGAGCTGCAGGGCGACCAGGCGCTGGCGGCCGATCCCGGCGTCCACGCGGCGTTGTCGGCGTCTGCCGGCACCGGCAAGACCCAGGTGCTGAGCGCGCGAGTCCTTCGGCTGCTGCTGTCGGGCGTCCGGCCCGAGCATATCCTGTGCCTGACGTTCACCAAGGCCGGTGCGGCGGAGATGGCCAACCGAATCAATGTCCGGCTCGCCAGCTGGGTCCGGATGCGCGATCAGGACTTGAGAACCGATCTCATCAACCTCGGCGAAGTCAATGATCCGCTTACCATGCAGCGGGCGCGGCGTCTGTTCGCGAAGATTCTCGACGCGCCTGGAGGATTGCGCATCCAGACCATTCACGGCTTCGCGCAAGCGTTGCTCGCCGCGTTCCCGGCCGAGGCGGGGATCACTCCCGGTTTTCAGCCGATCGAGGGCCGCGCGGAGCAGGAGCTGGCTCGAACGACGCTGGCCAATTTGCTCGCCGATGCCGAGGGCGCGGGCGACGAGGCGCTGATCGCCGACGTCCAGTGCCTCAGCCTGCGCCTCGGCGAGAAGGACGCGATCGCCTATCTGATGCAGTGCGCCCGGGCGAGCGAGGCGCTGGCCCAATTGGGGCCACCCGAAACCATCGAAGGCAAGCTCCGGACGGCGATGCAGCTGCCCGAGGGCGCGCTCGACGATTATCTGGCCTTGCATTGCGCCGACGACCGCTTCGACTGCGACCTGCTCCAGGCGATCGCCGCGGCCAACCGGAAATGGGGCAGCGCCACCGGCACCGGCGTTGCCGACAGCGTCGAGCGATGGCTGGCTCTCGATCCTGCGGCCCGCGCGGCCGCGCTTCCCGACCTTGCGCTGCTGGTGTTCACCGGAACCGGCGACTTGCGCAAGGTGCAGGCCGGACAGCGCAACGCCGATCCGGCCTACGACACCCACGCCGAGCGGCTGGCCGCCGCGGTGTCGGAGCTGCTCCGAATCCAGAACGGCGCCCGCCTCGCTTGCGACATGGCGGCGGGGTTGCGCGCCGGCCAGGCGTTCGCCGCTGCCTACAGCCGGGCCAAGCGAAGCGCCGGAGTCGCCGACTTCGACGATCTGATCCGCTGGACCAGGCGGCTGCTCGAGACACCGGGAATGGGCGAATGGGTGCGCTACAAGCTCGACCGTCGCACCGACCACATCCTCGTCGATGAGTCCCAGGATACCAACCGCGACCAGTGGGAGATCATCAAGCCGCTCGCAGCCGAATATTTCAGCGGGTCGAGCGAGGCCGAAGGCCGGATCCGGACGATCTTCATGGTCGGCGACTTCAAGCAGGCGATTTTCGGCTTTCAGGGCACCGACCCCAACGAGTTCCAGCGGGCGCGCGAGTGGGTCGAGGAGAATTCGAGCGCGCTGCGTCGCGCCGAGGACGAAGCGGACGACTCACAACGCCTCGCGCTCGAATTCCGCGACCTGTCGATCGACGCCAGCTTCCGCTCGGCGCCGGCGGTCCTCGAGGTGGTCGACGCGGTAATCGACGAGGTCGGCTTTCGCGACATGGGGCTGCCCGAGCCGCCCAACCGGCACCGGGCCTTCTTCGATCGGCGGCCGGGCCTGGTCGAGCTGTGGAAGCCGTTCTCGGTCGAAACCGACGATGAGTCGGAAGAAGGCGAGGAGAGCTGGCTCGACGAGCGCGACCGCAAATATGCGACCGCGCTGGCCGACCAGATCAAGCGCTGGCTCGACTCCGCACCGATCCTCGCCTCGACCAAGCGGCCGCTCGGCCCCGGTGACATTCTGGTGCTGGTCCGCAGCCGAGGCGAGCTCGCCTCGCTGATCGTCGCCCGGCTGTTCGCGGCCAAGGTGCCGGTCGCCGGCATCGACCGGCTGCATTTGTCGAAGCCGTTCGCGGTCCGCGACCTGCTCGCCGCGGTCGCGTTCGCGGTGCAGCCGCTCGACGACCTCAACCTGGCCAACCTGCTGGTTTCGCCGCTGATCGGCTGGAGCCAAGACCAGTTGTTCGACCTCGCCTACGGGAGAGAAAAGGCTCCGCTGTGGCGGGTGCTTCGCGACCGGTCCGGCGAGCAGCCGCATCTGACCCAAGCGCACGAGGCGCTGGGAGCGCTTCTCGCGATGGCCGATTTCACGACTCCGGCCCGGTTCCTCGAGACCATCCTGTCCGGCCCACTGGAAGGCCGCCGCAAGCTCTACCGCCGCCTCGGCCTGGCATCGCGCGACCCGATCGATGAGCTGCTGTCGAGCGCCATGGAATTCGAGCGCAGCGAAACACCGTCGCTCGACCGCTTTCTCGCCTGGTTCGGCCGCGGCGACGTCGAAATCCAGCGCGACCCCTCGGCACCGGCCCAGGCGGTGCGGGTGATGACCGTCCACGGCGCCAAGGGACTCGAGGCCCCGTTCGTGATCCTGGCCGACGCGACGGCCGATCCCACCAAGCTCGGCGGCACTGCGCGGTCTTTCAATTTCCCGCTCGATGCGGAGCAAACGGTGAAGGTGCCGCTAATCCGTCCGCGTAAGGCCGAGCGGATATCTCCATTTGCTGAAGTGATGGCGAAAAAGGAGCAGTCCGACCTGCAGGAGCATATGCGCTTGCTCTACGTCGGCCTGACCCGGGCGATCGAGCGGCTGGTGGTCGCCGGGGTCGAGCCGAGAGGCGAGCGGGCCGAGAACTGCTGGCACACACGGGTCGAACGGGCGCTGATTTCGCGAGGTGCGCAGCCGGAGCCGGACGACCATTGGGGCGAGACGATCCAGTATCGCGGCAGTGTCGCAGCCGTTGCGCCGCGGCCGAAGCCGCCGAGGATCGAGATCGAACCCCCGCCGGTGCCCGACTGGGCCCGCAGCCCCGCACCGCCCGAAAGCCGGCCGCCGCGGCCGCTGGCTCCATCGGCACTGGTCGATGACAAGGAGGCCGCGCCGGCACCCAGCGCCGAGCAGCGCGCCGCCGCACGCCGGGGAACGCTGATCCATCAGTTGTTCGAGCGCCTGCCGGGGGTCGAGGCGGAGCAGCGCCCGTCGGCCGCGATGCGCTGGCTCGAGCGCTCGGCTGGGCTCACCGACGCCGCGGAGCGCCAGGCGCTCGCCGACCTCGTCTGCGCGATCCTCGAGGATCCGCGCTTCTCACCCCTGTTCGGTCGCGAATCGCTGGCCGAGGCGCCGATCGCGGCGACGCTTGCCGACGGCCGCGTCGTTGCCGGGACGGTTGACCGCCTGCGGGTCGAGGACGACCGGGTCTCGGTGATCGACTTCAAGACGGGCAGGGTACCCGAGAGCGAAGAGCAGATCCCGGCGCCCCATCGAGCCCAGATGAGCGCCTATGCCGAGGCGCTTGCGGTGATCTTCCCGGGCCGGGCCATCCGCTCGGCGCTGCTCTATACCGCCGAGCCGCGCCTGTTCGAGCTCGGCGGTTGAGAGACACGCCCGGAATCGCCATATGGCCGCCATCGCAGAGGAGATTCCCCCGCCATGGCCACCAAATCCGTCACCGATCAGAGCTTCGCAACCGACGTGCTGGGAGCCCCGGGCCCGGTGCTTGTCGATTTCTGGGCCGAGTGGTGCGGGCCGTGCCGGATGATCGCGCCCGCGCTCGAGGAGATCTCGACCGAGCTCGGCGACAAGGTCACCATCGCCAAGCTCAACATCGACGAGAACCCCGACGTCCCGGGCCGCTACGGGGTGCGCGGGATCCCGACCATGCTGCTGTTCAAGGGGGGCCAGCCGGTCGCCCAGAAGGTCGGCGCAGCGCCGCGCAGCCAGATCCAGCAGTGGCTCGAGGCCCAGCTCTAGCCATCAGGCGGTTCGGTTCCCTCTAGCCCGACCGTATTTGGCCGAAACCGGTCATATTTCGGCAGCTCGTCGCCGGGATCGAACCACGCCACCCGGCTCGACCAGAAAATGTGGAAGCCCGGGCGAACGAGAGCCGGATCGTCGAGGGTGAGGACACTGAAATCGAAGGTCTCGGGCTGGATGTCGTAGTCGATCGCCAGTGGAGTCCCGCAGCATCCGCAGAACAGCCGCTCGGCGAAGCTGCTCGAGCGCATCCGGCGGACCTGCTCCTCGCCCTGGGTGACGATCCACTGGCCGGCCCTGACGCTGGCGAAGGCCATCGCCGGCGCTCCGCTGCTCAGCTGGCAGGTCCGGCAGTGGCACCAGCCGCAGTCGAACGGATCGCCCTCGAGCCGGTAGCGAACCGCTGCGCAAAGGCACCGTCCCTCGTGCTCGGCCATCGGGGCTCCTTCGTTGACTAAAACCGGGGTGCTGCCTACATCGCGCCCCACAGTTGCCCGCGCGCGGGCGAGGCGGATCGCCCGTTAGCGGATCGCCCGTGGCGCGCGTCCCGGCATTTAAGGGATTTTCATGTTCGCCGCACTGGCAAAGTCTATATTCGGTTCGGCCAACGACCGTTATGTGCGGAGCCTCGGTAGGTATGTCGACGCGATCAACGCGCTCGAGCCGACCATTTCGGCGCTGGGCGACGATCAGCTGCGCGACCAGACCCGCCTGTTCCGCGAACGCCTCGCCAAGGACGAGACGATCGACCAGCTGCTCCCCGAAGCGTTCGCGACGGTCCGCGAAGCGGCGGTGCGCACGCTCGGCCAGCGCCATTACGACGTCCAGCTGATCGGCGGCATCGCGCTCCACCGCGGCGAGATCGCCGAGATGAAGACGGGCGAGGGCAAGACGCTGGTCGCGACGTTGGCGGTCTATTTGAACGCGCTGCCCGAAAAGGGCGTCCATGTGGTGACGGTCAACGACTATCTCGCCCGCCGCGACGCCGACTGGATGGGGCAGATCTACCGCTTCCTCGGGCTTTCGGTCGGAGTCATCGTCCCCAACCTCACCGACGAGCAGCGCCGCGCCGCCTACAACAGCGACATCACCTACGCGACCAACAACGAGCTCGGCTTCGATTACCTGCGCGACAACATGAAATATTCGCGCGAGCAGATGGTCCAGCGGCCGTTCAATTTCGCGATTGTCGACGAGGTGGACTCGATCCTGATCGACGAGGCCCGCACCCCGCTGATCATTTCCGGGCCGACCGACGACAAGTCCGAGCTGTACATCTCGGTCGACGGCCTGGTGAAGACGCTGACGGCCGAGGACTATGAGCTCGACGAGAAGCAGAAGAGCGTCGTGCTGACCGAGGACGGCACCGAGAAAGCCGAGCGGATGCTCGAGGACGCCGGGCTGATCGAGGGCCGCAACCTTTACGCGATCGCCAACACCCAGGTGGTCCACCATCTGAACCAGGCGCTCAAGGCCAACGTCATGTTCAAGAAGGACATCGACTACATCGTCAAGGACGGGAAAATCATCATCATCGATGAGTTCACCGGCCGGATGATGGAAGGGCGGCGCTGGTCGGACGGGCTCCACCAGGCGGTCGAGGCCAAGGAAGGGGTGCAGATCGAGCCCGAGAACCAGACGCTCGCCTCGATCACCTTCCAGAACTATTTCCGGATGTACCCCAAGCTTTCGGGAATGACCGGCACCGCGCTGACCGAGGCGCCCGAGTTCTTCGACATCTACCGAATGAACGTGGTGTCGATCCCGACCAACGTGGCGGTCCAGCGGATCGACGAGGACGACGAGTTCTACAAGAACATCACCGACAAGTTCGCCGCCATCGCCAAGGAGATCAAGGGGCGGCAGGAGAAGGGCCAGCCGGTGCTGGTCGGCACCGTGTCGATCGAGAAATCCGAGATGCTGTCGGAATATCTCACCGCCGAGGGCATCCGCCACGAAGTCCTCAATGCCCGCTTCCACGAAAAGGAGGCGCACATCGTTGCCCAGGCGGGAGCGGTCGGAGCGGTGACCATCGCCACCAACATGGCCGGCCGCGGGACCGACATCCAGCTCGGCGGCAATGTCGATTTCCGGATCGAGGACGAACTGGGCGACCTGCCCGAGGGCAAGGAGCGCGACAAGGCGATCGCCAAGATCAAGGCCGAGGTCGCCACTCAAAAGCAGCTCGTGGTCGAGGCCGGCGGACTGTTCGTGCTCGGCACCGAGCGCCACGAAAGCCGGCGCATCGACAACCAGCTGCGTGGCCGCTCCGGCCGTCAGGGCGACCCCGGCCTATCGCGCTTCTACCTGAGCCTCGACGATGACCTGCTGCGAATCTTCGGGCCGCAGACGATGTTCTCGCGGCTGATGAACAAGAACCTCGAGGACGGCGAGGCGATCGTCAGCCCGTGGATCTCCAAGGCCATCGAGACCGCCCAGAAGAAGGTCGAGGCGCGCAACTACGACATTCGCAAGCAGGTCGTCGAATATGACGACGTCATGAACGACCAGCGCAAGGTGATCTACGAGCAGCGCGCCGACATCATGGACGCCGAGAGCGTCAGCGACGTCATCGCCGAAATGCGCGCCGAAACCGCCGACTCGATCGTCACCGCGCACTGCCCGCCGGGCACCTATCCCGAGCAGTGGGACGTCGACGGGCTGAAGGAGAGCGTCGACGCGATCTTCGGCCTCCACCCGCCGATCGACGACTGGCTCCAGGAGGAGGCGGTCGAGCAGGAGATGATCACCGAGCGGATCCAGAAGCTGGCCGACGAGGCGATGGAGGAAAAGACCCGCGAGGTCGACCTGCAGCGCTGGGCCGAGGCCGAGAAGAACATCCTGCTGCAGACGCTCGACCATTTCTGGAAGGAGCATCTGGCGACCCTCGATGCCCTCCGCGCGGTGATCCACTTGCGCAGCTATGCCCAGAAGAAACCGATCGACGAATACAAGCAGGAGGCGTTCCTGCTGTTCGAGCGGCTGCTGATCGCGATCCGCGAGGACGTGACTCGGGTGCTGATGCGCGCCCAGGTGCAGCTCGAGGCGCCGCCGCCGCCGATGTTGCCGGAGTTCATCACCCAGCACCTCGATCCGTTTTCGGGCGACGACAACACCGCCGACATCGATTTCGCGACGGGCGCAATCCTGTCCAACCTTCCGCCGCTCAATATTCCGCGGCCGGATATGCCGGCGGCGGCCGGTGGCGAGCCTGCCCATGCGCCGGTCAGCCGCAACGCGCCGTGCCCGTGCGGCTCCGGCCGGAAGTTCAAGCATTGCCACGGCCAGCTGGCCTGACGACAGCTTCGCCGCCGGCGCTGAAACCGGTCGACCGCACCCAGCTTCGCCGCGCCTATCGCCCCGATGAGGAGCAGGTCGCTCTCGAGCGGATCGTCGAGGCGAAGCTCGACCCGTCGGTGATGAGCGTAGCGGCGGCGACGGCGCGCGCCCTGGTCAACGGCGTTCGAGCGCACAAGCCCTCCGGCCTCGACGCATTCCTTCACGCCTATGAGCTCGGCAGCGAGGAGGGCATCGCCCTGATGTGCCTGGCGGAAGCGCTGCTTCGAATCCCCGACGCGCATACCGCCGATGAACTGATTGCCGACAAGCTCGCCGGTCCCGATTGGGCAGAGAAGCTCGGCCAGTCGAACTCGGCGTTCGTCAACGCCGCGACCTTCTCGCTCCTGCTGACCGGCAAGGTGCTCGAAGGCGCGGACGACCGAGGCGACAATTGGCGCGCGGTGCTCGGACGCACGGTCGGGCGCCTCGGCGAGCCGGTGGTCCGGACCGCGGTCACCCAGGCGATGCGCATCCTGGGTCGCCAGTTCGTGTTCGGCCGAACCATCGAAGAAGCCCTGCGCCGCGCCGCGCCCGACCGTGAAGCCGGGCTCACCCACAGCTTCGACATGCTCGGCGAGGCCGCCCGCACCCACCAGGACGCGGCGCGCTATGCGGCAGCCTATGCTGGTGCGCTCGAACGGATCGCCCAGGAGGCCAAAGACGGTATCGCGCGCTCGCCGGGGATTTCGGTCAAGCTGTCGGCGCTTCATCCGCGCTACGAGTTCACGCATTCCGAAGAGGCCAAGGCGGCGATTCTGCCGGTGCTTCGCGCGCTTGCGATGCAGGCGAGCGCGGCCGACGTCCATTTCACCATCGACGCCGAGGAAGCCGACCGGCTCGAGCTGTCCCTCGACCTGTTCGAGGCGCTGATCGCCGACGATGAGTTGTTTGGGAATGGATGGTCGGGATTCGGTCTGGCGATTCAAGCCTATCAGAAGCGCGCCGCGCCGCTGTGCGATTGGGTCGTGCAAACCGCTCGCGCGCATGGCCGCAAGCTGATGGTCCGCCTGGTCAAAGGCGCCTACTGGGACACCGAAATCAAGGCCGCGCAGGTGGCGGGCCTTGCCGACTATCCGGTGTTCACGCGCAAGGTCGCGACCGACGTGTCGTTCCTCGCCTGCGCGAAAAAGCTGCTCGCCGCGGATGACGTCATCTATCCCGCCTTCGCCACCCACAACGCCAACAGCATCGGAGCGATCAAGGCCCTTGCGGGATCGGCTCCCGCGGGCAAGGCGCCGTTCGAGTTCCAGCGCCTGCACGGCATGGGCGAGGCGCTCTATGAGGAGCTGGCGAAGCTCGAGGCGGCAATCGGCGACCCGCCGACCCCGGTCCGGATCTACGCGCCCGTCGGCACTCACAAGGACCTGCTCGCCTACCTGGTTCGACGCCTGCTCGAGAACGGCGCCAATTCGTCGTTCGTCAATCGGATCGCCGACGAGCATGTGTCGCTCGACGAACTGGTTCGCGACCCCGTCGCCGAGCTCGCCGCGCTCGAGTGCAAACGCAACCCCGCGATCCCGCTGCCGCGGCTGATCTTCGGCGAGTCTCGCCGCAACAGTGCCGGAGTCGACCTCTCCGACCCGCTGGTCCGCGAGCCGCTTCTGGAGCGGCTGAACGCCCTGGAATCGCGCAGCTGGGACGCAGCTCCGAGCGGTTCGAAAGCCGGCAAGGGGAGGGCGGTGACCTCGCCGCACGATCGCCGGATCATGGTCGGAACGGTGGTCGAGGCGAGCGCGCAAGACGTCGACAAGATGGTCCGCGCCGGCGCGGCCGCGCAGGCCGAATGGGACGCGCTGGGCGGGCAAGCCCGCGCCAGGCTCCTCGACCGCGCCGCCGACCTGTTCGAGGAGCATCGCGAAGAGCTGTTCTCGCTGTGCATCCGCGAGGGCGGCAAGACGCTTCCGGATGCGGTGCTCGAGGTTCGCGAGGCGGTCGATTTCCTGCGCTATTACGCGTCCGAGGCGCGCGCCAAGTTCAGCCGGCCGCTGCCGCTCCCCGGGCCGACCGGAGAGCAGAACGAGCTGCGCCTCCACGGCCGCGGCGTGTTCGCGTGCATATCCCCGTGGAATTTTCCGCTGGCCATCTTCATCGGCCCGGTCGGGGCGGCGCTCGCCGCCGGCAATGCGGCGATCGCCAAGCCGGCCGAGCAAACGCCGCTGATCGGAGCGTTCGCCGTCGAGTTGATGCACGAGGCGGGTGTGCCGCGCGAGGTGGTCCAGCTCGCTCCTGGCGACGGCCGAGTCGGTGCGGCGTTGACGTCGCATCCCTTGCTTGCCGGGGTCGCGTTCACCGGATCGACCGAGACCGCCCGGCTGATCAACCGCACGCTGGCCGAGCGCGAGGGGCCGATCATCCCGTTGATCGCCGAGACCGGCGGCCAGAACGCGATGATCGTCGACAGCTCGGCGCTGCCCGAACAAGTCGCGCGCGACGTCATGTCGTCGGCTTTCCAGAGCGCCGGCCAGCGCTGCTCGGCACTGCGCGTGCTGTTCCTCCAGGACGACATCGCCGACGAGATGATCGAGATGATCGCCGGCGCCATGCAAGCGCTCAGGGTCGGCGACCCGCGCGACCTTTCGACCGACGTCGGCCCGGTGATCGACGAGGAAGCGAAGAAAGCCCTCGAGGAGCACCTTGACTGGCTGGGGGCCAATGCCCGGCGCATCGGACGGCTGGAGCTCCCCAACGAAACCGCGCACGGCAGCTTCGTTGCTCCCGCCATGTATGAGATCAAGTCTCTAAGTGACTTGAATCGCGAAAACTTTGGCCCGATCCTGCACGTCGTCCGGTTTGCTGCCGAGGACCTCGGCCACGTCGTCGACGCCATCAACGCGACCGGATACGGGCTGACGCTTGGCCTGCAGAGCCGCATCGACACGGTCCGGGACTTCGTCGAGCAGCGCGCTCGGGTCGGCAACTTCTACGTCAACCGCAACCAGATCGGCGCGGTGGTCGAAAGCCAGCCGTTCGGGGGCGAGGGGCTGTCCGGTACCGGGCCCAAGGCCGGCGGCCCGCATTATGTCGCCCGCTTCGCGACCGAGCGGGTGACCTGCATCGACACCACCGCGGCCGGCGGCAACGCGACCCTGATGGCGGCGCTCGAAGGCTAGGGCGCAAGCTGTCCCGCCACGGGACGGGCTGGAGCGGCGCCACCAATCAGTCGTTGATGCGATTGCGGGGTGGTCTTTAGCGAGACACGAACGCACCTCGCCGAAGCGGTCGGGCCCCTGGTCTGGCCGCTTCGTGATTCATGCGAGGGCGGACGAAGATGGCTCCCCGGGCCTGATTCGAACAGGCGGCACGGGCTGCTTCAAGTAGACTCTCCTACGCCTCAAATGCTCGCCGTGAAGCGCGAAGGAAGCTAGAGGATTCCTCCAGCCGCTTCCGGGACGCTGACGGTGGGAGACCAAGATGCAGGGTGGCGAACGGGCGAAAGTCGCGCTGTGCGAAACGGAACGCCGTGATGAGCACGACTTGGTCGGGATCGGTTCGATCCCTCGCGGCGACAGCCGATGACCGAGGAGTTGGAAATCGACGCCTTGCTCGAGCGCGAGCCTCGCAACATCGAGTCGCTGGTTCGCAAGGGCGAACTTCGGGAGGCTGTGGGTGACGATCGCGCCGCGCATGCATTTTTCAAGGCCGCGCTGGGGGCGGCCGCTGCCGCCCAACCGCTGCCGATATCGATGCGATCGGCGATCGAACGGGCACAGGCCGGGATCGGCCGGGGCAGGGCCTACTTCGAACGGCACCTGGAATCATCTCTTTCGGAGGCCGGTTTTCCGCCGGAAAAGCGACCCCCGCGCTTCCAGGAATCGCTCGACCTGATGCTCGGCCGCAAACAGACGACGCTCGAGTTGCAGCAGCCGACTTCGTACTATTTCCCGGGCCTCCCGCAACGCCGCTACTACGAACGGTCGGAGCTTGCGTGGGCCGGTGAGATCGAGGCGGCGGCGGATGCGATTCGTGAGGAGCTTCTAGCTTACCTCGCTCGCGCAGGAGATCATTTTTCGCCGTACATTGTGAGTGATCCGTCACGACCGAGGACGGATGTCCATGGGCTCCTCGACAATCCCGACTGGAGCACGCTGTACATCTGGGAAAAGGGTGGCCGGGTGGCAGCTTTGGCCGAAGATTTTTCGCGCACTCTCAATGCGGTCGAGCAGCTCGACCTCCCGCACATCAGCGTGCGCGCTCCCTCGATCCTCTTCTCCCGCCTCGCGGCGGGCGCCAGGATCCCGCCGCACCATGGGGTGATGAACGCCCGGCTGATCTGTCATCTGCCACTGATCGTTCCGCCCGGTTGCGGCTTCCGCGTCGCTGGCGCGACACGTCAGTGGCGTGAAGGCGAACTGCTGGTGTTCGACGATACGGTCCAGCATGAGGCGTGGAATGATGGCTCGAGCAACCGCATCATCCTGATCTTCGACGTCTGGCGGCCGGAAATCGAAGCCGAGGAGCGCCGCGCGATCACTGCACTGTTCCAGGCCGTGGACAATTATTCGCGCTGACCTATGTCCCTCTCTCCCCGAAGTCGAGGTCGGGGAAGAGCGCACATCGTCGCAATGATCGGACAGGCGGCGAAGATGGCTCCCCGGGCCTGATTCGAACAGGCGACCATTCGATTAACAGTCGAACGCTCTACCGCTGAGCTACCGGGGAACACCTCTCGCCAAGGCGAGGCGGCTAAATAGCGGAGGTTGGCTCAAAGACAAGCATAAGCGATCCGCTGGCTTCGGATCGCGACCCAAGAAATCACGTCGTGAACTGCTCCATGGCGATGCGGTCGTCGAGCGCATGCTCGGGGTCGAACAGCAGGGTCAGCGACCGCTCGCGGTCGAGCGTCACGTCGACCTTGGCGACGTCGCGCACTTCGAACTGGTCGGCGACCGCCGAAACCGGCCGGTTCTCCGGCTCCAGCACCCGGAAGCACATTGCGGTATCGTCGGGCAGGATGGCGCCCGACCAGCGCCGCGGCCGGAACGGGCTGATCGGGGTCAGCGCCAGCATTTTCGCCTGCAAGGGCAGGATCGGCCCGCGCGCGGAGAGGTTGTAGGCCGTCGAGCCCGCCGGAGTCGCCACCAGCACCCCGTCGCAGGCCAGCTCCGGCATCGCCACCCGACCGTTGACCAGCACCTCGATCTTCGCCGTCTGGCGGGTTTCGCGAAGCAGCGACACTTCGTTGATCGCGGCGTGAACGAAGGTCTCGCCGCTGACCGTCGTCGCGACCATCTCCAATGGGGCGACGCGGATCGCCTTGGCGGTCGCGATGCGCTCGGCGAGCTGGTCGAGCCGCCATTCGTTCATCAGGAAGCCGACGGTTCCGCGGTTCATCCCGAACACCGGGCGCGAGCGGCCGCCTTCGAGCATCTGGTGCAGCGTCTGGAGCATGAAGCCGTCGCCGCCCAGGGCGACCAGGATGTCGGCGTCGTCGACTGCGCTCCACTGATAGCGGCGGCGGAGCATGTCCTCGGCCGCCTTGGCGACCGGGGTGGGCGACGACAATAGGCCGATACGCGAGCTCGTCAGGTCCTGCCGGACGCCTTCTCCGGCCATGTTGGGCGCATCTGCCGTCAACGCGTGCTCCTCATGACCGGAGCATAGGGATTTTGGCGCAAGGCGTCACTGTCCCGTTGTGGGGCGGCCGCTCCCGGCCGCTTCCGGTCCGGCCGGCGGGGCGTTAGCAGGCAGCTCATGTTCAAATGGTTCAGCCGGTTCAGCGGGTTCAGCGGGGGGCAGCGGGCGTCGGATCGGCAAGGTCCGGCGCCCGTGATCCCGAAGCGCGACCATGTCCTCGAAGCGGTCATCGCGCACCAGCATGTTGCGCTGCTGTTCCAGCCGCAGATCGACCCGGCCAACGGCGATATCATCGGCGTTGAAGCGCTGGCCCGCTGGGACGGCGCGGACACGCCCGAGGAGCTGTTCCAGCGCGCCGCGGCGAGCGGCCTTGCCGAGCGGCTGTCGCGGCTGGTCCAGCGCAAGGCGTTGCGCCTCGCGGCGATCTGGGAAGGGCCGTTGAAGTCGCTCGACCTGTCGATCAATCTGCTGCCCCAGGATCTCGCCCGGGCCGGTTACGACCAGTGGCTGCTCGATGAGATCGACATCGCCGGAATCGACCCCAGGCGGATCACGGTCGAAATCACCGAGAGCGCCCTGCTTTCGGACAGCGATTCGATCGCCGAGCGGCTCGGCCGGCTGCGCGCCGCCGGGATTCGAGTCGCGGTCGACGATTTCGGCACCGGCTATGCCAGCCTCGCCTATCTCACCAGCCTGCCGCTCGACATCTTGAAGATCGACCGCGGGCTGGTCGCCGACATCGTCGGCGGCACCCGCGACCGGATCGTCGTCAAGGCGATGATCGCGCTGGCCAGGGAACTGGACCTCCAGGTCGTGGTCGAGGGCGTCGAGAGCACCGCCCAGCTGGCTCTGCTCGCCGACTGGGGCTGCGACCTCTACCAGGGTTTCCTAGGCGCCGGACCACTCGACGAGATCGAGCTCGCCCGCTTCGTCGCCGCGTCGATGGCGCAAGCGGCCTAGGCCGGCTCCAGCTCCTTTTCCTTTTTCTCCCCCGCCGCGGCCACGCGGGCCAGCCCCCGCGACAGCTGCAGCGCTCCGGCCAGCCGAGCCTCGGCGGTCGGCCAGTCGCGAGCGACGGACAGCTTGCTGTCGGGTCGAAGCTTGGCCGAACCCTTGAGCCGCTCGATGTAGGCGAGCAGTCCGCCGAGGTCGGGAAAGCCGCCTTCGGCGAAGGTGACGACCGCGCCGCGGGCGCCGATGTCGAGCTTGGCGATGCACGCCTGGCGGCAGTTGATCTTGGTCTCGACGATCTTGAGCAGGTTCTGGGTTTCCTCGGGCAGGTCCCCGAAGCGGTCGATCAGCTCGGCCGCGAACTCATCGACCGCGCGGCGGTCTTCGAGCTCGCCCAGGCGCCGGTAGAGCCCCATGCGCAAGTCGAGGTCGGGGGCATAGGTCTCGGGGATCAGGATCGGAGCATCGATGCTGATCTGCGGCGAGAATTCCTCGCGCTGCGGCACTCCGCCGGCCTTTTGCTCGAGGATCGCCTCCTCGAGCATCGACTGGTAAAGCTCGAAGCCGACTTCCTTGATGTGCCCCGACTGCTCGTCGCCCAGCAGATTGCCGGCGCCCCGGAAGTCGAGATCGTGGCTCGCCAGCTGGAAGCCGGCGCCGAGGCTGTCGAGATTGGCCAGCACCTGCAGCCTCTTGTCGGCCGCCTCGGTGATCGACCGGTCGCCGGGTGTCGTCAGATAGGCGTAGGCGCGGGTCTTGGCCCGCCCGACGCGGCCGCGAAGCTGGTAGAGCTGGGCAAGGCCGAAGCGGTCGGCGCGGTGGACGATCAGAGTGTTGGCGGTCGGGATGTCGAGCCCGCTCTCGACGATGGTGGTCGACAGGAGCACGTCATATCTGCGGTCGTAAAAGGCGCTCATCCGCTCCTCGACCGCGGTCGCGCTCATCTGCCCATGGGCGGTCACCGCCTTGACCTCGGGGACCTCGGCGGCGACCCATTCCTCCATCTGCGGCAGGTCGGCGATCCGCGGCACGACGAAGAAGCTCTGGCCGCCGCGATAATGCTCGCGCAACAGCGCCTCGCGGACCACGACCGGGTCCCAGGGGCTGACGTAGGTGCGGATCGCCAGTCGGTCGACGGGCGGGGTCTGGATGACGCTGAGGTCGCGCAGTCCTGACATTGCCATCTGCAGCGTCCGCGGGATCGGAGTCGCGGTCAGGGTCAGCACGTGGACGTCGGCCTTGAGCGCCTTCAGCCGCTCCTTGTGGGCCACTCCGAAATGCTGCTCCTCGTCGACGATCACCAGCCCGAGGCGCTTGAACTTCAGCCCTTTGGCAAGCAGCGCGTGGGTGCCGATGACGATATCGACCTGGCCGCTGGCGAGGCCCTCCCTGGTCTTCTTCATTTCGGCCGCCGGCACCAGCCGCGACAGCCGGCCGAGCTGGATCGGGAAGCCCTGCAGCCGCTCGGCGAACTGCGAATAATGCTGGCGCGCCAACAGCGTGGTCGGGCAGATCAGCGCCACCTGCAGGCCCGACATGGCAACCACGAACGCGGCCCTAAGAGCGACCTCGGTCTTGCCGAAACCGACGTCCCCGCACACCAGCCGGTCCATCGGCTTGCCCGACTCGAGGTCGGCGAGCACTTCCTCGATCGCCCGGTCCTGATCGTCGGTCTCTTCGTAGGGGAAGCGGTCGACGAATTGCGGGAACGCCGAGTCGGGTTGGGCGACCGTGCCCGGACGAGTCGCGCGCAACGCCGCGGTCTTGATCAGCTCGCCGGCGATTTCGCGGATGCGCTGCTTCATCCGCGACTTGCGCCGCTGCCACGCCTCGCCGCCCAGCCGATCGAGGCTGACGCCCTCGGATTCGCTTCCGTAGCGAGTCAGGAGCTCGATATTCTCGACGGGGACATAGAGCTTGTTGCCGCCGGCATATTCGAGGGCGACGCAATCGTGTGGGCTGTTGCCGACCTTGATCGAGGTGAGGCCTTCGTAGCGTCCGACGCCGTGGTCCGCGTGGACGACGAGATCGCCCGGGGACAGAGTCGCCAGCTCCTCGAGGAAGGCGGCGGCGGCTTTGCGCTTGCGGCGTCGCCGAACGAGGCGGTCGCCGAGCATGTCCTGTTCGGTCAGCACCGCGACCTCGGTGGCGGTGAAGCCGTGGTCGAGCGGCAACACCATCAGCGCCGCCGAACCCTTCGCGCCGAGCGCGTCCTGCCAACTGTCCGCGAGCTTCAGCGATTTGAGGCCATGGTCCTCGAGCAGTCCGTGGAGCCGCTCGCGCGCACCCCGGGTGTAGCTGGCCAGCACAACCTTGCGGCCGTCCTTTTTCAGCGCCCGCACATGGGCAGCGACCGCCTCGTAGACATTGGCCTGCTGAGCGCGCTCGGGAGCGAAGTCGCGGGCCGGTTCGACTTCGAAAGCAATCGTGAGCGCGCTCTCGGGCTCCGGAAATGGCGAGGCGAGGTGGATCGGACGCCCGGCGACCGTCGAGCCCCATTCCTCCCTGGGCACATAGAGCGAGCCCGGTTCGAGCGGCCGGTAGCTGCCGGGCTCCGCGGCCATCGCCCGAGTCCGGTTGGAATAATAATCGGCAATCGCGTCGCGCCGGGCGGCAAGCGCCGCTTCCGCCCCGCTGTCGCGGACGATCAGGTCGTGCTCGCCGAGATGGTCGAACAGCGTCGACAGACTTTCTTCGAGCAGCGGCAGCCAATGCTCCATGCCGCTCATCCGCCGGCCCTCGGACAAAGCCTGGTAGAGCGGGTCGCCGGTCGCGGTGGCCCCGAACGTCTCGCGGTAGCGCGAGCGGAACCGGCGGATGCTGACTTCGTCGAGCAGCGCTTCGGATGCCGGCAGAAGCGTGAAGCCCTTGGCCTTGTCGATGGAGCGCTGATCGGCGGGATCGAAGCGGCGGATGCTCTCGACCTCGTCGCCGAAGAAATCGAGCCGAAGCGCCGACTCCTCTCCCGCCGGGAACAGGTCGATCAGCGACCCGCGGACGGCATATTCGCCGGCTTCGGCGACCGAATCGGCGCGCTGGTAGCCCAGTCCGTTCAACTGCTCGATCAGCGCCCCGCGGTCGATCCGCTCCCCGACCGCGATCCGGCGCGTCAGCTGGCGGACCCGGAACGGGGTCAGCAGCCGCTGCGTGGCCGCACTGGCGGTCGCGACCAGCAATTGCGGCCGCTTTTGGCTTGCCTGCAGCGCGTTGAGGGTCGCCAGGCGCTCGGCCATCACTCGCAAGGCGGGCGAAGCGCGGTCGTAGGGCAGGCAATCCCACGAGGGCAGGGTCAGGACTTCGACCTCGGGAGCGAAGATCGGCACCGTCTCGGCGAGTGCCCGCATGGCCGCTTCGTCGGCCGCGATGACGACCGCGCGGACGCCCTTGCCGTGCGCGGCGCGCGCAAGATCGGCTGCGAGCAGCGGCAGGAAACCGCTTGGGACGCCGGCCAGGGTCAGCGGCTCGGCCGCATCGAGAACGCGCTTGAGCGGTTCGCTCATCGCTTGACCCGGATGTAGTCGAGCCGCTTCAGCGCTTCGATCATCGGACCTTCGAACCGCGGCGGCGGCTCGGCGGTTCCGATCGCCCAGGCCATGATGTCGACATCCTGCTCGTCGAGCATCTCGTCGAACATCGCGCGCTCGGCCCCGCTCCAGCTCGCGCAGTGGGCGTCGAAAAACCCGCCGATCAGCAGGTCCGCCTCGCGCGTCCCGCGGTGGTGGGCTCGCCACTTCAGCGCCTTCAGTTCATCGCCGGGAGACATTGCTGGAGGGATGTAGGACAGGCGATGGCCGTATCCAATCCGACGGCAGATCGCCAGCGGCGCCGCTTTTTTCGTCGGCGGATTGAACCGAAACAGCGCAGCGAGTCACCTATGTTCGTAAAACGGGAGGGGTGAGGATGTGCCGGTGAATGCGTCCCGAGTACTGGACGAATATCTGCTTGCCTCGATCCATGCAGGCGACCGCAAGGCGTTCGAGCTGTTTGCGCGGCGCTGGCAGAAGAAGCTGCTCGGCCACGCCTGGCGCCTGCTTGGCGGCGATGTCGAGGCGGCGCGCGACGCGGTCCAGGAGGGGTGGATCGAGATCGTCAACGGTCTGTCGCGGCTTCGCGACGACCGCGCCTTTCCCGCCTGGGCATTCCGGATCGTCTCGCGGCGCTGCGCCAGGCAGATCGGCGCCGCCGTCCGCGAGCGACAGCTCGCCGCCGAGTCCACAATCGCTCCGGGCGATCAGTCGTCGCCGGAAACTGCCAGCGATGACGAGCGTCTGCGCGCGGCGGTGCGGGCGCTTCCGAAGGACCAGCGGGCGGCGATCGCTCTGTTCCATTTCGAAGACATGAGCATCGCGGAGGTGGCGGTCGCTCTCGACGTTCCGGCGGGCACGGTGAAGACCCGCCTGATGCATGCGCGGCGCAAGTTGCGCGACGCGCTTGGAGGAGATGAGTGATGCAGGACATCGACCGGAAAATTGACCTGGCACTAGACGCCGAGGAGCGTGACTTGCTGCGCAGCATGGAACAGGAAGGCGTGATCGAGCGCACACTGGGAATGTTTGGCCGGCGGCTAGTCTGGGTCGCAGTCTTGATGATGGCCGTGCAGAGCGTTGTTTTCATCGTCGGTGTCGTGGCGGCGTGGAAATTTTTCGAAGCCGGCGACCCCGTTACTCAGCTGCGATGGGGACTGCCGGCCGCGGTTCTGCTGTTGATGTCGTTGATGATCAAGCTGGCAGTGGCGCCGGCGCTCCACGCCAATCGGTTGATGCGCGAGCTCAAGCGGATCGAGCTCCAGCTCGCGCGGACCGCGCGCTAGCGCAGGCGATCGGGGAGGATTGTTGGGCGGCGATCCTCCCCTTACCAAGATTGTCGATGCGCCCGGAGATCCTCAACCCGTTGTTCGCCGAGGCCGAGGTTGTGAAAGGCGTCGGCCCGGGCCTCTCCAAGGCGCTGAAACGGCTCGGCCTGACGCGGGTGATCGACCTGCTCTACCATCTGCCGACCGGAGCCATCGAGCGGGTGCGGGCTCGCGCCATCGGCCACGAGCTGGTCGGGCGGATCGTCATCGTCGAGGTGACTCCGTTCGAAACCCGCGCCGCGCAGGGCCGGGCGCCGTTCCGGGTGTTCGCGTCCGACGCCGACGGCAACACTCTGACGCTGGTCTATTTCAACAATCCCGGCTGGGCGAAGAAGAGCCTGCCGCTGGGCGGCAAGCGCCTGGTCTCGGGCAAGCTCGAAGCCTACGGGCAAGAGCTGCAGATCATCCACCCCGAGGTCGCCGCGCCGGGCAAGGATGCCGACCTGCCGCTGCGCGAGCCGGTCTACGGCCTGACCGAGGGCGTGACCAACCGCCGAATGCGCGAGCTCGCCGCGGCGGCCCTGGAGCGCGCTCCCGAGCTGCCCGAGTGGATCGAGCCGAGCCTGGCCGCGCGCGAAGGCTGGCGGGCATGGCGACCGGCGCTTGCCGAAGCCCATGCCGAGCCGCAGTCGAGCCAAAGCCGCCGCCGGCTCGCCTACGACGAGGTTTTCGCCAACCAGCTGGCGCTGATGCTCCTGCGCCAGTCGGCGCGGCGCAAGCGCGGAGTGCCGCTCGTCGGCGACGGCCGGCTGACGGGCAAGCATGCGCTGCCCTACACTCTGACCGGAGCGCAGCGGCGGGTGATCGAGGAGATCCGCGGCGACATGGCGCAGCCGGTGCCGATGCTGCGCCTGCTCCAGGGCGACGTCGGCTCGGGCAAGACCCTGGTCGCCTTGATGGCGATGCTGTCGGCGGTCGAGGCGGGCGCTCAGGCGGCGCTGCTCGCGCCGACCGAAATCCTCGCTCGCCAGCACCACGCGACGCTGCTCGCCCAGCTCGATTCCATCGGAGTTCGGGTCGCGATCCTGACCGGCCGCGAAAAAGGGCGCGCGCGCGATTCGGTCTACATGGGCCTGGGCGATGGCTCGATCGACATCCTCGTCGGCACCCACGCGATCTTCCAGGAGAAGGTGGGCTACAAGAACCTCGGCCTGGCGGTGATCGACGAGCAGCATCGCTTCGGCGTGTCGCAGCGGTTGCTGCTCTCCGCGAAAGCCGAGCGTCCGCCGCACCTGCTGGTGATGACCGCGACGCCGATCCCGCGCACCCTGACGCTGACTCAGTATGGCGAGATGGACGTCAGCCGAATCGATGAAATGCCTCCGGGCCGAACGCCGGTCGAGACCCGGGTGATCAGCGACGAGCGACTGGCCGAGGTGATCGACGGCCTGGGCCGGCACCTGGCGGGCGGCGGCCAGGCCTATTGGGTGTGCCCGCTGGTCGAGGAGAGCGACAAGATCGACAGCGCCGCCGCCGAGCAGCGCGCCGAGATGCTCCGGCTGCGCTTCGGCGAGCGCATCGGCCTGGTGCACGGCCGAATGAAAGGGCCGGACAAGGATTCGGTGATGGCGGCCTTTGCTAGCGGCGAGCTGGCGGTGCTGGTCGCGACGACGGTGGTCGAGGTTGGAGTCGACGTCCCCAACGCGACCTTGATGGTGGTCGAGGGCGCCGAGCGCTTCGGCCTCGCCCAGCTTCACCAGTTGCGCGGCCGGGTCGGGCGCGGGGCAGGGGTCAGCACCTGCCTGCTGGTGCGCGGGCAAAACCTCAGCGAGACCGCCCGCGCCAGGCTTGCTCTGATGCGCGAGACCAACGACGGTTTCCGGATCGCCGAGGAGGATTTGCGGCTGCGCGGTCCCGGGGAAATCCTCGGCACGAAACAGTCCGGCGAAGCGGGCTTCCGGGTCGCCTCGGCCGAGGAGGTCGCCGAGCTGGCGCCGATCGCGCAAAGCGACGCGCAGCTGCTGCTCGATCGCGACGGCGGGCTTGCCGGGACCCGCGGTCAGGCGGCGCGCATTTGCCTCTATCTGTTCGAGCGCGACCAGGCGGTCGGGCTGATCCGCTCCGGTTAGGAAGGACCCTCACCCTCCGTCGCTGCGCTCCTCCTCCCTCTCCCGCGCGCGGGAGAGGGTTGGGGTGAGGGTTACTTCACAAGCAGCGCGTGCTTCTTGCGCCCGAGGCTGAGCTTCATCGGCTCGGTTGCAGCGACGACCAGGCCCGGGTCGCTGACGACCTCGTCGTTCAACCGCACCGCGCCTTCGGCGATCTTGCGCTTGGCTTCCTTGTTCGACGGAGTGAAGCCGAGCTGGGTCAGAGCGTGAGCGATGTTGACTCCATCGCCGACGCTCAAGGTCGGCAGATCCTCGCCGGCGCCGCCTTCGAAGGTCGCCTTGGCGGTTTCCTGGGCGGTGCGTGCGGCCTCGTCGCCGTGAAGCATCGCGGTCGCGGCGGTGGCCAAAGCGATTTTCGCCGTATTGAGCTCGGCGCCCTGCAGATTCTCCAGCATGGCGATGTCGGCAAGCGGCAGGTCGGTGAACCGGCGCAGGAACTTGCCGACATCGGCATCATCGGTGTTCCGCCAGAACTGCCAGTAATCGTACGCGCTCAGCAGATCTTCGTTGAGCCACACGGCCCCTTGCTCGGTCTTGCCCATCTTGGCGCCGTCGGCGGTGGTGATCAGCGGAGTCGTCAGGCCGAAGACTTCCACGCCATCCGCTCGCCGGCACAGCTCAACGCCGTTGACGATGTTGCCCCACTGGTCCGACCCGCCCATCTGCAAGCGACAACCGAGGCGCCGTTCGAGCTCGAGGAAATCATAGGCCTGGGTGATCATGTAGTTGAATTCGAGGAAGCTGAGCGACTGCTCGCGCTCCAGCCGCAGCTGGACGCTGTCGAACGTCAGCATTCGGTTGACCGAGAAATGCCGACCGATGTCGCGCAGGAACGGAATGTACTGAAGCTCGTCCAGCCATTCGGCGTTGTCGAGCAGGATCGCATCGCCCGGGCCGTCGCCGAACGTCAGGAAGCGATCGAACACGCGCCGGATCGAAGCGATGTTGGCGGTGATCATCGCGTCGTCGAGCAGCTTTCGCTCCTCGGCCTTGAAGCTCGGGTCGCCGATCTTGCTGGTTCCGCCGCCCATCAGAACCACCGGCCGGTGGCCAGCCTGCTGCAGCCGCCGAAGCAGCATGATCTGAACCAGGCTGCCGACATGCAGGCTCGGAGCGGTCGCGTCGAATCCGATGTAGGCGGTGACGGTCTCTTTCTCGGCCAGCGCATCCAGCGCCGCGGCGTCGGTCACCTGGTGGATGTAGCCGCGCTCGTCGAGCAGCCTCAGCAGCGAGGAACGATAGGTGGTCATGAGACGCCGCTTAGCGTCATGCTTTCCACGCTGCTACTGCGATGCGATGCAGTTCACGCTTGAGCCCCACCCGTCGGCGCCGCCAGGAGGCCCGTCCTTCAGGGTCTGGGCGACGGTCGACCATATTGCCTCCCTCGGTCCAGTCGCGACCACCAACATCTGGTTCGGGGTCGGCGCGCCGGCCAACCGCTTCGTCATTCCCAAGCTGAGGGAGCCCTGGCGGGCGGACGAGCTGTGGCAGACGACGTGCTTTGAAGCGTTCCTCCGGCCGGCCGGAGCGGAATCCTACCGCGAGTGGAACTTCGCGCCGTCGGGCAACTGGGGAGCCTATGATTTCTCGAGCTATCGGGAAGACATGGCGCGGGCCGATGTCGGCTCGCCGCCCTACATCCGAATGGAGGACAATTTCACCTGGTGGACGCTGGGCGCGACCATCGCCGTCGATGCCGGCCAGCCCTGGGAGCTCGGCCTGTCGGCGGTGCTTGAAGAGAAGGACGGCACCAAGTCGTTCTGGGCGCTGGCCCACCCGGCCGAGACGCCCGATTTCCACCATCCCGATTGCTTCGCCGCGCAGCTTCCGTAAGCACTTGGCCATGACTTTGTTCGGAATCGACCGGCTGCTCGCCGAGCCGGAACTGCGCAAACCGCTGGAGGGCAAGCGCGTCGCTCTGCTCGCCCATCCGGCGTCGGTGACGAGCGATCTCACCCACAGCCTCGACGCGCTGGCCGGCGCCGGGTTGAGGCTGTCGGCGGCGTTCGGGCCGCAGCACGGGCTTCGCGGCGACAAGCAGGACAATATGGTCGAATCGGAGGACTTCACCGACCCGGTCCACGGCATCCCGGTGTTCAGTCTTTATGGCGAGGTGCGCCGCCCGACCGGCCAGTCGCTGGGCACCTTCGACACCATCCTGATCGACATGCAGGACCTCGGCTGCCGTATCTACACCTTCATCACCACGCTGCTTTACGTGCTCGAAGCGGCAGCGGAACATGGCAAGTCCGTATGGGTGCTCGACCGGCCCAATCCCGCCGGCCGGCCGGTCGAAGGGCTGACGCTGCGCCCGGGCTGGGAGAGCTTCGTGGGCGCCGGGCCGATCCCAATGCGCCACGGGCTGACGCTCGGCGAACTCGGCAAATGGTTCGTCGATCACTTCAAGCTTGATGTCGATTACCGGGTGATCGCGATGCAAGGGTGGCAGCCCGACGGCCCCGGCTTCGGCTGGCCCGTGGACCGTCTGTGGATCAACCCTAGCCCCAACGCCGCCAACCTCAATATGGCGCGATGCTATGCGGGGTCGGTGATGCTTGAGGGCGCGACGCTAAGCGAGGGCAGGGGGACGACGCGGCCGCTCGAACTGTTCGGCGCGCCCGACATCGACGCACGGCTGGTGATCGCGGAAATGCAGCGCCTGGCGCCGCAATGGCTCGACGGCTGCGCGCTTCGCGAGATCAGCTTCGAGCCGACCTTCCACAAGCATGTTGGCAAGCTGTGCAGCGGCGTCCACATCCACGCCGAGGGGCGCTTCTACGATCACGCCGCATTCAAGCCGTGGCGACTGCAGGCGCTGGCGTTCAAGGCGATCCGCCGGCTCTATCCGGAGTATGAGCTGTGGCGCGATTTCCCTTACGAATATGAGTTCGGCAAGCTCGCCATCGACGTCATCAACGGCTCGCCGCTGCTTCGCGGATGGGTCGACGACCTGGAAGCCGCGCCGGGCGATCTCGACACCCTGACCACGCCGGATGAGCGCGCTTGGGAAGAGCAGCGAGCACCGTATCTTCTCTACTGAGCAGCCCGCGTGGTTAACCAAGAAGTAGGAGCTTGCCCGTAAGCCGAGCCCAGGACCAAGCGGGAGCGGAGCGGGAATGGCCACACAGGGCATCGAGCAGGTTACGGAGGAAGCGATCCGGGCGGTGGCGCGCGATTGCGGGTCGCTGTCGATGGAGTGCAGCGACGTTGCCGGTTACGTGAAGGGCGTTTCTGACCGCATCAGTGAGCATTTGAAGATGCTCGACAGCCTCGAGGACGTGACGACGCGGCTGCTCGGTGATCAAGAACGCGTCTCGGATTCTACCGACGAAGCGCGGCTGCTGTCGGAACAGGCCAAGGCCAAGCTCGACGCCGGCCGCGAAGCCATCGAAGGCACCATCGACGGCTTCAAGGGCCTGACCGAGCTCGTCGTCCAATTGGGCGAGCGCATGGCCGGTTTCGCTTCGGCGATGAACCAGGTGCAGACCGTCTCCTCGACTATCGAGGCGATCGCCCGCAAGACCAATATGCTGGCGTTGAACGCAACCATCGAGGCGGCGCGCGCCGGCGATGCCGGCCGCAGCTTCGCGGTCGTTGCCGCGGAAGTGAAGAAGCTTGCCCACGACACCCGCGCCGCGACCAGCCAGATCGCCTCGACCATCGGCGAGCTGACTCGCGAGGCCGGCGCCGTCACCACCGAGATCAAAACTGGCGTCGAGCGCAGCCGCGCCGCGCAGTCGGGCTTTGGCCAGATCAGCGACACGGTCCGCGAGGTTTCCGAGATCGTCGGCAGGGTCGACCGCCAGACCGAAGGCATCGCCCATTCAACCAGCATGATCCAGACCAGCGTCGACCGGGTCAAGGCCGGCCTCACCGACTTTGCCGCCGACGCCCGCGACAACGGGCAGGAGCTGCTCAGCGCTGAGAAACGCCTCGCTCACCTCGAGCTATTGTCGAACACCATGCTCGACACGCTCGCCAATTCCGGCGCCGAGATCGACGACACGCCGTTCATTCTCAAGGCGCAGGAGACGGCGCGGAACATCATGATCGCCGTCGAGCGCGCGATCGACGCTGGCGAGGTCAGCGTCGAGGACGTATTCGACCGCGACTACAAGCTGGTCGAAGGCAGCAACCCGATCCAATATGACGTCCGCTTCAACGCGGCCGCCGACAGACACGTGCGCCCGATCCTCGACCGCACCAAGGGCCAAGACAACCGCATCATCGGCTCGGCGATCGGCGACATGAACGGCTATCTGCCGACCCACCTGAGCGAACGCAGCCACCCGCAGGGCCCGGACCCGGTGTGGAACGACGAGCATTGCCGCAACCGCCGGATCCTGATCGACGACACCACCCGAAACGCCCTCGCCAGCGACAAGCCGGCGACGCTCGCCACCTACCGAATGGAGCTGGGCGACCGCTTCATCCCGGTGAAGAATGTATTCGTGCCGCTCTACTTCAGGGGCCGCCGCTGGGGCAATTTCGAGCTCGCTTATAGAGACGAGTGATTGCGTCGCTCGGCGTGAGCTGAATGTCCGCAATGGGTGGAAAGCGGACATTAGCTCCTTTAGACTTTTGCGATGCTCTCGAAGTCACATGCCCCAGTGCGCTGGGTGGCGGTCAACGCTGTCGGCATCGCATGTTTCGTAATAGTGGGATCTCTACTCTGGGTTGACCGCAGGGTCACTGATGTGCCGCTTGAGGACCTTCGCAAGTATCTCGCGTGGGAGTTTGGCAGCGTCCTGCTTTTACTGTGCGTGCTGATAGCCAACGTCGCGTGGCTAGTGCGGAAAGTCCGCACGTCCGAAGGACCATCCCGCGCAACAAGCATTTTAGTAGCGATGGGTCTTATCGCGTGCTGGTATGCCGCGTTTGCATTCGATGCGGGGCGACGGGTCATCGACTGACGCGTCGCTCGCCGCTCCTATGTCCGCAATTGGAAAGCGGACATTACTTGCGTTGGATAAGCGTCGTCTACGTTCGAGTTGCCTCGCCGGCTAGCCGCATGAACCACCAGTCCTTCATCAGCCACAATAAGGTCGCCACGATAACAACGCCGCTGACCCAGCGAAGGCGGACGAAAATAAGGGCGATGAAAATTGGAATATTGAGGAGATCGAACCAGCGCAGCGCGAGTGCATCAGCAGCGGTAGCTCCAGAAGAAAAGTCATCCACTAGGCGCAAGGTAATCCAGCTAGCGACATAGGCAGAGTAGGTTGACCAAAAATAAGGCCGTGTGTCGTCGAAGTAGCGACCCAAGTCGATGCCGTCCGCTGGGATTGCGTCCGGCAGGGTGGCACACGCCGTGAGGAAGAGAAGGATCAACACTCCAAAGTAGGGCACGACCTGCCCCAGCGTGTTTCCGGTAAAGCCGTGCCATTTCCACCAGAGGTTGAACAGCTCCGCGAGGATCAGCAGCGCAGCAGCCAGAGATACCCAGTCCCACTGCACGTCCTTCCGCGCGCGAAGGAGACGATGGAGGCTGGTTACCATGTCTGCAATCGCCAAGCCGATTACGATCGACACCAGCACGGTGATGTATTCAAAAGTGTTCAAGCACCCCTCCGCTGCCGGGGTGTCGCACCCTGATCGAATGTCCGCAATGGGTGGAAAGCGGACAGGCAGGTTTTGAATTAGGCTAAGTAAAAAGCCGATATTCGCTGGTATCAAAACCGTTCGGTTGTGACACTGGCTGGGATATAAGAGCTATCGCCTGCTCTCGATCCTTTCATTGATCAGGCGGCCTCACGCGTTGGGAGGCTCCTTCGGCGGATGCAGGCAACTCTGCGTAACGGAGAGCCTCTCGTGCCGGACACCTGCGCCGGCGCGACGGCTCTCAGCGGCCATCGCCAACGCCGCCTCATCAAGCCGCTGCTGCACCGCCTTGGCATCCGATCCGAGCTGCCTCGACGCGTCGAACGCGGCCCATCGATAGCCGTAGACGGACTCGTATACCGCATATCCGCCGTTCGATCGCTTGATCTCGGGCGCATTCTGATAGGCCTGGACAAGGCCGTAGCACTTGACGGAGTTGCGCAGCACCTCCTCGAACTTGTGTTGGTGATACCAGGTTCCGGCCAGCACCGGCGGCACCGTGATCAATGCGGCGATGATCAGCAGCGCGGGTTCGCCCTTCCGGAGCCGACGCCCCAAACTCACGGGTTCGCCGCGATATCCCGAAGCCTTTCCAAGGAAGGCGAACTGCCCGCTCTTCAGCGCTACATACACGGCAAGGAGGATGAGTGCGGTCCACATCATGGCGCGGGGAGCGGCATCGGCGTGGAGATCGCGGCGACCTTGCCCTGGGGGCCGAGCACCAGCGCCATCATTAAGGTCCCATGCGCGAAGTGCAGCCGGTATTCATCGCCGCCGAGCGGATCGGGTCCGTTGAAGGTCACCGACTGGAGCGCACCCAGCGCGGCGAATTGCGAGTGCAGCGCGGGCAGCGCGTCGCGCACCTGCGCCGCCGCGTCGGCCGCCATCATGGCGTAATCGGGCGCGCCGCTGGCATAACCCGCCACGATCCGGCGCAATGCGTTCTCCGAGCCAGGAAACGGTGCCGACCGCGGCGTGAAGACGCGCTCGACCGATGCCGCGGCGATGTCGGCAGCCGGTTTCCCGCCCGCCTTCGTCAACGCCGTCCGCAGCGCATCGGCGGCGGGAACCACGATGTCGGGCTTCACCCCGCGTCCTTCCCAGTTGGTGCCGGTCACCGGGTTCTCGGCGCGACCGAACGGGATCATGGCCGCCATGCCGTGCCCCAGTTCGACCATGTCGACCGGATTGGCCCCGCCGCCGGTGACCTCGCCGATCAGCGTCCCGCGCTTGAGAGCCTGGACGTCGTAGGCGAACTCCTCGCCGCCCGAGAACGTGTCCTTGCTGGTCAGGACGTAGATTGGCACGCCCGCGAAGCTGGTCGGCGTCGGCTCGCTTGCGAAGCTCTCCCTGGTGGAGTCGTTGGTCTTCTCGGTGCGCGACACGATCGTGTTGATCGGTCGGCCGGGCGCGACCAAGTAGCTGACGAGGTAGGAGACCGATCGTGGCGAGCCGCCGCCATTGCGCCGCATGTCGATGACGAGCGCGCGGCTGCCGGCGAGCGCGGCCATCGCCCGGTCGAGCGTCCGCTTGAAGATCATCGGCGGTGGAAAGCCGAGCACCTCTATGTAGCCGATCCCGCCCGCGATCCGATCGGCGCGAAAGACGCCGCCCTCGCCACGCGCCATCGGCCGCATCGGCCCGGGCGGGGGCGCAGTCAGCGATATGACCTTCATGTGCTTGTCGTGCGCGACGCCGGCGAGATCGGCAGTCAGCCGCGCGGCGAACGCGTTCGGATCGGCGAGCGCCGCATAGTCGCCGGCAGCGTGGGCCGCCTGCACCCTCGCGGCGGCCTTCTCCGCGACGTCGAGGAAGACATAGCGGTCGCGCAGCGCGCCGACCAGCTTGGCGACGATTGCCTGCCTGTCGGCGACGGTCAGCGCGGCCGTCTGCGGCATGACCATACCGACCGGAGCGGGCCGAGCCTGGCCGGACGCAGTCACGGGCAAGCAGACGAGAACAGGCAACAACAGGGTTGTGAGGCGCTTCATTCGTCGGCTCCTTGGAGATCGGCAAGCGCGGCCATCCGCGCGGCGATGGGGGTGGCGTCGAGCGCCGCGTCCAACCTGTCGAGCACCGTCACGAGCGGGCTGTCGATCTCGGCGAAGAGCGCGTTGAACATGGCGGCGAGGCGCGTGTTGAAGGCGCGGATCGCCGCCGCCTCCCGCCGCCCCTTTCCAGTCGGAACTAGCCGGCGGCGGCGCGCGTCGCCGGGATCGACCTCGATCTCGACTAGGCCGAGCTGCTCGAACCGCTGCGCCATCCGTACGATCAGCGGATGCGAGAGGCGCAGCCGCTGCGCGACCTCGACGACGCCGATCGCATCCCGTTCGTCGATCATCAGCAGCATCGACGCCCCGCGCGGCGGCACATCAAGACCCTCTGCGGCCAGCATCTCTCCGACTTGGTCGACGATGCGATCGGAGGCGCGGCGCAGCCGGTGCGCCACGAAGACGTTGCCCTGCGTCTCAATAAAATCGGCCACGCGGCATAAATATCGGTAACTAGGTACGTGTCAAGTCACCGATATGCCACGAAAGCCGCGTACCCTTCTCATCTCGCGCCAAGCATAGGTTTTAAAAAGCTTTCTCATTCCCGAAATTCGATCCCATTCGGGAAAGCAGGGAGAGTAAAGGGACGGCGCTATTCGCCGTGAGCTTGGTGTCACAACCGGTCCGTTTTGACACCGGTATCTGCTTCATTGGTTGCGGCGGATTCGCGGGTGTCAGAAGCCCGCTTCAAATTTCCGCTTACGGAGATTGGTACGCTGCCTATTCGACGACCGCCTCGGGTCGTCAGCGGTATTTGCGTATTATCCTGAATGAACGTCCGCTTCTGGTGAGTTCGCGCCCAGCCCAGAATGTCCGACATGGGTCGAAAGCAGACGTTCGTCCGCCGGGCTTGCCCGCAGTATCGCTTACCAGTCGCCTCTTACGGCAGCCCTCGCCTGAAGCAAGTCGAGGAATGCGCGGTGCTGTAGCAGGAGCTGCTCCCCGCCGAACGCCAGGGCCCGCTCGCTTGAAGGGCTGCCGCAGGCGTGGTTGATGACTTCCAACATTGACAGTTCGTCGGGAAGTGACGACGCGGGGCATTCGAGCCCGACCCGAGCGGCGGCACGGTCGAGCAGGCGGCGGATCGGCCACCAGTCGCTGACCAGCGCAGTTGCAGCGCCAAGCGCGCACCCGTTGCGTTCCGATTTGGCAAGGACCTCGAGGGCGTGCCGCTGGGCGACCAGTGCCGCCTCCGTCTCGGCGGCGCCAGGCGTGCTTGGAAGCGGCCCGACGGCGGCGGTGAGGCGGACCAGATACAGCCGCTCGCGTTCGAACGCGTCGGCGGCTCGGCCAAGCCAGCCATGTACCGATCCTTTCGGCGCCATCGAGAATGCCAGAGCCATGATCGCCGGGTGGCGGCCGTGAACGCTGCACAGCAAGTGCACCGCGTCGGCGATATCGCGAGCCGCATTCGGACCAGCCGATTCCACCAGGGCGCTAAAATAAGCGTGCCGCGCGCTGCCGGCTTCGGCAACGCGCGCAAGATGATATTCGGCAACGCTAACCGTAGGCCGGTCGACGAACCGATTGATCGCCATTCGCAAATTCCCCTGCCGCCCTACCGCTGGGACGGGTCTATGGGACGGGTTCTAACCCAAGGGCGTAAAGACGAGGTTTATGCTGGATTAGGGTTTTGGTCAGCCGGCTGTGGCTGGGGTTCCGCCAGGCTGGAAGTGGCATTGATCGACGCCTTTTCGGCATCGCGGGCGGCGCGCATCTTCTCGGTACGTTCGGCGCGTGCGGCCATTTCGCTCCACGCGGCTTCCGATCTCAGGCAGCGATCGCGCACATTGTCGAGCATCGCTTCGTCCGCATCCTTTCGAGCTTCGGCGGCCCGAGAAAGGAAGGTTTCGCGATCGGTCATTCATTTACCTTTGGAAAAGAAAGGGGCGCCACCTGGTGAAGGCGGCGCCCCGTTTCGATTATTCAGCCTGCAGGTTGACCGCCTGCTGCTTGCCGCGGCCGTCGTCCTCAACGTCGAACGTGACCTTCTGGTCCTGGTTCAGCGTGCGCATACCCGCGCGCTCGACGGCGCTGATGTGGACGAACGCGTCCTTGCCGCCGTCGTCAGGCTGGATGAAGCCATAGCCCTTGGCGGCGTTGAAAAATTTTACGGTGCCTGTTGGCATAGTCGTTTTCCTTCTGAATCGGCCGGATATTCGGCCTTTGCTAGGAGCAGCGATAGAAGGAATGAGGAGCCGCAAAGCGCCTTGAGACCGTCCGTTTGCGACTGATAGCCGCTTTCATATAGCAGGAATGTCGCAAATTGTAAGGCGTCAAGACGAAATGTTAAT
>NZ_JACCSU010000048.1 GCF_013812825.1 Sphingomonas sp. | reverse complement strand
TCATGCCCTGCCTCCCCTATCAAACGTCAGCCCGACGATGTCGCGAGCGAGCTTTGAGGGCTGAGTGGTGACGATCCGCTCGATCGTCCCGAGCCGGTCCTTGACCGAGCCGACCTCGGCACGAAGTTGCGCATTCTCCGCGGTAAGCAGCTTGATCCGCTCGACTGATTCCTTGTCGGTCGCCGGGTGGAGCGGCACGCCCCAGCTGGTTTCGAGCGGATAGCCGTTCTTGATCCGCATCCAGGTGGTGACCACCCATCCTGCGACGCCGGCGGTGGTAATCAGCGCGATCCACGGAAAGATCTGTATCAGGAATTCAAACTTCTCGGTCATCTTTGATGGCCCCCGTTGTACGGCGCTAGCGCAGCTGCTCGATCTCTCGGGCGAGCGAGCGGTTCTCGGTGGTGACATAGCTTTCGATGTCGGCCAGCCGGCGGTCGATGCCGCGCAGACGCGAGCCGAGATCGCGGGCGCTGCGCGCCGGCGAAGCGCGGACGCCCTGCCAGAACTGGCGCTCCTCGGGATCGGCATGGGTCAGCTCGCTCGGCTTGTCCGAGGTCATCATCGCGGTGATGAAGTAGAGCAGGAGCGGCGCGCCGCTGCCCATGATCACCGCGGCGATGAAGCAGATGCGGACCAGGTTGACGTCGAAGCCGGTGTAGTCGGCGATCCCGGCGCTCACGCCGAGGACCTTGCCGTTGCGCTTGTCGCGGTAGAAGCGGGTGCGGCTCGGCGGCTGCTCGCTCAGCCGGTAGCGGTCATGCTCGCGAGTCACTCTATCGTCAGCCATTCTACTCTCCGTCGGCCAGCAGCCGCTGCGATTCGCTGCGCTCGGGCAGACAATTCTGCCGCCAGTTGGGGTTCTCGGCGGTCATGATCCGCTCGATCGTGCACAGCCGGTCATCGAGCCGGCGCGCGGCGTCGTGCAGTTCGTCGAGCAACTTCTCGTCGGACTGGGTGAGGGTCGCGGACTGCTTCCACTTGGTCACGTAATGGAAGATTAGCCAGGGCAACCCGATGAACAGGGTGACGATGGCGAGACCGCCGACCAACATCCCCATGAATTCCTCTTCCATTCCTTATTCCCCCTTGGCCGCCGATTGAGCGTTTCGGGCGGCTTTCATGGCTTCCAGTTCGGCGTCGACCTTTTCGGCCGCCTTCAATTCGGCGATCTCTTCCTCGAGGCTTTTCGGGCCGGTCATTCCGAGCGCGTCGGCGCGTCCTTCGGCAAAGTCGGCGCGGCGCTCGAGAAGCTCGAAGCGCGAGAACGCGTCCTCGGTCCGGCTGCCGCTCATGATCTCGCGCGCCTTGGCCCGGCTCACCGCGCTCTCGAAGCGGGCGGCGATCGCATTCTGCCGGGCGCGCGCCTCGCGAAGCTTGGCCTGGAGCTTGGCGATATCCGCCTCATAGCCCTTCAACGTGTCGTCGATGACGGCGATCTCGGCTTTTAGCCCTTCGGCCATGTCGGCCGCCTTCTGGCGCTCGATCAGGGCCGCCTTGGCCAGATCCTCGCGGTCCTTGGACAAGGCGAGCTCGGCCTTCTCGGTCCAGCTTGCCTGCAGTTCATCCAGACGCTTCCACGCGCGGCGCATCTCCTTGCCGTCGGCGATCGCCCGCGCCGCCGAAGCTCGGACCTCGACCAAAGTCTCCTCCATCTCGAGGATGATCATCCGGATCATCCGCGCCGGATCCTCCGAGCGATCGAGAAGCTCGGTCATGTTGGCTGCAAAAATGTCCCGCGTGCGGGAGAAGATACCCATCTAGCACTCCGAATTCAGGGCCCTGTACGCCTATTCCCATTCAAGAGCTGTGCCAGCTCCCCGAAAATGCTGGAAAGCCGGAAAAGATGCCGATTTTCCCTTCCTAAACGACTGAAATTTCTTGCCAAGAGATGGGGTTTACCACCAACAGTCGGCCAGTTTTCGAGTGGGGACCAATGGAGCGGGTCAGTCAACTGGTCGGGCAGAGCCTTGCGTTTCTCGATGCGGTCGAGCGCGCGAGCCGCGCCGCGCCGCTCAATCGCCCGGTGCTGGTCATCGGCGAGCGAGGCACCGGCAAGGAGCTGATTGCCGAACGCCTCCACCACCTTTCGCCGCGCTGGTCCGGACCGCTGGTGACGATGAATTGCGCGGCGCTGCCGGAAAATCTGATCGAGGCCGAGCTGTTCGGCCATGAAGCGGGTAGCTTCACCGGCGCGTCGAAGACCCGCCACGGCCGCTTCGAGGAGGCCGACGGCGGCACCCTGTTCCTCGACGAGCTCGCGACCCTGTCGTCGCCGGCACAGGACCGGCTGCTGCGGGCGGTCGAATATGGCGAAGTCACCCGAATCGGCGCCTCCAAGCCGATCAGCGTCGACGTGCGCATCGTCGCCGCCACCAACGAGCATCTGCCCCGGCTGGTCGAGGAAAGCCGGTTCCGCGCCGACCTGCTCGACCGGCTGTCGTTCGAGGTCGTGACCCTGCCGCCGCTGCGGGCGCGGAGCGGCGATATCCCGTTGCTCGCCGATCATTTCGGCCGGCGCATGGCGGTCGAGCTCGATTGGCCGAACTGGCCCGGTTACACCGCGCATCTGATGGCCCAGCTCGAGGCCTATCCGTGGCCGGGCAACGTGCGCGAGCTGCGCAATGTCGTCGAGCGCGCCGTCTATCGCTCCGAGGACCCCGAGCGGCCGATCTCCGAGGTCCAGTTCGACCCCTTCCAGTCCCCCTGGGCCGACGCCAGCCTCCCGGCGCCCGCGCCGCAAGCGGTCGGCGAGGCGGCGGACGGGCCGCAGCCGCAGCCCCAGCTGTCGGTCGTGTCGCCGAGCACGGCGGTCAGCGACTATCGCTCGGCGGTGGCGGCCTATGAGCGGGCGCTGCTCGAGGAGGCGCTGGCCCGGAACCGCTTCAACCAGCGCGCCACCGCCGCTGCTCTCGGGCTCAGCTACGACCAGCTTCGCCACGCCCTCAAGCGCCACCGGCTCCAGGACACCGCCGCCTAAGATT
The DNA here is from genome assembly GCF_013812825.1 of Sphingomonas sp. Lineage (GTDB taxonomy): Bacteria > Pseudomonadota > Alphaproteobacteria > Sphingomonadales > Sphingomonadaceae > Sphingomicrobium. The sequence goes on along the minus strand of NZ_JACCSU010000048.1, from coordinate 5,479 downwards.
CCTGCTCATTCGTCGAAAGACGCGTGCCGAGGACGCAAAGGAGGTGTATGGTGCCCACCTCAGGACAAGGAGGCTTCGATGAAAGCGTTTCTCCTTTCGGCTACGGCCATCGCGTTCCTGGCCGCCGCCACGCCCGCCCAGGGAGGGCGGATCACCCTCGGTTCGAGCTTGGCAAGATCGTGCTACGAAGCGGCGGAGGCCCTGAGGGCCGACCGCGGGACTCTCCAGACTTGCGACCTGGCGCTGGCCGAAGAAGGTCTCAGTCACCACGACCTGACCGGGACGCATGTCAACCGCGGCGTCATCCTGATGCTGTTGGGCAACCTCGACATGGCCGAGCGGGATTACGACCGCGCGCTCGCGCTCGATGCCAATGAGGCGGAAGCCTGGCTGAACAAGGGCATCAACGCCCTGAAGCGCGGCAACAGCCAGCTCGCACTCCAGTTCGTTGAAAGGGCCATCGCTTTGCGAACCCGCAGGCCGGCGGTCGCGTTCTACATGCGTGCCATCGCTCACGAGGAGGCCGGCAACCTGCGGGCCGCTTATGGGGACCTGCAGCGGGCAAGGCGGCTCGATCCGACATGGCCGCTGCCCGCCGTGGAGCTGCAGCGCTACCAGGTGCGGACCCGCTAGCTTTGGCCGCGCCTCGTCAGCTTCCGAGCGTCTGGTAGGTGGTCATCGCGTAGAGCATCGGCAGCGACAGCAGCGTGTTGGTGCGCGATGCGACCATTGCTGTCCGCGCCGACGCCGCCTTGCGGGCATCGTCGGCTTCAACCAGGCCCAGCGCCCGCTTCTGGTTCGGCCAGATGACGAACCATACATTGGCCGCCATGATCAGCGCCAGCCACATGCCGATCCCGATGAGTTCGAAGCCGTCGCGCAGGGTCAGCGCCTCGACGATGTACATTTTGACGTAAGCCAAAGCCGCGCCGGTCAGGACGGTGAAGGCGGCCGCCTAGCGGAAGTAGAACAGCGCCTTGGGGGCGATGTATTTCGAAACGCCCGGCTTCAGCTCGGCAGGGACCGTGGGCATCACCGGGATCTGCACGAAGTTGAAATAATAGAGGAGGCCGATCCACAGGATTCCGAAGAACACGTGCAGCCAGCGAAGCACGGCTTCCGCGGTCAAAATCTCGGCGTGAACCCCGGCCATCAGGGCGATCGCCAGGGCAACCCCGATTCCCAGGACCAGGTTCAGATTATCGAACAGCTTGCCCATTTTGTGAGACCCCTATTTTTCCACTCTCGGCGAGCTCGGCCGTTCTACGGCCAGACAGCGACGAACCGCAAGCATCTGCGGTGATTTGCGGACCCGCCGCGAGCGCCAGCCGTTACCTTTTATGACCCCTGACCGAAAGCGAGGATGACATGGCCTTCGAGCTGCCCGACCTGCCTTATCCAAGGGACGCGCTGGCGCCGCACATGTCGGCGGAGACGCTGGAGTTCCACCACGGCAAGCACCACGCCGCTTATGTGAAAAAGACCAACCAGCTGCTCGAGGACAAGAAACTGTCCGGGGCATCCTTGATCGACGTCGTCCGGTCGGCCAAACGCGACAACGATAGCGGACTGTTCAACGTCAGCGCTCAGCTGTGGAACCACAGCTTCTTCTGGCAGTGCCTGGCGCCCGCCGAAGGCCAGCAGCCGAGCGGCAAGCTCAAGCAGATGATCGAGGACGGCTTTGGCGGCGTCGAGCCGATGCTCGAAAAGCTTGGCGACGAGGCGGCGAAACATTTCTCGAACGGCTGGGCGTGGCTGCTGCTCGACCGCGACACGCTGAAGATCGCCTCGCTCCACGATGCGGATACGCCGCTGGTCCACGACGGAATGGTGCCGTTGTTCACGCTCGATGTGTGGGAGCACGCCTATTACATCGACTACCGCAACGAGCGGCCCAAGTTCGCCAAGGCCGTGCTGTCGAATATCGTCAACTGGGAGTTCGTCGCGCAGAATCTCGACGGCCGCGGCGCGGAACGCGCGGACCAGCAGCCGGCGTCAACCCGCGAGAGCGAGCTGACGGCCTAGGCCTCGTGCTCGCCATTCTGCCGGAATGGCGGCGCGCGCAGCTTACTGCTTGAGCCGGTAGCCGGTCCGGAAGATCCACCAGATCGCGGCCATGCAGGCGACCAGGAAGGCGGCGGTCGCGGCGAGGCTGGTCAAGACCGGCACGTCGGCCTGGCCGAAGAAGGTCCAGCGGAAGCCGTTGATCAGATAGACCACCGGGTTGAACAAGGTGATGCTGCGCCACGGCTCGCCAAGCATGTCGATCGAGTAGAAGGCGCCGCCGAGGAAGGTCAGCGGAGTGACGATCAGCAGCGGGATCACCTGCAGCTGCTCGAAGCCCTTGGCCCAGATGCCGACGATGAACCCGAACAGGCAGAAGGTGACAGCGACCAGGAGCAGGTACATCAGCATCAGCAGCGGATGCTCGATGCGCACGTCGACGAACAGGTTGGCGGTCAGCAGGATGACCAGCGCGACGATCATCGCCTTGCTCGCAGCCGCCCCGACATAGCCGAGCACGGTCTCGAACGCGGACAGCGGTGCCGACAGGATTTCGTAGATCGTGCCCGTGAAGCGCGGCATGTGAATGCCGAAGCTGGCGTTGAAGATGCTCTCGGTGAACAGCGACAGCATCATCAACCCGGGGACGATGAAGCTGCCGTATTCGATGCCGTTGATCTCGCTCATCCGTGACCCGATCGCGGCTCCGAAGACGATGAAATAGAGCGACGTGGTGATCACCGGCACCGCGAGCCCGGTCCACAAAGTGCGCCGAAAGCGGTGCAGCTCGAACTTGTAGATCGCCCAGATTCCGCGCCAGTTCATTCGGCCGCGGCCTGCTGCCGGTCTCGCTGATCATGGATCAGGCCGACGAAAATATCCTCGAGGCTCGATTGTTTGGTGTCGAGGTCCTTGAAGGCGATCCCGGCGTCGCGCATCGCGGTCAGCAGCGACGGAACTCCGGTACGCTCGGCCTTGGCGTCGAACTCGTAGATCAGCGTGTTGCCGTCGTCGCTGAGCTGCGGCTGCCAGTCGGCGAGGATCGAAGGAACGGCGGCGAGCGGCTCGGCGAGCTGGAGATGGAGCACCTTGCGCCCCAGCTTCTGCATCAGCGCGTTCTTCTCCTCGACCAGGATCAGCTCGCCCTTGTTGATCACCCCGACGCGGTCGGCCATCTCCTCGGCCTCCTCGATATAGTGGGTGGTGAGGATTATCGTCGTTCCGTCCTGGCGAAGGCGGCGGACCAGCTCCCACATGTCGCGGCGCAGCTCGACGTCGACGCCGGCGGTGGGCTCGTCGAGGAACAGGATGTCCGGCTCGTGGGCAAGCGCCTTGGCGATCATCACCCGGCGCTTCATTCCGCCCGACAGGTCTTTCAAAATGTTGTTGCGCTTGTCCCAAAGCGACAGGTCGCGAAGGATCCGCTCGATCTTGGCTCGGTCCGGGGCGCGGCCGAACAGCTCGCGGCTGAAGCTCACCGTGCTGATCAGCGGCTCGAACACGTCCATCGTCAGCTCTTGCGGGACGAGGCCGATTCGGGTGCGCGCCTCGCGATAGTGGCGAAGCCAGTGCTTGCCGTCGACCAGCACCGTGCCGCTGGTCGGATTGACGGTCCCGCAGACGATGTTGATCAGGGTCGTCTTGCCGGCTCCGTTCGGGCCGAGCAGGGCGAAGATCTCGCCGCGGCGGATGTCGAGGTCGATCGGCTTCAAGGCCTCGGTGCCGCTTGCATAGCATTTGCGCAGGCCGCGGATCGACAGGACCGGCTCGCTCATTCGACCGGGCTTGTTCATTCGACTGGACCGGGCTCGGCCGGCTGGGCCTCGTCGCGCGCGAGGCCGTGACGCAGCAGCATCGGCACGTTGGCGGCCGCGAACAGGAAGGTGAGGGGGATCGCCCCCCACAGCTTGAAACCGACCCAGAAGTCGGTCGAGCTGTTGCGCCACACCGCTTCGTTGAGCAGGGCCATGAACGCAAAGAACAGCGCCCAATTGCGCGTCAGCTTGGTCCAGCCGGCGTCGTCGAGGCCGGGATAGGTGCTTCCGAGCACCGCCTTCAGCAACGGTCGGCCGGTGGCGAGGCCGAAGGCGAGCAGCCCCGACACGAGCAAATAATAGACCGTCGGCTTCATCTTGATGAACGTCTCGTTGCGCAGCCAGATGGTGAGGCCGCCGAGGACGATGACCATGAAGCCCGAAAACAGCAGCAGCGGCGAGATCCGGCGAAAACGCAGCTGCGAATAGATCATCGCCGCGATCATCGCCGCCATGAAGGCGCCGGTGGCGACGAAGATCCGCAGCACGTCGGGCACCGGCGCCAGATAATTGGTCAGGAAGAAGACCAGCAGCGGGCCAAGGTCGATCAGCAGCCGTGAGCCGCCCGAGGGTTCGGTCTTGTCGGTCATTCGGGCGGCAGCCCGGCAATCGCGCGGGCGACCGCCCGCGGGTCGAACGGGCGCAGGTCGTCGGCGCCTTCGCCGACCCCGATCGCGTGGATCGGCAGTCCGAACTTCTCGGCCGCGGCGACCAGGATTCCGCCGCGCGCGGTCCCGTCGAGCTTGGTCATGATGAGGCCGGTCACACCGGCGCTGTCCCTGAACACCTCGACCTGCGCAAGGGCGTTTTGTCCGGTCGTGGCGTCGAGCACTAATAGTACATCGTGCGGGGCCTCAGGGTTGATCCGGCCCAGAACGCGGCGGATCTTCGACAATTCTTCCATCAGATGGGTCTTGTTCTGCAAGCGCCCGGCGGTGTCGACGATCAGCACGTCGATTCCGGCCTCGGTCGCCTGCCGGACCCCGTCGAACACGATTCCCGCCGCGTCGCCGCCTTCCTTGCCGGCGATCACCGGCGCGCCGATGCGTTGCCCCCAGATCTGCAATTGCTCGATCGCCGCCGCCCGGAAGGTGTCGCCGGCGGCCAGCAGAACGCCATAGTCCTGCTCGTGCAGCCAATGGCCGAGCTTGCCGATGGTGGTCGTCTTGCCGGAGCCGTTGACTCCGATCACCAGAGCGACGTGCGGCCTCGGGAAACCCCATATTTCGAGCGGCTTGGCGGCGGGCACAAGGATTTTCTCGATTTCCTCGGCGAGGATCGTCCGAAGGCCGCGCTCGTCGAGTTGCTCGAACCGCTGCCTGGCGATCGCCTCGCGGATCCGGCGCGACGCTTCGGGTCCGAGATCGGAAGCGATCAGCGCCTCCTCGATGTCGTCGAGGGTCGCGGTATCGAGCGCCGCGGTGGTGGTCAGGCCGGTGAGGTTCTCGCCGAGCCGCGCCGCCGTCTTGGTGAATCCGCCGCGAAGGCGGTCGAGCCAACTCATACGGCCGAGCCCACGAGATGGTCGTCATCGCGGGCGACGATTCGAGCGTTGCGAATCTCGCCGCGGCCGGCGCCTTCGACCAGCACCGGCGCGAAACCGTCGCTGTGGCCCTTGCCCGGGCTCTCGAGCAGCACCCGCTGGCTGGTCCCGACGAGCC
>NZ_JACCSU010000045.1 GCF_013812825.1 Sphingomonas sp. | reverse complement strand
CCCCGGACCTGCCCGAAAAGCCCAAGCAACGCCGCATCGTCCTCGGCCAGGCCGAGCATCGCCGCGCGACCGTTCGCTGGCCGTTCGGCCGACCGGCGGATGGCGCGGAACACCAGCTCGCGCACCGCGCGGCGGTCGCCCGATCCGGCATAGCGTCGGGTCTTGAAATAGCGCGTGACGAGGATGTCGGCCGGCGGTCCATCGTCGCGGGCGGCAACGATGATCTCGTCGAGGATTTCGACCGCTGCGTGGAGGCGCGCGGCGGGGGTCATGGTTCTTCTCCCCTTCCCGCCCGGCGGGAGGGGGCCGGGGGGAGGGACTGTCCGAAACCCGCGGTGCGGCAGACGAACATGCCCTCCCCTAGCCCCTCCCGCGAGCGGGAGGGGGAAAATTACCGCGTCGGATAATTAGGCGCCTCGCGGGTGATCGAGACGTCGTGGACATGGCTTTCCGACAGGCCGGCATTGGTGATGCGGATGAATTGCGCCCGCTCTTGCAGCTCGGCAATGGTCGCCGAGCCAGTGTAGCCCATCGCCGCTTTGACGCCGCCGACGAGCTGGTGGACGATGTCGCGGACCGGGCCCTTGAAGGGCACCTGGCCCTCGATCCCTTCGGGGACGAGCTTCAGATGATCGCGGATGTCCTGCTGGAAATAGCGGTCGGCCGAGCCGCGCGCCATCGCCCCGCCCGAGCCCATGCCGCGATAGCTCTTGTAGGTCCGGCCCTGGTACAGGAAGGTCTCGCCGGGCGCTTCCTCGGTTCCGGCAAGCAGCGAGCCGACCATCACCGCCGACGCGCCCGCGGCGAGCGCCTTGGCAATGTCGCCGCTGGTGCGGATGCCGCCGTCGGCGATCACCGGGACGCCGGTCCCCGCCGCGGCCGTCGCGGCGGACAGGATCGCGGTCAGCTGCGGCACGCCGACTCCGGCGACGATCCGGGTGGTGCAGATCGAGCCCGGGCCGATGCCGACCTTGATCGCGTCGGCGCCCGAATCGATCAGCGCCCTGGCCGCCTCGGCCGTGGCGATGTTGCCGGCCACCACCTGCACCGAGTTCGACAGGGTCTTCACACGCTGGACCGCCGCTCCGACATCGGTGTTGTGGCCGTGCGCGGTGTCGATGACGATGCAGTCGCAGCCCGCGTCGATCAGCGTCTCCGTGCGGGCGAACCCGGAATCGCCGACGGTGGTCGCGGCCGCGACCCGCAGCCGCCCCTCCGAGTCCTTGGTCGCGAACGGCGCGGCGACCGACTTTTCGATGTCCTTGACGGTGATCAGCCCGACGCAGCGGTTGTCGTCATCGACCACCAGCAGTTTCTCGATGCGCCGCTGATGGAGGATTCGCTGGGCTTCCTCCTGGCTAGTGCCGAGCGGCACGGTCGCCAAATTCTCGCGAGTCATCAGTTCGGAGACCGGCTGCTTGGGATTTTCGGCGAAGCGGACGTCGCGGTGGGTCAGGATGCCGCACAATTTGCCCGACTTCTCGACCACCGGGATGCCGCTGATCCGGTTGCTCTTCATCAGCTCGAGGGCTTCGGCCAGAGTCTGGTTCGGGCTCATGGTGATCGGATTGACGACCATCCCGCTTTCGAAGCGCTTGACCGCCCGGACCGCCGCCGACTGCTCGTCGACCGACAGGTTGCGGTGGAGCACTCCAATGCCGCCCAGCTGGGCAAGCACGATTGCCATGTCGGCTTCGGTCACCGTGTCCATCGCCGACGACAGCAAAGGGATGTTGAGCGAGATCTCGCGCGTCAGGAAGGTGCTGGTGTCGGCCTGGCTCGGGAGCACGCTCGATTCGAGCGGCTGCAGGAGCACGTCGTCGAACGTCAGCCCCATCGGAATGTCGGGAGTTGCGTTGGGGTCGGCCATATCGGCCCATGCCAAGGAAACGCCGATTCGCCAAGTCCGCCGGACCATCCGAGCCGCGCAATCGCGTCGCGGGCGAGCTCGGAGCGGCTAGCTTGGCCAGACCACGGACTTTTGCTGCATCGGCAGGAACCGGCTGTGCCGCCCTGGGTTCAGCGCGACACGAAAACAGGGCGAAACCGCTTGTTGCTGATCCCGACCTATGTCCGTCCGTCCGCCTTCGAGGGAGTCGGCGTGTTCGCGGGCGAGGACATTCCGCCGGGCACGCTCATCTGGCGCCTCGGTCCAGCGTTCGATCGACTGATTCACAAGGACGAAATCGCCAACCAGCCGAGCAGCGTCAGGCCTGACTGGCCCTGGCCAACAGCCTCTCTGCCGCCTCGACGTGCATGCGCTCGATCATCTCGTCGTCGAAGCGCTCGGCGCCGCCGGTGGCGGCGGCGAGCAGGCGCCTGGCGCGCTCGATTTCCGCTTCGCTCGGAGCAAACGCGCGATGGCACGGCTCGATCTGGTCCGGGTGGATCAAGCTCTTGCCGTCGAAACCCAGGCGGCGGCCGCTGGCTGCCTGTTCGAGAAAACCCTTTGGGTCCTTGAGCCCGTTGAACACGCCATCGAACACCGCGATCCCGGCGGCGCGCGCCGCCAGCATGATCGATTGCAGCGCCATCTGCAGCGGCTCGCGCCCGGCATCGGGCGGCAGTCGAAGATCGGCGGCAAGGTCGTTGGTGCCGGCAATCAGCGCCGCCGCTTCGCGCGCGATCTCCACCGCCGCTAGCACGCCGGCGGCCGTCTCGACCATTGCCAGCGTCGGCCGAGCCGCCCATTCCTTGATCGCCATCACTTCGTCGGCTGAAGCAGCGCGGGGAACGACGACGGCGTCGGCGCCCGAGTGGCGGACCGCCTCGACGTCCTCGTCATGCCAGGGGCTGCCGGCGTGATTGAGCCGGATGGCGACCGGCATTGGCCACGGCTCGCGGACCGCATCGACGGCCGCGGCTCGAGCCAGCGCCTTGTCCTCCGGCCTCACAGCGTCCTCGAGGTCGAGGACCGTCAGGTCGGCGCCGGCCTCACGCGCCCTGGCGATGGCGCGCGGGTTCGAAGCCGGCAGGAACAGCAGCGAACGCACCGCAAAGAGGTCGAGCTTCATGCCGATTTCTCTTTCACGCGGCCTCCGACCGTCGCATCATGAGCTGCCAATAATGGAGCGTGCCCGTGGATATGCTGACGACCTTTATGATTGCAATCGCCGTCCTGGCGCTGCTGTTCGTGATGATGGGCGTAAAAATCGTCCACCAGGGCTTTCGTTACACCATCGAGCATTTCGGCCGCTTCGTGCGGGTCGCCCAGCCCGGTTTCAACTTCGTCCCGCCCTTCTTCTATCGGGTCGGCCACAAGATCAACATGATGGAGCAGGTGCTCGATATCCCGGGCCAGGAGATCATCACCAAGGACAATGCGATGGTCGCCGTCGATGGAGTCGTGTTCTTCCAGGTGCTCGACGCGGCCAAGGCGGCCTATGAGGTCAGCGAGCTCTACCCCTCCCTGCTGGCGCTCGCGACGACCAATCTGCGAACGGTCATGGGCTCGATGGATCTGGACGAGACCCTCTCGAAGCGCGACGAGATCAACGCGCGGCTGCTCGCGGTGGTCGATCATGCGACCGAGGCCTGGGCGTGAAGATCACCCGCGTCGAGCTCAAGGACATCCGGCCGCCGACCGATATCGTCAACGCGATGACCCGCCAGATGAAGGCCGAGCGCGAGAAGCGCGCCGCGATCCTCGAATCGGAGGGCATGCGCGCTTCGGAAATCCTTCGGGCGGAAGGCGAGAAGCAGGCGAAGATCCTCCAGGCCGAGGGCCTCAAGGAAGCGGCGTTCCGCGAAGCGGAGGCGCGCGAACGCGCAGCCCAGGCCGAAGCTTCGGCGACCAAGTCGGTCAGCGACGCGATCGAGGCCGGGAGCGGCCAGGCGATCAACTATTTCGTCGCCCAGAAATATGTCGAGGCGCTCGGCAAGTTCGCCACCTCCCCCAATGCGAAAACGATCCTGTTCCCGGTCGAGGCGACGCAGCTGATGGGCACGCTGGGCGGAATCGGTGAGCTCGCGCGCGAAGTGTTCGGCGACCAGCCTCCCGCTTCCCGGCCGGCCCCGCAGCCCAAGCGCGAGCAAACTGCCGGCCGCGGCGCGACGCCGGGACTCCCGGGCGTTCCGAGGATCCAGGGCTGATGCTCGACAACCTAGAACCCGGCTGGCTGTGGATGATCGGCGGCGTGCTGCTGTTGATCGCCGAGATCATCGCCCCCGGATTTTTCCTTCTGTTCATCGGCGCCGCGGCGCTGGCCACCGGGGCGTTCGCCTTGCTGTTTGACCTCGGCGCCGCCTCGCAGCTCGCCTTGTTCGCGCTCTACAGTCTGATCGCGGTGATGGTCGGGCGGCGCTTCTACGCCAACGCGGCCGTCGACAGCAGCGACCCGCTCCTCAACGACCGCTCGGCGAGAATGGTCGGCAAGGTGGTGACGGTCGTCGAGCCCATCGATGCGCAGGGCGGCCGAGTCCGAGTCGGCGACAGCGAATGGAGCGCCCGCGGCGGACCGGCCTCCGCCGGCGACAAAGTCCGGATCACCGGCGTTGACGGCAACTGCCTGACCGTGGAAGCCGAGCGCATCCTCCCACCCGCATAAAAGGCGCTCGATCCTTGCCGGAACACCAGTTCACCCGCCGCGAAACTCTCGCCGCTTTGGCCGCAACGACCGCCCTGCCTCTCTTCTCGCGATCCGCTCCGGCCTTCGCGCAGGCCGCGGCCGGCAACGATGCCAGCGCCGGAGCGCTGCTCGACTCGATTGCCGAGAACCTGCTGTGGCTGTCGCCCGAAAGCGCGACCTCGCTCGGCATCGACAAGGGCGAGCGAGCGCCGCTTCGTTCGAGGCTCAGCGACCGGTCCGGAATCGGACAGCAGCGGCTGGCGCAGACGCTGCGCGCCGACCTCGCCCGGGTCAGCGCCATCGACACTTCGACCCTGTCGCATTCGAACCGAACCAGCGTCGAGGTCGTCCGCAGCGCCTATGCGGTCGCGCTGGAGGGGTTTCAGCTGCCCTACGGCGACGTCGCCGTCGGCGGCTGGCGCAACACCCCCTATGTGGTGATCCAGAATGTCGGCGCGTATCTCGACGTGCCGCGGTTCCTCGACTCCGACCACCAGATCAACAACGCCGCCGACGCCGAGGCCTATCTTGCGCGGCTCGCCTCCTACCCGCAGCAGCTCGACAACGAGCTCGGGCGAGTGATCATGGCGCGCTACAAGGGCCTGATTCCGCCGGGCTTCCTCATCGACAAGGCGCTTAACCAGCTTAAGCAATCCGCCAAGGGCGCCCGCGAAGGCGGCGGCCTTGTCGAATCGATCGAGCGCCGCACCCGCGAGAAGAAAATCCCCGGGAAATGGGCCGAACGCGCTCGGGCCATCACCCAGAAGCAGGTCGCGCCGGCGCTCGAGCGCCAAATCGCCGAGATGACTCTCCAGCGCCGGATGGCGACCGAGGATCCCGGAATGTCGGCGCGGCCGAATGGCAATGAATATTATCGCTGGGCGCTCAAGGCCTCGACAACGACGAGCATGTCGCCCGACGAGGTTCACCAGATGGGCCTTCGTGAACTTCGCGAGCTTCAGGGGCGCATGGACCCGATCCTGCGCAGCCTCGGCTACACCAAGGGCTCGGTCGGTGAACGGATGCAGGCGCTGGGCAGAGACCCGCGCTACAAATTCTCGCCCGGCGACAAGGGCCGCGCCGAGATCATGGCCTTCATCGAAGAGCGCATTCGAATCATCCGCTCCAAGCTGCCGCAGATGTTCAACACGATGGTGCGCGGCAACCTCGAGGTGCGGCGGATCCCGCCCGAAGAAGAGCTCGGGGCGCCCGGAGCCTATGGCGGCGCCGGTTCGATCGACGGCGCCATCCCCGGCAAGTTCTGGATCAATCTGCGCACGACCGAGCTGCACACCAAGTTCGACCTGCCCGATCTTACCCACCACGAGGCGCTCCCGGGCCATGTCTGGCAGGGCGAATATGCCAACAAGCTGCCGCTGATCCGGACCCTGCTGTCGTTCAATGCTTATTCCGAAGGCTGGGCGCTTTACGCTCAGCAGCTGGCCGATGAGTTCGGCGCCTACGACGATTTCACCCCGGGCCGGCTCGGCTATCTGCAAGGCATCGCCTTTCGCGCCTGCCGGCTGGTGGTCGACACGGGGCTCCATGCCAAGGGCTGGAGCCGCGAGCGAGCGGTGCGCTTCTTCGTCGAGGAGAATGGCACCAAGCAGATCGAGGCCGCCAGCGAGGTCGACCGCTATTGCAGCTGGCCTGGCCAGGCATGCGGCTACAAGGTCGGCCACAGCGAGATCAACCGCCAGCGCGAAAAGGCCAAGGCGGCGCTTGGCCAGCGCTTCGACATCAAGGCGTTCAACGACGCGGTGGTCATCGGCGGCAACGTCCCGATGGACGTGCTCGCCAGGAACGTCGACGAACATATCCGGACCGCGCGAGCCTAGTTCAGGAAGCTTGGACCCTCGCTTGCGCTAGGCCGCGGCCGACAGCGCTTGGCGCTGAGCGCGAAGCCAAGACTCGAACATCAGGATCGCCCACAGCGCGGCCGTCGAATCCCGTCGGCCGCTGACATGATCCTGCCACCGGCCCTGCACGATCGCGGGATCGAAGAAGCCCTCGCCGGCCATGGTCTTCGGGTCGAGCAAATCTTCGGCCCAGTCCCGAAGCGGGCCCTTGATCCAGTGCCCAACGGGAATTCCGAAACCGACCTTTGGCCGCTCAAACAGCTGTTGAGGCGCTTCCCGGTAAAGGAGCTGCTTGAGGATATGCTTGCCGCTCGAACGCCGCACCTTCATCTCGATCGGTATCCTCGCGGCAAGCTCGGCCACCCGGTGATCGAGGAACGGCACGCGAGTCTCGAGGCTCACCGCCATCGATGCCCGGTCGACTTTGCACAGGATGTCGTCGGGCAGGTAGCTGATCGCGTCGGCATACATCATCCGCACGGCATCGGGCGCCGGCGCGCCAGGATCCAGGTCGAACGGGTGAACGGCCTCGGGCGATTGCACCCCAAGCGCGGGCGAAGCCTCCCCGGACCATTCGTCGAGGAAGCTGTTGAAGATCTGATCCAGGCTTCGTGCCGCCGTGACTGTCCGCAACGTTTTGTGGACCCTGATGCCGAAGGATGGCGGCCGGCGGCCACGCCCGAGGAAACCCCCGAGGTGATCCCAGGCTCCCGGCGAAATCCGCCCGAGGACCGAACCCGCCGCGGAGCGGATGGGCGCTGGAAGCTTCGTCAGCTGCCGCCAGAGGCGAACGGTGCCGAAGTAGCGCTGGTACCCGCCAAACAGTTCGTCGCCGCCATCGCCCGATAGAGCGACGGTTACCTTTTCGCGGGCGAAACGGCTGAGGAGATGCATCGGTATCTGCGAGGAATCCGCAAACGGTTCGTCGTACATCTGGGGAAGCGTCGGGATGACTTCCTGGGCTTCACGCACGGTCACGACACGCTCGTGGTGGCGGGTGCCGAAATGCGTTGCGACCTGCCGGGCATAGTCGGCTTCGTTGAAGGCCGCCTCCTCGAAGCCGATCGTGAACGTATGAACCTGTCGCGGCGAATATTTTTGATACATCGCGACGACGGTCGACGAATCGATTCCTCCGGACAGGAACGCGCCGACCGGCACATCCGCCATCGACTGGCCCTGCACGGCCTTGGCAAGGGCCTGCTCGAGCAGCTCCACCGCTTCGGACTCATTCGCGATCGGGTTGGCCAGGCCATCCCGGACCGCCCGACCGTAAGACCAATATCGGACCAGCGAGATGCCGCGAGTGCTGTCCGATTCCGTTGGCGGCGCCGAAAGCCGCGTCGATGCCGCCTCGGGCGTCAGGCTGAGGATGCAGCCGGGCTCGAGCTTGAACACATGCTGGTAAATGGAATGAGGGGCGGGAACATAGTTCCGCGCGGCAAGCAGCCCGACAGCGCGCCGCTCAATCGGATTGTTGAAGCCGGGATGCACCCGCAAGGCCTTGAGCTCCGACCCGAAGACGAAATCCCGGCCGACCCAACCGTAATAGAGCGGCTTCTCCCCAAACCGGTCTCGAACCAGGCTCAGCCTGCGCTCTTTCTTGTCCCACAGCGCGAAGGCGAACATTCCAACCGCCTTGGAAACCGCGCGTTCGAGACCCCAGGCCGAGATGCCTTCCAGCAGGGTTTCGGTATCCGAATGACCGCGCCATGATGGACTGGGGCTGCGCCCCGAACGGTCGAGCTCGGCTCTCAATTCCAGGTGATTGTAGATCTCACCATTGTAGCTGATGACGTAGCGGCCGTTTGCCGACTCCATCGGCTGGTGGCCCTGCGGCGACAGGTCGACGATCGCAAGGCGCCGGTGAGCCAGGCCGATGCGGGCCTCGGCGTCCGACCACACGCCCTCGTCGTCCGGCCCGCGATGGGTGATGACCGACGCCATCCGGGCGAGCAGTGCTTCGTTCCTCGCTCCCTCGCCGAGGATGCCGGCTATCCCGCACATGGGACCGTCATCAACGTCAGGTGGTCAATTCGAGCCAGTCGCCAAACCTCGCCGAGCCCGAGCGCGATCGTAGAGAAGCTCATAAGAGCGCCCCATCCGATCGATTGTCAGGTTCTCGTACGCGTAGGCCCGCTGGGAAGCGCCCAGAGCCGAGCGCGCGTCGGGGTCTTCGAGAAGCCTCGTCACTTCGGCCGCTACAGCCGCGATATCGGTGCTCGACCAGATCCAATCCTCCTGCGCCGGCCTATAGTCTTCTACCAGCTGGATGCCCACGATTGGAACTCCACAGAAAGCCGCCTGAACAGCAGCCAATCCCGTTACCGGGCCTACATTCACCGAGATGTAAACGTCCGTCAGAGCCAGTGGCAGGGCTGGATCGAGGGCAAGTCCAGGGAAATGGACTCGGTCCTCCAGCCGGTATTCCTGCACGAGCGTTCGAAGAGCCCTGACCTGTGGTCCGGCGCCGGCGAAAAGAAGATGGACCCTTCCTTCGAGCTCCTCCGCAATTTTCGCAAAAGCGTGGATCACCAGCTCGGGACGGCGCTCGGCCACGAGGCGCCCTATGCTGCCGACAATCAACGAACCGCTGTCCGGCGCTCCTGCGCTTTGGCGATATTCCTCGACATCCTGGTCTTTGCGCGCCGCTATTCGAGGCTGTGCAAGGCCATTCAGGATCACCTCGGCATCGAGTGTCGGATGGGCGGCACGGAACGCGCTCCAATAGGCGTCGTCGGCCATGAGGATGAGCACGTCGCGCCGCTTTGCCATTCGCGAGTGCACCCAGCGAGCCATGCGGCTGATTGGCATTCCCACGGCGTGATAGGTTTCGAATACGAATGGCTTCGAAAAATCTGCCGACCTTCGCCAATAATAGATCAGCGTCGCCAGTACCGCGGACCAAGTCATGTGAGCATGGATGAGGTCCTGCCGAAATACCCACTTACGGTTACGCAATAACCAAGACACTCCGGCCAGGTACCGGCTCCAGCGAGTACCGGACTCGGTGATGTAAACGACATCGACCCGCTCATCGAGTTGATGCCGCAAGAGAGACTCGTCCACTTTCCAGCCGGCCACGACGGTGACCTGGTGGCCATTGTCTATCTGCCAGTTGGAAAGATCCACGACAGCCCGTTCGCCACCGCCTTTGACCAGCGAAGGAACGAAATGAACGACTTTCATCGCCTCGTTGGGCCAGCCTTGCGCCCGCACGCTACCCAGAACGGCTCATCCTCGCGAAAGGTGATGTCGACAAGCCCAGCCGCCTCCATCATCGCCTGGATTTCCGCCCGGGAAAAACGCTGTTCGAGCGGCGTGCCGAAGCGATCCAGAGCGTCCGTCCTCAGGCTATAGAAGCTCCGATAGCGATAGCCGCTCAGTGGAAAGCTGCTGACGTCAAGGCCAAGGCGTTTGAGCAAGGTCGCTGATCGGCTGAGCGGCCAGTAGATCAGTGCAGCGATGGCCGTGGTGAGGAATTTCCTCATCCTGAAAGGCGTCCGCGATATCGTTTTCCGGCCGAGCTCGCTGACGAGCCACAACGCCCGGAACCAGCGGGGGCGATTGTCGAAATTGTAGTACAAATAGACGAGGAAGGGCGCATCGAACTTCAGTTTGCCGACGGCGTCCCGCATGGCCCGGGAAGTATCGGGAATATGATGCAGCACCCCCAGGCTGTAACCGAAGTCCTGGCTTAGATCGTCCAGCGGGATCGTGTCTGCGCCCGCAAGATGAAAGCTCACATTGGGCGCCTGCGAAAGCCGGCGGCGGCAAACTTCCAGAGCTTTGGCAGACGGGTCGATGCAGTGGAGCCTGGCAACCCTCGGCGCAACGAGAGCGGCCCATCTCCCCGATCCACAACCAAGATCGAAACCTTCCGCGGTGGCGGGCAGGCTCTCGAAGGGAAAAGTCGAAAAATATTGCTCGAACAGCAGGAGATGCTCGGCCTGATCGAGATCCTGCTGGTCGTAGGAGGACCACTCCTCGCCAAATCCCTCGACGGTCTTCTGGTCGATGTTAACGCCGAGCGGCGGTGGCGAATCCATTGGTTCTCGGGTCACTCAGGTCGGTCAAATCGTGTCAGAAGCTTGCTGTATTCCTGCCGCTCATGTTCGTCGAGTGCGAGCGGGTCGAGCATCTCGAGCGCCCGTTTGCGCAGCGAATCTCCCAGCTGGCGCGCATAAGCCGGGTCGGAAAGCAGCCGCACCGTACCCTGGGCCATCTGCTCCACTTCTCCGTGCGGCACGAGGATCCCGGTGACTCCGGTCTCGATCAATTCGCCCTGCCAATCGACGTCATAAGCAACGACCGGCGCAGCGCCCAGAGCGGCCTCGGTCAGCGCCCGCCCGGTATGCGGCGACACGATCGCCGCGGCTAGCGGCATCAGCTGCGCCAGACGATCCTGGCCGACATTGCCGGCGAAGATCAAACTGTCCTCGATCCCCGCCGCATGGGCGCGTTCAGCCAATTGCTCGCGCATCCTGCCCTCTCCGGCCAGCACCGCCTTGACGTCAAAACCGCGGCGACGGACCTCAACCAGCGTCTCCACCACATGATCGGGCTGCTTCACCGGCTCGAGGCGTCCGATGTAGAGGAGAAATTTGCCGGGGCTGATCCCGAGCTCCGCCAGATAGGCGTCGTCCCGGGAGCGCCTGCCAGGCTCCACGAAATGACGGTCGTCGATCAGATTACCGTAGCGAAACAATGTCGAGCGTTCCGCCCTCGCGCCGTTTGCAAGCGCGAAGTCGAGGTTGTCCTGATTGGCCGCCGCAACCAGATCGGCGCGGCTGAAGACGAAGCGCTCGACGATCTTCTCGATCCGCCGGCTGCGCATCAGGCGCGGTTCGATCGGCTGACCGGTGGTCTCATAATATTTGTCGTGATTGCCGCCGACGCGGATCACCAGCGGGATGCCGCTCAAGCGCGCGAGAGCCCATCCGAACAGCCCTGGATAGAGGGGGCTTGCGGCGCGAATGACGCTGATCCCTTCCTTGCGGATCAGCCGCCAGAGCATCAGGAACAGGTCGATCTGGCTAAGCAGGAAGTTGGCCGCAAACAGTCGACTCAGCCAGGCATGGCGGCCGACCTTGCCCTCAATGATGCTGTGCCGCGGCGCGAGCTGATAGAGCTGCGGCCGCCCGTGGCGGGGGCCCCAGGACTCGGACGTGACCAGCGTCGCGAAGGGATGAACGCTCCAGACATGTGCGAAAAAGCCGTCCAGATCGCGGCAAGTGACGGACTGTTCGATCCGACGTTCGCGAATCCCTTCCAGCGTATAGCCGGCGTCCAGGACGAGGAGCTTTGGCTGGGGCCGATCGATCGCTTCGCTTGTGCTGATTTTCGCCTGCTTCGAAATGATGTCGTTCATTACGTCCTGTTGCAAATGCTGGGTAGAGACGGCTTGTGGCGCGGGTGCGCGGACTTTGCTACCCGCTCGCCGCTATTCTGCCCCCAAACACCGACAGGTAGTCCAAATTGCGACGCACCGACGCTTTACATCCAGTTCCGCTGCAAGCTCATGCTGACGACCGAGGCATGCTGGTCTCGATCGAAGCCAAGGACGTCCCCTTCCCGATCAACCGCGTCTATTACATCCTCGCTGCCGAAGGGGCTTCGCGCGGGTTTCATGCCCATCGGCGGCTCGACCAGTTGATGATCTGCGTGAAAGGCTCGTGCCGCCTGATCGTTGATGACGGTCGCGAGCGGCGCGAGGTTACGCTCGACCGCCCCGACCGCGGGCTCCACATCGGACGGATGCAGTGGCGCGAAATGCACGACTTCACTGCAGACAGCGTGGTGCTGGTCCTCGCCAGCGCTCCTCATGACGAAGCCGATTACATCCGCGATTACGAGAGTTTCCTTGCCGAAACGCGAGCCCAGTCGCCCGCATGACGATCAAGTTTCTCGACCTCGAGGCGGCCCACGAGGAGCTTTCCTCGGAGATCGACGCTGCATTGCGCCGGGTTGTCCGTTCGGGACAATTCATTCACGGGCCGGAAGTCGAGAGCTTCGAAACCGCCTTCGCGGCCTATTGTGAAGCCCGCCACTGCATCGGCGTCGGCAACGGGCTCGACGCGCTGCACCTGATCCTGCGCGCGCTTGAAATCGGCCCGGGCGACGAAGTGATCGTCAGCAGCAACACCTTCATCGCGACCTGGCTCGCGGTGACGATGGTTGGAGCAATACCGATACCGGTCGAGCCCGACCCGGACACCCACAACATCGATCCCAGGAGGGTGGCCAACGCGATCACGTCGCGCACCAAGGCAATCCTGCCCACTCACCTCTACGGTCAGCCGGCAGATCTCGACCCGTTGCTGGAGCTTGCGAAGCATCACGGGCTGAGGCTCGTCGAAGACGCGGCACAGGCCCACGGCGCTCGCTACAAAGAGCGCCGGATCGGCGGTCATGGCGATGCGGTCGCCTGGAGCTTTTATCCGGGCAAGAATCTTGGCGCACTGGGCGACGGGGGAGCAGTGACCACCGATGATCCCAAGATTGCGGAGCGGGTCCGGATGCTCGGCAATTACGGCTCGCGGACCAAATATGTAAATCCGGTTCGCGGCTACAATTCGAGGCTCGATCCGGTCCACGCAGCGGTCTTGTCGGTCAAGCTGCGGCACCTCGACGAATGGAACGCCCGTCGCGTGGCGGTCGCCGGGCACTATAGCCGGCAGTTGGCGGATTCTGGTCTCGGCTTGCCGGTTGTACCCGACTGGGCCGACCCGGCCTGGCACCTGTATGTCGTTCGCGCTCCCCATCGGCAGGCACTCGTTGACCACTTGCGCGAAGCGGGCGTGCAGACATTGATCCATTACCCGATCCCACCGCACCTCCAGGCGGCCTACGCCGATCTCGGGCTCGCCCGGGGCAGCCTGCCCATTGCGGAGCAGCTGGCGACGGAAGTGCTGAGCCTGCCCATTGGACCGCACATGTCCGCGGCGGAGGTCGACGCGGTGGAGGCCGCGGTACAAGCCTTCTATGCAGATGAAGCCGCACGGTGAGCGTTCCAAGAGTTTCGATCAGCATCGTGTCGTATAATCAGGAGTCGTATATCGCGGAGGCAATCGAAAGCGCGGTCGCGCAGGATTACCCGAACCTGGAGGTCGTCGTCGCCGATGACGGGTCGACCGACCGCACTCAGGAGATCATCCGACAATATGCGCTCCAATATCCTAATCTTGTGATTGCCGTTCTCAACTCGCGCAACGAGGGAATCACCAGGAATTCCAATAAAGCACTGCGTGCCTGCTCCGGCGAATTCATCGCCTTCATGGGAGGGGACGACGTGCTTCTTGCGGGCAAGGTCGCGGCCCAGATCGACTGGTTTCTCAATGATCCGCGTCGAGTGCTGTGCGGCCATCAGGTCGAAGTGTTCTATGAAAACGGGTCCCGTTCGCCTCATCCGCTGACTCGACGGCTGCTCAGCGGCCGCGGAGCGGAGGCTCTGATCCGCCACGGGCCCTATGGAGCGACGTCGGTAATGGTCCGGACCGACAGGGTTCCGTCCTATGGCTTCGATGGGGCCCTGCCGGTGGTCTCAGACCAGTTGCTCTGGGTGGACGTGATCCGGGACGACGGCCTGTTCGGCTATATCCCCGGCACGTTCGCCCGCTATCGACAGCACGATGCAAATGTCACTCGCGATCCATTCGCAAATCTGGACGAAGTGGCACGGTACCTGGAGATTGTTCACGAGCGCTATCCGCCATTCCGGCGGGCGGTGCGCTATGCCATCACTCGGCGCTTGTTCTATGACGTGGCGGTGGCAATGCTCGATGTCGGACGAAAGTCGGAGGCGCGGGAGAAACTGTTGCAAGCTCTCCGGCGCGAACCCTGGTTCGCTCGGGCCTGGGTAAGGCTGGCGCAGTCGTTCGCATGAACGAGCAGCCGGGCAAGGACGACGCCAACATCAGCAAACGGCAGATCCTCCGCGTAACGACGATCGTTGGCGGCGCGACCTTTGCCGGGTTGGTGATCAGCCTGGCCAAGATGAAGCTCATCGCCCTCATTGTGGGTCCGGCCGGAGTGGGCCTGCTCGGCGCCCTGACCGCCGTCATGACGATGGGATATGCCGTTGCCGGCATGGGTCTCGACTCCAGCGCCGTGAGGCAGCTCTCGTCCGCCCGCGAAGATCCGGAGCGGTGGCGCATCGCTCGCTGGGGGGTGTGGACCTATGCGGTGGTCCTGGCCACTCTCGGGTCGATCCTGTGCTGGATTTTCCGGGTTCCGCTGTCGAACCTGGCCACCGGATCGGAGGCCTACGCCGGCGATGTCGGCTGGCTGTCCGTCGGCGTCGGGCTGACGGTGGTCGGCGCGGTCCTCATCGCCGAAATGCAGGCGCAGCGCAGGATGGCCGATTTTGCGCGAACGCGCATATGGGCCGCGCTGTTCTCGTCGATCGTCGGAGTGACCGCGGTCTACTTGTTCGGAATGGCCGGAGTGCTCGCCGCCGTCCTCGCCACCCCGGTTGCCGTCTATCTGGTGGCCCTCTGGCTCAGACCGCGTGTCGCGATCCGGTGGGGCAAGTTTCCCGGCCGCGCAATCCAGTCAGAATGGCGAGTGCTCGCCAACCTGGGACTCGCAGTCGCCGCCGCCGCCGCGGTCGGCAGCGCAACGCAGGCCGCAATCCGCGGGATCATCGCCTCGCAGCTGGGGCTCGATGCAGCCGGGCTGTACCAGGCAAGCTTCGCGATCTCGTCGCTCAATATCGGACTGATCCTCGGGGCCATGATCCCCGATTATTATCCGCGTCTGAGCGCCGTTGCCGACGACCGGCAGGCCGTCAGGAGCCTGGTGAATGAGCAGCTGCACGTGTCGGTCCTTGTTGCTGCACCGGCGCTGCTCGGCATCGCGGCCGTCGCTCCACTGGCCTTGAGTGTCCTGTACACGTCGGAGTTTGGTGAAGCTGCCCTGTTGCTGCGCCTTCAGCTGTCGGCCGATGCCTTGCGTCTCGCCGGCTGGGTGCTGGGATTCGTGCTGCTCGCCCGCAAGAGGACCATCGTCTACGTCCTCCTCGAGGTCGTCCTTTCCGCCGTTTTCCTTCCGCTCACCTGGCTTGCAGCGCCCAACGTCGGCGTCGCCGCTGCCGGCGCGGGCTATCTTGTCGGCTATGCGGCAGTCCTGCTGTTCGTGGTTGCCGCGGTGGCCAGAGACGGGCTTCGAGTCAGCCGAAGCAACGCCGCGCTCATCGGCGGCCTGATGCTGCTGCTTGTCGCGATCGCAGCTTTGTCGCTCGTTAGTGAACTCGCAGCGATGATATTCGGATTGTGCGTGTTTACGGCGAGCGGCTATTACTCGCTTCGCGAAGTCCGCCGGATGGGCGTGCGGTGGAAACCGCTGCTGCCGTTCCTCAACAGCAAACTGCTCGGTCCGGATCAAACTTGATGTCCGTCAGCGTCGTCATGCCCAATTACAACAACGCCCCGTTCCTCGACGGGTGGGCCGGCCCCCTCGTCCGGGACCCGGCGGTCAGCGAAATCGTCGTTTACGACAACGGTTCGACGGACGGGTCGCTGGAGATGCTCGAGCGGCTTGGATCGGAGAAGCTCAAGCTGATCCGGGGCGAGAAGAATCTGGGCGCGACGCTGGGGCGGCAGGAAGCGGTCCGCGCCTCGACATGCGACCTCATCTGCTTTCTCGACGGCGACGATTTCCTCGAGGAAGGCGCGGTCACCGAGGCCGTGGAAGCCCTCAACCGCGACCAGCTCGACATCGTCTTGTTCCAATGCTTCGATGTCGATGCGGATGGGACCAACCCGCGGGTCACGGTCGCAACCCCGGATCGGCCGATCGACGGAAGGACGGCCTGCGAGCTCACCATGGGAGGATGGCACATCCACGGCTGGGGCGTGATCCGCAAGAGCATCTACCAGAAAGCGTGGGAAGGCTTCTCGGTGCACGGGTTCCTGTCGGACGAGGTTCACACACGGCGCATGTTCCTCGCTGCCCGGCGAGTGGGGCCCAGCAGCGGGAAGATGTTCTACCGACGGGTGCCCAAAACCTATGACTCGGAAAAAATGATCGGTTGGGGGAGGACGACCGTCCGATCGCTTGCCCTGGGAGTCGATGCTCGTCTCGATGAGAGAGCCGTGCGGAACCAGTCTCGAATGACCGTGCGGTTCATGCTCGGACTGACCCGCCGCGCGCTCGTGGGAGTCTGTCCAAAGGAACAGGTTGGCGGGCTTCTCGACGAATATTTCTCGATCAGGCCGCCGTGGCGGGTTGCCGACGCGCCCTGGTATGCGGTCGACCGCTTCCTTCGCCTTGCCCGCCCCCTGCTTCGCTGACGATAGCGAATGGGGAAATGGATCCGGCGCCGGCGCCGACGCAGCTAGGCCACGCGACCCTGCCCGAGCCGCTGCCCGGCGTAGCGCTGCTCGCGCAGCGGCCGCCACCAGTCCTCGCGCGCGAGGTACCAGTCGATCGTTCTCGCAAGCCCCGTCTCGAAGCTCTCAGCCGCCCGCCAGCCGAGCTCGCGCTCAATTTTCGAGGGATCGATCGCATAGCGCCGGTCGTGCCCCGGGCGGTCGGCGACGAACTCGATTTGCTCCGCGTAGGAGCGACCGTTCGCCAGCGGCGCCTTGCGGTCGAGCTCGGCGCAGATCGCCTCGACGACCTGCAGGTTGGTTCGCTCCTCGCGCCCGCCGATCAGATAGGTTTCCCCCGCCGCCCCGTCGACCATCACCCGCTCCAGTGCTCGCGCATGATCCTCCACGTAAAGCCAGTCGCGCACGTTGGCCCCGCGGCCGTAGACAGGAAGGGTCTGCCCGGCGATCGCGTTGAGGATGACCAGCGGGATCAGTTTTTCGGGGAATTGGTAGGGCCCATAGTTGTTCGAGCAATTGGAGAGGACGACCGGCAGATCGTAGGTCCGGTGCCAGGCGCGAACCAAATGATCGGACGCGGCCTTCGACGCCGAGTAGGGCGAGGAAGGATCGTATGGCGTCTCCTCGGTGAAGACGCCCTCGTCGAACGCCAGGTCGCCCATCACCTCGTCGGTGGACACGTGATGGAAGCGGAATCGTTGCCGCAGGTCGCCGCCGAGGCCGCTCCAATATTCGAGCGCCGCCCGGAGCAGCCGGAACGTGCCGGTGACGTTGGTTTCCAGAAACACCGCCGGTTCGTCGATCGAGCGGTCGACGTGGGTCTCGGCGGCGAGATGCAGGATCTTCGTCACGCCCTCTTGCCGAAGGACGTCGAGGATCGGCCGATCGTCCGCGATATCGGCTTGGTGGAACCGATAATCCGGGCTGTCCTCGATGTCGGCGAGCGAAGCCAGGTTTCCGGAATAGGTCAGCTTGTCGAGGTTGATGACTCGATAGCGGCCGGCGGCGATCAGGTGGCGGCAAACCGCGCTGCCGATGAACCCGGCGCCGCCGGTGACGAGCACGGTTTCCGGGCCGTCACTCATCGGCGAGCTCGCTCACCCGACGCCGCAAGTAAGCCGCATAGGGGGTGTCTCCGAGCAAGGCTGCCCGGCGCAGGACCTGGTCGGGAGTCACGTAGCCCTGGTCGAGTGCAATCTCCTCGAGGCACATGATCTTGAGCCCCTGGCGGTGCTCGATCGCGCGAACGAAGGAGGAAGCCTCCTGCATCATTTCGTGGGTACCGGTGTCGAGCCAGGCGAAGCCGCGGCCGAGCCGCATGACGCGCAGGTCGCCGCGGTCCAGATAGGCCTGGTTGACGCTGGTGATCTCCAGCTCGCCGCGGCCGGAAGGCGTGACCGACCTCGCAATCTCGAGGACGTCATTGTCGTAAAAATAAAGTCCGGTGACCGCCCAATTCGACTTGGGCTCGGGCGGCTTCTCTTCGAGGAAAAGCGCGCGATCACTCCCCTTCTCGAACGCGACCACCCCGTAGCGCTGCGGATCTTCGACCTGGTAGGCAAACACGGTGGCCCCTTGATTTTCCTGGGCTGCACCCAGGCAAAGCTCGCGCAATCCGGCACCGTAGAAGATGTTGTCGCCAAGGATCAGTGCGACCGAATCAGAGCCGACGAACTCGCGGCCGATGATGAAGGCTTCGGCAAGACCGTTCGGCGCTTTCTGCTCGGCGTAGCTGAACGACAGCCCCAGAGCGCTTCCGTCGCCCAACAAGGCCTCGAAGCGTGGCAGCTCCTCCGGTGTCGAAATGATGAGGATTTCGCGAATGCCCGAGAGCATGAGGACACCCAGCGGGTAATAAATCATGGGTTTGTCGAAGATTGGGAGAAGTTGCTTCGAGACCGCGATTGTCGCCGGGTAAAGGCGGGTACCGCTCCCTCCGGCGAGGATGATTCCTTTCATATTACAGCTGTCCAAATTCCGGAGGGGCTGGGTGATCTTGTCGGATGCGGGCCGCTCCTGTAGCTCGCCAGCCTGCGCGACCGCAACCGAGCTTCGCGAGCCGGCTGGCCTCTTCGACGGCAACCCGGTTCCGGCCCGTCCGTTCGTCGGGGAATGATACCGTCCACAGGGCTTCAATCCGAAACGCTTCCATCCTGATGCACGGCAAACGTCCCACGGGAGCGCTTGGCAGCGCCGATCGCCCGCGATTCTCGCCCCTGCCGGGTGGAGTCGGGGGCCGCCCGTGAAAATCGCCTTGATCGTCGACAACATGCGCATCGCAAAGTGGCAGGCCGATGCGCTGGCTTTGCTCGAGCCCGAGCCCGAGCTGCTTGTCTACAATTGCCGGAATACGAGGCCGGAAAAGCGGCGGGTGAGGTTTTTCGCCTATTACGCGCTGAACCTGTTCACGATCCGCAACGCCCTGACTCGCGCCACCGCTTTACCGAAGAGTCTCAAGGTCGAAAGGACTGTCGATTTCGATTCCGTTTATAGCGGCGCGTGGCAGGAACTGCCTTCAACGATCCTTCAATGCCTCAGGGCCGACGCGCCGGACGTGATCCTCAAATTCGGGATGGGATTGCTCAAAGTCCCGCCCCCGGACGTGCTGGCCACTCCGATCCTGTCCTATCATCACGGCGATCCCGCCCAGTTCCGGGGGCGTCCCGCGGGTTTTTACGAGCTGCTTGGGGGCGAGCAGATCATGGGCCAGGTCGTGCAGCGCCTCTCCAATCGGCTCGACGCCGGCGCGATTCTCGCCTTCGCCGAGAGCAAGGTGTTCTCCCATTCCTACAAGGCGACCCTGCTCGACGCGTTCGGGCGCTCTCCGCTGCTCCTCAAGACGGCGATCGAGAATGCGCTCAGCGGGACGGCGCTGGATCGATCCAGCGATGGAAAAGTCTACCGGCTTCCGCGCACCTGGGACGTTCTCAGGCTGATCTGGAAAACGACCAGATCGCTCATGGGTCGCTTGGCCTATGGCGCCTTCATGGAGAAGGCCTGGCGCGTATCCATTGCCGAATTCGAACCGCAGGAATTGCTTGCGCCCGATCGCGCATTTCCTGCTCAGAGCAGTTGGCACACCTATCCGACGCCCAGGGGATATCGCTTCCTGGCGGACCCGTTTTTCGCCCCCTCGGGCTCGGAAATGCTGCTGGAAGCCCTGCGGTCCCGAACGGGAAAAGGCGAGATCCTCAAGCTGGGATCCGACGGGATTCACAAGCTGTCGACTGCCAGGGGACATCACAGCTACCCGGCGTGGATCGAAGAGGACGGCAGAACCTATCTGATCCCGGAAGTCGCACTCTGGGCACCCCCTGCCATCTATGAGTACCGGGGCGACCAGCTGACCGAGATCGCCAGGATGGACGTTCCGGGCGACCCGAGAATTCTCGATCCGACGCTCTTTCGCCACGGATCGAGAATTTTTCTGTTCGGCAATCTGCTCGATGAAGGACCCGGCGCGCTCCGGCTATGGCACGCGCCGGACCTGTTCGGGCGGTTTGAGGAGCACCGGAGATCGCCGATCCGAATCTCGCCCAGCGGATCGCGCATGGCCGGATTCATTGTCCCCTCCGCCGCCGGCCCTCTGAGGCTCGGGCAGCTGTGGCACGAGGAGTATGGAAACGGGATCGCTATATTCCGGATTCAGGAACTGACTGTACGCGACTACCGCGAAGAGGCGGTCGGCCGACTGCAGCTGGACAGGGTCAAGGGTCCCCACACCCTCAACTTTTCTGGTCAACGTGCGGCGTTTGATTGGTACGAAGACCAATTCTCGCCGTTGGCCGGAGTTCGAAGGCTTCTCGCGACCGTTCGGTAACTTAAAATACCGGGTACAGTTGATAGGGGATCCAGAACTTGGAGTGATTGGCATAAAACAGCCAGACGAACTGAACGAGGGCCGAATAGAGGATCACCATCAGCAACACGCCGGTCGCTGGAGTCCCATTCCTCGAAAAAACGATCGGCAGACGGGAAAACACGAACAGCTGCAAAGGGATGATGTAAAGCGCGAGCCTGTCGACCGCGACCGTGGTTTCGACCACCATCCAAACAGCGAAACTCAACAGCGCGACGATCGACAGGTTTCGCCAGGTCGTGCGTTCGGCAAGGCCGACTTCAAAGCGCCTCGACCAGGCGAGGAATAGGATCGCCGGCACGATGTTCATGGCCAAACGAATTCCAGCGCCTTGGGATTCGTAGACGCGCGTGACGTAGGCCCTTTTAAACCCCTCGGCGCTTTCTTGCAGGAGAAGGTAGGCAAGAACGACGGCGGCGATCGTCAGCGACAGGGTCTGAAGCCGATTTCGAGAGTAGGATATGCCGATGATCGGGATGAAAATTAAGACCGTTCGGTGAAATAGAGCGGCTGCCACAATCCACAGCAGGAAGCGGCCAAAGGAGCCTCGCGAAATGGCTGCCAGGCCGGCCAGCGACAAACCGATGGCCACGGCCTGCCTCGAGTAACCCATGCCGACGCCGATCACGAGATAGGGAATGGCCACGACATAGACCAGCCAGGGGTACGGCTGAGTGCGGGCAAATCGAGTGAGCCCGAACGTGAAAAGCAGGCCGCAAACGAGATTAACGGACCATATTTCGATCCCCAGGGAATTGGCTGCCCAATTCAGGAATGCGTAGCCCGGATCCATGTACCAGACCGCCTTCCAGAAACTGAGACGGCCGATCTGCTCGAAGATGAATTCGTAGGGGTTCCAATCCCCGCCCACCTGGTACCGGAAGCCGATCATCAACGCGGCCACCAGCGCCGCGCTGGTCAGGAACGGATCATAACCACGCACTGGCTGGCCGACCGAAGGCGCCGGGCTCGCAAGCGCCGGACTTCGCGAACGCCTCAAGGCGTCCACAAGCGCGCCAAAAGCGAAAATGAAGAACAACAGCCAGTAGGGAAACATGATGACCCGTGCAGGAAGGTGCGCGGCGGCATCAGGCGAGCCGACCCCGTCGCGCCCGGCTTGTGAATCACATTTCGCCTTTGCACAAGGCGTGCGCTAACAAGTCACCGGGGGGAACTCGCAGGAAAGCCCTGCCCTGCCCATGAGTCTCCATTCGTCCGCTTTCAATCGGGGCGGAGAAAGACGTGGCGAGAGCGGATCACGC
The DNA here is from genome assembly GCF_013812825.1 of Sphingomonas sp. Taxonomy (GTDB): domain Bacteria; phylum Pseudomonadota; class Alphaproteobacteria; order Sphingomonadales; family Sphingomonadaceae; genus Sphingomicrobium. Next base: position 125,860 of record NZ_JACCSU010000045.1, on the reverse strand, counting down.
ACTGACCGGCCGTCGTTTGGGCTTCAACAAGGAGTTGTTTCAAACGTGACTGTCCCACTACCCGACAAAGCGAGTTCGCGCGGACCGGTCGTCACGGTGGATAGGACGAGAGAAACGTCGAAGATGCGGCTCGAACGGCAAGCCTTTGAAGAGGTGAACGTCAGCGGCTTTAGCCACATCGATCAAGAAGTGGCTTTTTTCACCCAGATTGCCGCCCTGGTGAGAGCCGATGATTTCGTCCTCGACTTCGGCGCAGGTAGGGGCGAGTTCTTCTACGACGAGCCGAGCCGCTACCGTCTCTGGCTGCAGAATTTCCGTGGCCGTGTCGCCCACGTCGACGGTTGCGATATCGATCCCGCGGTGCTCGGCAATCCGACGCTCGACGAGGCGAAATTGCTCGAGAAAGGCCAGCCCCTTCCCTATGAAGACGAACGGTTCGACATTGTCGTTTCACGCTATGTGTTCGAGCATGTTTCCGATCCTGAATGGCTGGCGCGCGAGTTGCTGCGGGTCACCAAGCCCGGAGGCTGGATCTGCGCACTGACGCCCAACAAATGGGGTTACGTGGCCCTTGCAAGCCGGCTCTTTCCCAATCGCGTTCACAGCCGGCTGCTTCGAAGCGTTCAACCTCACCGCAAGGAGGAGGACGTCTTTCCAACCGCCTACAAGCTGAACCGGCCAAAGGACGTTCGGCGATTTTTCAGCGGCGGGGCTGACGTCTTTCACTACACCACGTCAGCCGTGCCGTCCTACCACTTCGGGAGCTACTTCGTGTTTCGAGCGACGCTGTTGCTGCATCGTGTTCTTCCACCGATCCTTGATCTGGTCCTTGGGCTGTTCATTCGAAAACATGAGCGTAGTCGGGATTCGTAACCCGCACGGGCGGCCACCAGCGATACCGCAGCGCTAAGCCGTTCCCGCAACGGCACGGAAAGGCCCACCCGGAACCGGTCCGGATGGGCCTTTTTCCCTGGCCATCGGGGCAGCCAGGGAACTGTTTGCCGCTCAGCCCTCGAGCTGTCGGGTCAGCAGCCGGATATCGGCGTCGAGCTCGGCGTCCGCGGCGCGCAGGCGCTCGATCTGCTTGACTGCGTGAATGACCGTCGTGTGGTCGCGGCCGCCGAAGCGCCGGCCGATGTCGGGCAGCGACTTGGGGGTCAGCTGCTTGGACAAGTACATCGCCACCTGACGCGGGCGGGCGACCTCGCGAGCCCGGCGCGCCGAAGTCATCTCGGCCTTGCGGATCCGGTAATGCTCGGCGACCTGGGTCTGGATCTCGTCGATCGAGATCCGCCGCTGGTTGGCGCGCAGGACGTTGGCCAGGACTTCCTCGACGAAGGCGACGTCGATCGCCCGGCCGGTCATCATCGCGTAGGCGGCGATGCGGTTGAGAGCGCCTTCGAGCTCGCGCACGCTCGACGTCACTCGCCGGGCCAGGAAGTCGACGACGTTGCGCGGCATCTCGACTCCGGGCAGCGCTCCGAGCTTGGCCTGGATGATGTTGAAGCGCAGCTCGAAATCGGCCGCGTTGATGTCGGCGACCAGCCCCCATGACAGCCGCGACAGGATTCGCGGAGCAACTCCGTCGAGGTCCTGCGGAGCCCGGTCCGAAGTGATCACCAGGCGCCGCCCGGCGGTGATGATCTCGTTCATCGTGTGGAAGAATTCCTCCTGCGTGGAATCCTTGCCGGCGATGAACTGGACGTCGTCGATCAGCAGCAGGTCGGCGTTGCGCAACCGCCCCTTGAAGCCGATCGTGTCATTGGCTTTGAGCGCGCGGATGAACTCGACCATGAACTTTTCCGCCGACATCGACACGACTCGCTTGCCGGGATTGGCGGCCAGGAAGCCGTGGCCGATCGCGTGCAGCAGATGGGTCTTGCCGCGGCCGGTCCCGCCATGGATGAACAGCGGGTTGAAGCCGACCGCGCCGGTCCCGGCCAGCGTCCGGGCGGCGGTCGCCGCGACCTCATTGGCCTTGCCGACGATGAAGGTTTCGAAGCGGTAGCGCGGATCGAAATTCGGAGCCGACGGGTCGCGCTCGGGCGGCCGCGCCTCCACAACCTCCTCGAGGATCAGCAGCGGCGAGGGCCGCGGCGCATCGGCGGCGGCGGCGACCCGCACCTCGCGCACGATCGGCAGCACCGTCTTCCACGCCAGCGTCAGCCGCTCGCCGAAATGGGAGCGAACCCAGTCCGCCATGAACTGGCTGGGCATCAGGATCTCAAGAGCGCCGGTGTCCGGTTCGAACGCCCCCAGGACAGCGGGTTTGAGCCAGCCGTCGAATGTCCGCGCCCCGAGGTCCCTGCGAAGGCCGCCGCGAATCGATTCCCAGGCGGCTTCGAGCGGCGCCGCGATGGCTGCGCCAGCCGGCTCCAAAGTCGATGAGGACAGACCGCCGTGCACTTGCCTATTCGCCTCCCTCACAATCGCGGCGAGAGACAAAAAGGGGCCGCTGCGCCGGGTGCGAGTCCGCTGGCGCCGATGGCGTTTTTTCTCTCTAGCCCCCGGACGCAGACTCGGCGCCTGGAAGGCTTGTTTCTGGAAGCCTGGGAGCAAGCTTTCAAGACCTGTTTTTTCACAAAAGTGAAATAATCAGCCTTGACAGGCAAAACCCTCGGAAAGCCGGGAGAAAGCCGGAAAACAGCGATTTTTTTGCCAGCTTCCATTTTACCGGAAGCGCGAATCGCGGGAAAAGGTGGGTTTTTTGAAAGGTCCCGAATTGGGACCAAATTGCGGGCGTATCGATCGCCCTTAGACGGCTGTTTTTGAGGCGCCGATTCAACCCAGAGAGGCAAGCCTTTTGGACAACCGCGAAAATTTGCGGGCGGCCGTGTTCTTGTGAACGACTCCGCGCGCGACTCCGCGCGCCAGCTCCGGCTGAGCCTCTTGCAAAGCCTTGGCGGCCTCGTCCTTCTTGCCCGACTCGAGCGCCGACTCGGCGGCTTTGATGAAGGTCCGGATTCGGCTCACCCGGGCGCCGTTGATCGCCTCGCGGTTGGCGTTCCGGCGGATGCGCTTCTTGGCCTGCTTGGTGTTCGCCATCTTGGTCTCTTGAATCCCAGCTCAATGAAAAAACGGCGCAAAGAGCCGTAAGCCCGCGCCGACACGGCCGCTCCACTAGCGGGAGGGGCAGTGATGGTCAACCGATCCGCCGGCGAATCGGCGGCGCTCAACGTTGGCAGCGGGGGCAATAGAAGGTCGAGCGGCCGCCCTGGACGATTCGCTTGACCCGGCCGCCGCACGCGCACGCCCTGCCCTCCCGGCCGTAGACGTCGAACCGCGCCGAGAAATAGCCGAGCGTTCCGTCGGGGCTGACGAAATCGCGCAAGCTCGACCCACCGGCCGCGACGGCCTCGTCGAGTACCTCCGGGATGGCAGCTGCGAGTCGATCCAGCCGCCTGAGCGAGATCGAGCCGGCGGCGCGGGCCGGATGGATGGCCGCCCGGTGCAGCGCTTCGCATGCGTAGATATTGCCGAGGCCGGCGATGATCCGCTGGTCGAGCAGCAGCGCCTTGACGGGGGCCCGGCGCCCTTCGAAGCGGCGCCGGAACCAGCGCGCGTCGAGGTCGGGGCCGAGCGCGTCAGGACCGAGCGCCGCAATCGGCGGCCACTCGCCCAGCGCATCGGTGGAAAGCAGGTCGACCGAGCCGAAGCGGCGGGCATCGTTGAGCGCCAGACGCCGTCCCTCGTCGGTCTCGACCAGCAAATGATCGTGCCGGTCGACCTCACCGGGATCGATCCGCCAGTGGCCCGACATGCCGAGGTGGAAAACCAGGGTATCGCCGCGATCCGTCGCGATCAGCCCGAACTTGGCGCGGCGGCCGACGTCCATCACTTTGGCGCCGGTGAGCCGCTGCCCGAGATCCTCGGGAAACGCCCGGCGCAGGTCCGCCCGCCGGGCCTCGACCCGGGTCAGCCGGCGCCCCGCGAGGACGCGCGCCAGCCCGCGGACCGTGGTCTCGACTTCGGGAAGCTCGGGCATGGCGCCGATATGGCGAAGGCCCGCCAAGCCCGCTAGAGGCACCGCCATGACGGCCAAGGTGAATTTCGGCGACGAGCTGGTCAGCCCCGAGGAGAAAACCCGCCGGGTCGGAGCGGTGTTCACATCGGTCGCCCGGCGATACGACGTGATGAACGACCTGATGTCGGGCGGGCTCCACCGGCTGTGGAAGGATCGCTTCGTCGCCCGGGTGAAGCCGAGGCCCGGCGAGCGCATCCTCGACATGGCGGGTGGCACCGGCGACGTCGCCTTCCGGATGGCGCGCCGCGGCGCCCGGGTGACGGTCGCCGACATCAATCCCGACATGCTCGAAGTTGGCCGCGAGCGCGCCCGGACGCGCGGCGTGGAGCGTCTCGACTGGCAGGTCGAGGACGCGCAAGGCCTGACCTTCGAGGACCGCAGCTTCGACGCCTACACGATCGCCTTCGGGATCCGGAACGTCACGGACATCGGCGCGGCGCTCAGAGAGGCCTGGCGAGTCCTCGATCGCGGCGGGCGCTTCTACTGCCTCGAGTTCTCGACCAGCGAATGGCCCGGCTTCGCCAGCGCCTACGAAGCCTATGCCCAGAGCGTCATCCCGCGCCTCGGCCGGGCCGTCGCCGGCGACGAGGCGAGCTATCGCTATCTGGTCGAATCGATCCGCCGGTTCCCGCGCGCCCAGGCGTTCGAGCGGATGATCGCCGACGCCGGTTTCATCCGCGTCGCAGTCGAGCCGATGCTCGGCGGGCTGGTCGCAATCCACAGCGGCTGGAAGATTTGACCGCTTCGGTCACCCATCTGTGGCGGCTTCTGAAATGGGGGCGCACGCTTGCCCGCCACGGCGCTCTGCGGGGGATCGAGGCCGACCCTCTGACCCCGCCGCAGGTCCGCCGGCTGGCCCGGATCGCGCGCTTCGCGGCCAAGGTCCCGCCAACCCCCGACTACGCCAAGGCGCTGCAGGAAATCGGGCCGGCCGCGATCAAGCTCGGCCAGGCGCTGTCGACTCGTCCCGACCTGGTCGGCGACCGCGCCGCCGAAAATCTGTCGCAGCTCCAGGACAAATTGCCGCCGGCCCCGTTCACGGCGATCAAAGCGGCGATCGAAAAGGCGTTCGAAACCCCCCTCGAGCAACTCTACTCGAGCTTTGATCCCGAGCCGATCGGCTCGGCGTCGATCGCCCAGGTCCACCGGGCCGTGACCACCGAAGGCCGCGACGTCGCGGTCAAGGTGCTTCGGCCCGGGATCGAGCAGGAATTCGCCCGGGCGATCGAGACATACGAGTGGGCGGCGGCGCACGTCGAGAGCGGCGGCGGCGAGTTCGAGCGGCTGCGCCCGCGGCTGGTGGTCGCGCATTTCAAGCAGTGGACCGTGCGCGAGCTCGACCTTCAGCGCGAGGCCGCCTCGGCTTCCGAGCTGCGCGAGAACATGATCGCCGAGCCGGGTTTCTTCGTCCCCGAGATCGACTGGCGCCGCACCGCGCGGCGAGTGCTGACCCTGGAATGGCTCGAGGGCGTCAAGCTGAACGACCGCGATGCGCTGGTCGCCGCCGGCCACGACTGCAAGGAGCTCGCGGCGATTCTCGTGCGCGCCTTCCTTCGCCAGGCGGTGGTCGACGGCTTTTTCCACGCCGACCTCCACCAGGGCAATCTGTTCGCGCTGGCCGACGGGCGGATCGCGGTGATCGATTTCGGAATCATGGGCCGGATCGACCGCCAGGCGCGGATGTGGCTGGCCGAAATCCTCTACGGGCTGATCACCGGCAATTACCGGCGCGTCGCCGAGATTCATTTCGAGGCGCAATACGTGCCGCCGCACCACAGCGTCGAGGAATTCGCGACCGCGCTTCGAGCCGCCGGCGAGCCGATCCGCGGTCTTCCCGTCAAGGACATTTCGGTCGGCCGGATGCTCGAAAGCCTGTTCTCGATCACCCGCGACTTCGACATGCCGACCCAGCCGCATCTGCTGCTGCTGCAAAAGACCATGGTGATGGAGGAAGGAGTCGCGACGAGGCTCGATCCCGACATCAACATGTGGGAGACCGCCGAGCCGTTCCTCAAGGACTGGCTGCGCTCCGAGCTCGGGCCCGAAGCCTATTATGCCGACCGGATCACCGAGGTGGTGCGGGCGATCAAGCTGATCCCCAAACTCATCCATCGGATGGACGAATATTATCCGCCGGCGGGCGCCGCACCGCCGCCGCCGCCGCTGCCCGAGATCGCGCTGATCGAGCGCCGGCATTGGTGGAGTTATGCCGGCCTTGCGCTTGCCGGCGCCGCGGCGGGCGCGATCGCGATGCTTGTGCTAGGCTGAGGCCCATGAAACGCGTGTTGCTGATCGTCGGCGGGGGGATCGCCGCCTACAAGAGCTGCGAGCTGGTGCGGCTGCTGACCAAGGCCGGCCACCAGGTGACTCCGGTGCTGACCAAAGCCGGCGAGCATTTCGTCGCTCCGATGACGCTGGGCGCGCTCGCCAGGAGCCCGGTCTACACCAGCCTGTGGGACCTCAAGGACGAGGTCGAGATGGGGCATATCGAATTGAGCCGGGCGGCCGACTTCCTGCTGGTCTGCCCGGCGACCGCCGACCTGCTGGCGAAAATGGCCGGCGGGCTGGCCGACGACCTCGCGACGACGCTTCTGCTGGCGACCGACAAGCCGGTGGTGGTCGCGCCGGCCATGAACGTTCGCATGTGGCTGCACCCGGCGACCCAGCGCAACGTCGCCCAGCTCAGGGACGACGGGGTTCGGGTGATCGAGCCCGACGAGGGCGAGATGGCGTGCGGCGAGCATGGCCCCGGCCGACTGCCCGAGCCGGCGGCGATCATGGAGTGGCTCGACGCCGAGTTCCTGACCGGCCAGTGACCCTCGCGGGCACGCACTTTCTGGTCACCGCCGGTCCGACCCACGAGCCGATCGACCCGGTGCGGGTGATCGCCAACCGCTCGTCGGGACGGCAGGGCTTCGCGATCGCCGCCGCCGCCGCTCAAGCCGGCGCCCGAGTGACCCTCGTCGCCGGGCCGGTGGCGCTTCCGACCCCGGACGGCGTCGAGCGGGTTGACGTCGAAACCGCCGCCGAGATGGCCGACGCGGTGATGGCGGCCCTGCCCTGCGACGCCGCGATCCTGGTCGCCGCGGTCGCCGACTGGCGGGTCGAGCCGTCGCCGAAGAAGCTGAAGAAAAGCGACGGCCCACCGCAGCTCCGCTTCGTTGCGACCCGCGACATCCTCGCCGAGCTTGCCGCCCATCCGGGCCGGCCGCGCCTGCTGGTCGGCTTTGCCGCCGAGACCGGCGATCTGGTCGCCAATGCGCGATCCAAGCGCGACTCCAAGGGCGCCGACTGGATTCTCGCCAACGACGTCTCCGGAGAGGTGATGGGCGGCGCCCGCAACCGAGTCCATCTGGTGACGGGGGACCGGGTCGAGGACTGGCCCGAAGCGACGAAGGAGGAGGTCGCGCGGCAGCTGGTCGAACGGATCGCCGGAGCACTCGCCGCAAGCACTTGAGGCCGATCATCGACAAAGGCGCCCCGCTTGCAATAAGGTGGCCGCTCTTAGTGGGAGATCGAACGATGAAGCACTTGCTGGCCATGGCGCTGCTTCTCGCTCCGGTTCCGGCGGCATCGGCAACCCGGGTCGAGGTCGCGGACGGCAACTGGAGCTACCTGCCGTTGATGAAGCAGCGCGGATCCGATCATCTGAACAATGACGCCCTCGCCCGGATCGACGAGATCGTTCACGCCCGGCAATGCACGTTCCCGGGACAGAAAGGGCCCCACTACGACGTCACCGTGTCCTTTGCCGCCCATTTCGCTCCGGACGGATCGCTCGACCGGCTGGTGATGACCCGGCTCAACTGCCCCGAGGTCGAGGGCCTGGTCGGCGGCGTTCTGCTGGAGATGATCCAGGCCGGCGACTACAGGCCGACCGGCGCGAACGCTAACGGCTGGTATCGCGGCGAGCTCAGCTTCGGCGGCAAGGGCTGACGTTTCCGGCGGTTTCGAGCGTCGGCCCTCTTGCGGGGCCGCAGCCTCGCTCAGGAGTCTCGATGATCGAGATCAAGCTTCACCGGCTGCCGCACGGCGCCGACCTGCCGTTGCCCAAATATGCCAGCGAAGCCGCGGCTGGGCTCGATATCGCTTCGGCCGAAGAGCTGGTGCTCGAGCCGGGTGAGCGGCACGCGGTCGCCACCGGCTTCGCAGTCGAAATCCCGCACGGCTATGAGATCCAGGTTCGGCCGCGCTCGGGGCTGGCGATCCGCAACGGAATCACCTGCCTCAACACCCCCGGGACGATCGACAGCGACTACCGCGGCGAAGTGAAGGTGATCCTGATCAACCTGGGCTCCGAGCCGTTCGAGATCCGCCGCGGCGAGCGGATCGCCCAGCTCGTCCCGGCGCCCGTGCTTCGCGCCCATTTCACCGAAAGCGTGAGCCTGGCCGAGACGGCTCGCGGCAGCGGGGGGTTCGGAAGCACCGGCCGGTGAGCCTCTCGGACGCCGAGCTCGATCGTTATGCGCGACACATCGTGCTGCGGGAAGTCGGCGGGCCAGGACAGCGCAAGCTCAAGGCGGCAAGCGTCGCGCTGATTGGCGCCGGGGCGATCGGCAGCGCCGCCTTGCCCGCGCTCGCCGGCGCCGGTGTCGGCCGGCTGACCGTCATCGAAGACGATGTCGTGGAGCTGTCCAACCTCCACCGCCAATTGATTTTCCGCGAGGACCAGGTCGGGCAACCCAAGACCGAGGCGGCGGCGGCGTTCGCGCGATCGCTCAACTCGCACGTCGAGGTCGATGCGGTCGCGCAGCGGATCGATGGCAGCAATTCGCGAGACCTGCTGGCCGGTCACGATCTGGTGCTCGACGGAAGCGACAATTTCGTCACTCGACTGGCGGTCAACGAGGCCTGTGTTTCGCTGGCGATTCCGCTGGTCTCGGCCGCCGCCGCGCAGTTCCAGGCGCAGGTCGCGCTGCTGCGCGGCTGGGAGGCGGACCAGCCCTGCTACCGCTGCTTCGTCGGCGACGCGTTCGACAGCGACGATTGCGACACCTGCGCCGAGCTCGGTGTGCTCGGCGCGTTAACCGGCACCGCGGGCCATTTCGCCGCTCTGACCGTGCTCCGGGCGCTGCTCGGGATCGGCGAGGATGTCGCGGGCAAGCTGTTCCTGCTCGACGCGGCCGCGCTCAGCTGGCGGCAGATGACGCTGCCCAAGGACCCTGGCTGCAAGACTTGCGGACGGATTGGCTAAGCCTTCGTTTTCTTCCGTTTCGCTCCGCCGCGGCCCTTTTTCTTTCCCGGACCCTTGGCGGCCTTGGCGTCGACCCATTGGATCGCCTGGTCCATCGTCACCGATTTGGGGTCGGTGCCCTTGGGCAGCGTGGCATGGGTGGAGCCATCGCTCACATAGGGCCCGTACTTGCCCTCCATCACCTTGAGTTCCTTGCCGCTTTCGGGGTGCTCTCCAAGCACCGCGATCGGCTCGCGCGAGCCCTGGCGCTTGCCGCCGCCCGCCGCGGCGTCGGCAAGCTTGGCCACCGCCGCGTTCATCCCGGTCTCGAACACTTCGGCCGTCGAGCTCAGCCGCGCATATTTGCCGTCGTGCATCAAATAGGGGCCGTAGCGGCCGATCGATGCGGTGATCGGCTGGCCGGTTTCGGGATGAGGCCCGATCTCGCGCGGCAGCGACAGCAGTCTCTCGGCCCATTCGGGGGTCAGATCGTCGACCGGGAGATCCTTGGGCAATGAGGCGCGCTTGACGTCCTCGCCCACGCCGCGCTCGACATAAGGTCCGAACCGGCCTGTCTTGAGGACGATTCCGTCGCCGAGCTCGACCGGTGCGTCGCCGGCCGCTTCGCCTCCGGTCTGGCCGAACTTCTGCGTGTAGCGGCACTCGGGATAGTTGGAGCAGGCGACGAACGCCCCGAACTTGCCGCCACGCAGCGACAGCCGGCCGTCGCCGCACGCCGGGCACAGCCGCGGGTCGGAGCCGTCTTCCCTTTCCGGATAGAGCCACGGAGCGAGGAACTCGTCGAGCGCGGCGGTGATCTCGGAGGGCTGCTGCTCCATCACCTCGCCGGCCTTGGGCTTGAAGTCGCGCCAGAAGGCGGCGAGCAGGTCCTGCCAGCCGGCCCGGCCGCCGGACACGTCGTCGAGCCCCTCCTCGAGCTCTGCGGTGTAATCGTAGCTGACGTAGCGCTCGAAAAAGCGCTCGAGGAATGCGGTCACCAGGCGGCCGCTCTCCTCGGGGACGAAACGGCCCTTGTCGACCCGCACATATTCGCGGTCCTTGAGGGTCTGCAGGGTCGCCGCATAGGTGGATGGCCGGCCGATGCCGAGCTCCTCCAATCGCTTGACCAGGCTCGCCTCGGAGTAGCGCGGCGGCGGCTGGGTGAAATGCCGGGTCGCCTCGACCCCGGTCCTGGCCGGGGCATCGCCCGCGCGAAGCACCGGCATCCGAACGCCGTCCTCGTCTTCCGATTTCTCGTCGCGGCCTTCTTCGTACAGCGCCAGGAAGCCGGGGAAGAGCACCACCTGCCCGCTGGCTCGAAGCACCGCCCGGCCCGCGCCGTCGGTCAATTCGATGGTCGTCCGCTCGAGCCGCGCCGAGGCCATCTGGCTGGCCAGAGCGCGATTGTAGATGAGGCCGTAGAGCCGTGCGTGGTCGCCGCTCGCCGCGGCGGCGAGCGAGAAATCGGTCGGCCGGATCGCTTCGTGCGCCTCCTGCGCGTTCTTGACCTTGCTGGTGTATTGGCGCGGCCGGTCGGGGACGAAGCCCGCGTCGTAGCGGCTGGCGATCGCTCGCCGGGCCGCGCTGACCGCCTCGGCGGCCATGTCGACGCCGTCGGTGCGCATATAGGTGATCAGCCCGTCCTCGTAGAGCGATTGGGCGACCCGCATCGTGTGGCTGGCCGAGAAGCCGAGCTTGCGCGCCGCCTCCTGCTGCAGGGTCGAGGTGGTGAACGGCGGCGGCGGGTTGCGCCCGAACGGCTTGGTCTCGACCAACGAGACGGTGAAGCGCCCGGCCTCGACCACCGCCTTGGCGGCGTCCGCCTCGCCTCTGCTGCCGATCGACAGCCGGTCGAGCCTGTTGCCGTCGAGCTGGACCAGGCGGGCGGCGAACGATTGTCCGTCGGCCTCGAACGTCGCTCCGACCTGCCAATATTCCTGCGCCCTGAAGATTTCGATTTCGCGCTCTCGGTCGACGATCAGTCGAAGCGCCACCGACTGCACCCGTCCGGCCGACTTCGCTCCGGGAAGCTTGCGCCACAGGATCGGCGACAAGGTGAAGCCGACCAGATAGTCGAGCGCGCGGCGCGCCCGGTAGGCGTCGATCAGATCGTCGTCGAGCTGGCGCGGATTCGCCATCGCGTCGGACACCGCCGACCTGGTGATCGCGTTGAAGGTCACCCGCTCGACCTTTGGCGGCAGCGCCTTTTTCGACCGAAGCACCTCCTGGACATGCCAGCTGATCGCCTCGCCCTCGCGGTCGGGGTCGGTGGCGAGGATCAGAGTGTCGGCGTTGCGCGCCTCATCGGTAATCGCCTTGAGCTGCCTGGCTCGGTCCGGCGAGGTCGTCCAAAGCATTTCGAAGCCCTGGTCGGGATCGACCGAGCCGTCCTTGGGCGGCAGGTCGCGGACATGGCCGTAGCTGGCCAGCACTCGGTGCCCGGGCCCGAGATATTTCTCGATGGTCTTCGCCTTGGCCGGCGATTCGACGACAACCAGCTTCATCTCTGCCCCTCACGCATACGCGTATAGGGTGAGGAGGCCGACGCGGGCCCGTCAACCCCGATTGATGCAAAGCAAGAATCAACGATAGGGACCCGTCATGACCACGCTTCGCACCGACCGCCTGATCCTGCGCCGAGCGCGGCCGGACGACCTCGAGGCCATGCACGGGGTGCTCTCTGACGAGACGGCAATGCAATATTGGTCGCATGGCCCGCACGAGGATATCGCGAGGACCAAGCAGTGGCTGGACTCGATGATCGAGGCTCCGGCCGGGGAGAGCGAAGACTTCGTCATCACCCTCGACGGTCAGGTGATCGGCAAGCTCGGTGCGTGGCGTCTGCCGGAGATCGGCTTCATCATCCATTCCGACCATTGGGGTCGCGGCTATGCCGCTGAAGCGATGCGGGTGTTCCTCGCGCATATTTTCGAATCCCGCTGCGTCGAGTGCCTGACCGCGGACGTCGATCCCCGCAACACCGGATCGCTTCGGCTGCTCAAGTGCCACGGCTTCGTCGAAACCGGCTACGCGCCGGGGAATTGGAACACCCACATCGGCGTCTGTGACAGCGTCTTCCTGCGGCTCGACCGCGCCGCCTGGCTCAAGGTTCCCCATGGCGAACGATGACGAATGCCTTGTCGAAGCCGAACTGCGGGCACGCGCGGCCTATGCGCGACCCGGCCGACAGTACCACGACGAACGGCATCTGGACGATTGCCTCGCCAGGCTCGACGACATCGCGGACCTGAGCGAGCAGGAGCGGCGACTGCTCGGCTGGGCGATCCTGTGGCATGACGCCGTTTACGATCCTCAGCGAGAGGACAATGAGGAACGCAGCGCGGAGCTGGCGAGGCAAGAACTCCACTCGTGCGGGGTCGGCCCGACCGACGCAGACGAGGTTTCGAGGCTCATCCTGCTCACAAAAGGACATAAGGTCGAGCCGGGCGACCGACTCGGCGCTCTGCTGGTGTCGATCGACCTCTCGATTCTGGGCGCTCCAATGGAGGAATATGACGCCTACACGAGAGCCGTTCGCGAGGAATATGCGCATGTCCAGGATGATGCCTGGCGAACAGGCCGGGCAGCTGTTCTGCAATCGCTGCTGGCCGCCGATCCGCTCTACCCTGACGAACGATTCCGCCAAGCGTTGGAAGCCCAAGCCCGGCGCAACATGCACGCCGAGCTCAAGGCGCTGAGCGAAGGCTGACCTTGCCGCCGGCGTGGCGGTCGAGCCGGCCGGCGAGGTCGAGCTCGAGCAGGGCCATCTGCACCGCCCCGCTCGATATTCCCGACAGGCGGATGATTTCGTCGACCGGAACCGCGCTCGGCCCGAGCAGCTGCTCGACCTCACGCGCCGCCGACTCGTCGAGCTCGGGCTCCCCGGCCGGTTGGGCTTCGAACGGAGTCGGCGCCGATTCGACCCGGCCCTCGAACGGCCGCACCGCCTCCATCACGTCGGCGGCCGACTGGACCAGGGTCGCGCCGTCGCGGATCAGTTGGTTGCAGCCCTGCGCGCGCGGGTCGAGCGGCGAGCCCGGCACCGCCATGACCTCGCGCCCCGCCTCTGCCGCGAGGCGCGCGGTGATCAGCGAACCCGACCGCGGAGCCGCCTCGACCACCACGGTACCAAGGCCAATCCCGGCGATGATCCGGTTGCGGTACGGGAAATGGCGTGCTCGCGGCTCGGTCGCGGGCGGCATTTCGGCGAGCACCAGCCCGCGCTCGAACAGCGCTTCCTGACGCTCCTTGTTTTCGGGCGGGTAGAAGACATCGATGCCGCCCGCGACGACGCCGATGGTGCCGCTGTCGAGCGCTCCGTCATGGGCCGCGCTGTCGATTCCGCGCGCCAGGCCCGAGACGACCACCGCCCCCTGCTGACCGAGGCCATGCGCGAGCCCGCGGGCGAACCGGCACGCCGCGGCCGACGCATTGCGCGCGCCGACGATCGCGACCGCGGTGCGCTCCAGCAGGCGAAGCTCGCCCTTGGCCATCAGCAGCGGCGGCGCGTCGTCCATCCGGGCGAGCAGCTGCGGATAGAGCCCCTGCCCCAGGGTCACGTAACGCGCGCCGAGCGCTTCGACCCTGGCGATTTCGCGCTCGGCATCGGACCGGCTGAACAGGCTCGGGGCCCGGCCGCCGCCGCGACGCGCGAGGTCGGGCACCGCCGCCAGCGCCGCCGCCGCATTGCCGAAGCGGGCAATCAGCTGGCGGAAGGTGATCGGGCCGATCCCCGGCGAGCGGACCAGCCGCAGGCGATCGATCAGGTCGTCGCTCAAGTCCCGGACTTTCCGATGCGGGGCTCAGTACCGGCTTTAAGCCGGGCGATGTTGACGCGGTGTTTCCACACCACGAGCAGAGCGAAACCGAGCAGCATCGGAAACAGATAGTCGGGGCCGAGCACCGCCGCGCTGATCGGCGCGCTGACCGCGGCGGCCAGTCCCGCCGCCGCCGAGATTCGGACGGTGAGCAACAATGCCAGCCAGACCAGCGCGTAGATCAACGCCGCGACCGGCAACAGCGGGATCAATATACCAAGGAAGGTGGCAACGCCCTTGCCGCCCTTGAACCGCAGCCAGACCGGGTACAGGTGGCCGAGCAGCGCTCCCGTCGCCGCGAACATCTCGCTGCCGGGTCCCAACAGCGCTCGAGCGAGCAGCACGGCCGCGGCGCCCTTCAGCGTATCGAGCAGCAAAGTCGCCGCGGCGAGCCCCTTGCCGCCGGCGCGAAGCACGTTGGTGGCGCCGATATTGCCCGAGCCGATCTGGCGCACGTCGCCCTTGCCCGCGACCCGGGTCAGAAGCAGGCCGAACGGGATCGATCCCAGCAGATAGCCGAGAAGCCAGGCCCAGAGCAGTTCGACGCTCATCCCTTGCGCTTCGGGCGGTCAGGCAATTGCAACGACTTTTCCAATCCCCGTTCGGGCGGAGCGAAGTCGAAGCCCTGCCCTTCTCCTGCGTTCCTGTAGAAAGAAAGACAGTCCCTCGACAAGCTCGCGACGAACGGAGTTAAAGGCGCCGATGAATCCCGACGCGCCACTGCTGTTCTTCGATTCCGGGGTCGGCGGGCTGTCGGTCCTCCAGCCGACTCGCGAGCTGCTTCCAACCGCTTCCATCATCTATGTCGCCGACAATGCCGGCTTCCCCTACGGCGAGCGCAGCGAAGCCGATATCGCGGCCAGGATCCCGGCCTTGCTCGGGCGGGTCGTCGAGCGCTTTCGCCCGCGGCTCGCGGTGATCGCGTGCAACACCGCTTCGACGATCGCTCTCGACACCGTCCGCTCCGCGCTCGAGCTGCCGGTGGTCGGCACCGTGCCCGCGATCAAGCCGGCATCCGAAATGTCGAAAACGCGCGTGATCGGCGTGCTCGGCACCCAGGCGACCGTCCGCCAGCCCTATGTCGACGACCTCGCCGCCCGCTTTGCCGCCGACTGCACGGTGATCCGCCACGGATCGCCCGAGCTGGTCGAGCTGGCCGAGGCCAAGCTCGCCGGCGCGGAAGTCGGCGTCGATTCCGTCCACGAGGCCGCGCGGCCGATGTTCGAGGGCGAGCGCGGCTCGGAGATCGACGTCGCCGTCCTCGCCTGCACCCATTTCCGGTTGCTCGACGAGGAGCTGCGCGCGGCCTTCCCCGGAGTTGCGCTGGTTGACGGCGGCCGCGGCATCGCCCGCCGCATTGCCTGGCTGACGCGCGAGCAGCCGTGGCCTGCCGAGCCCTCACCGGGAATCGCGCTGTTCAGCGGCTCCTCGCCCAATCGGTCGCTGCTCAGCGCGCTCGCGCGCTACGGCCTCGAGGAGGTGCGCGGCCTGTGAACAATTGCGAGTCGTTCGCAATGGAAAAGCTGCGCCTCCAAAGCTAAAGGGCGCGGCGAGCGCCAAGGAAACTTCGAAGACTTGGATTACGACCGCATCTTCCGATCCGCGATCGAGCGCCTTCACGACGAAGGCCGCTACCGCGTGTTCATCGATATCCTGCGGACCAAGGGCTCGTTTCCCGACGCGCGCTGCTTTGCCGGCCACAACGGCCCCAAGCCGATCACCGTCTGGTGCTCGAACGATTATCTCGGCATGGGCCAGCACCCGGCGGTTGTGCAGGCCATGGAAGAAGCCCTCCATGACGTCGGCGCCGGATCGGGCGGAACCCGCAACATCGGCGGCAACACGCACTACCACGTCGACCTCGAGGTGGAGCTTGCCTCGCTGCACGGCAAGCAAGCGGCGCTGCTGTTCACCTCCGGCTATGTGTCGAACGAGGCGGCGCTGTCGACGCTCGGCAAGCTGCTCCCCGGCTGCGTGATCTTCTCCGACGAACTGAACCACGCGTCGATGATCGCCGGAATCAAGAACAGCGGCTGCGAGAAGCGGCTGTTCCGCCACAACGACCTCGACCACCTCGAGCAGCTGCTGAGCGCCGCCGATCCCGAAGCACCCAAGCTGATCGCGTTCGAAAGCGTCTATTCGATGGACGGCGACATCGCCCCGATCGCGGCGATCTGCGACCTCGCCGAGCGCTATGGCGCGCTCACCTACCTCGACGAGGTGCACGCGGTCGGCATGTACGGGGAGCACGGTGGTGGAATTTCCGAGCGCGACGGGGTGGCCGACCGGATCACCCTGATCGAAGGCACGCTCGGCAAGGCGTTCGGGGTGATGGGCGGCTACATCGCCGCCGACTGCAACATCGTCGACTGCATCCGCAGCTATGCACCGGGCTTCATCTTCACCACGTCGCTATCGCCGGTGCTGGTCGCCGGCGCGCTGGCCAGCGTCCGCCACCTGAAGCAGTCGTCGGTCGAGCGCGAGGCGCAGCACCAGTCGGCGGCGATGCTCAAGGCGAAATTCCAGGATGCCGCTTTGCCGCTGATGCCGAGCGTCACGCACATCGTTCCGCTGCTCGTCGGCTGCCCGGTTCGAGCCAAACGGATCAGCGACATCCTGCTCGCCGAGTACGGGCTCTATGTCCAGCCGATCAATTACCCGACCGTCCCGCGCGGCACCGAGCGCCTGCGCTTCACGCCCGGCCCGTGCCACACCGCCGAGATGATGGACGAGCTGACGAGCGCGCTGGTCGAAATCTGGGACCGGCTGGAGCTCAAGCTCGCGGCCTAGCGAATGCTGAGCCGGCCAGCAGCGATTGCGGGCTCGGCTCTCTGGTTCCTGATCGCTCCCGGGACGCTTGCCGGACTGCTTCCGTGGCTGATCGCCGACGGGCGGCGTGAATTCGACGGCGGCCCGGTGACGATCGTTGCCGGCCCGCTGCTGATCGCCGCCGGTCTCGCCGGCCTGGTCGAAAGCTTCGCCCGCTTCGCGATCGACGGCCGTGCGACCCCGGCCCCGGTCACTCCCGCCCGCAAGCTGATCGTCGGCGGCCTCTACCGACACGTGCGTAACCCGATGTACGTTTCGGTGCTGGCCGTGATCGCCGGCGAGGCGTTGCTCTTCGGCGAGGCGGAACTGCTCGTCCACGCGGGCATCGTCTGGCTCGTTTTCCATCTTTTCGTCCGTCTCCACGAAGAGCCGGCGATGCGGCGCAGCTTCCCGCGCGACTATGCGGCTTATTCGGCGGCAGTCCCGCGCTGGCTGCCGCGAATCAGGCCATGGCAGGCTGGCGAATCCTGAGCGCTTGGCCTAGCATTGGGCATGCGCATCGCCCTTGCTTCCGACCATGCCGGCTTCGCCCTCAAGCGCGAGCTTGCCGCCTGGCTGAGCGAGCTTGGTTACGAGGTCGCGGACCTTGGCACCACCGATACCGAAAGCGTCGATTACCCGGAATTCGGAGCCAGGCTCGCCAATACCATCGCGACCGGCTCGGCCGAGCGCGGGGTCGCGATCTGCGGCTCCGGGATCGGCATCTCGATCGCCGTCAACCGCAACCCCAAATGCCGCTGCGCAAGGGTCGACGAGCCGGTGTCGGCGGCGCTGGCCCGCGAGCATAACGACGCCAACGTGCTCGCTCTGGGCGGCCGGCTGGTCGGCAGCGACATGGCCAAGGCGTGCGTCGCCGCCTTTCTCGGCACCGACTTTGCCGGCGGCCGCCACCAGCGGCGCGTCGACCAGCTCTCATCCCTCCTGCAGGACAGCGACTGATGGCCAGCGCCGCCAAGCTTAACGAGGTTCAGCCGGAAGGTTTCTTCACCAAGCGACTCGCCGACGCCGACCCCGAGATCGCCGACGCGATCGCCAGCGAGCTCGGGCGCCAGCGCGACAAGATCGAGCTGATTGCATCGGAGAATATCGTGTCGCGGGCGGTGCTCGAGGCGCAGGGCTCGGTGCTGACCAACAAATATGCGGAAGGCTATCCGGGCCGCCGCTATTACGGCGGATGCGAATATGTCGACATCGTCGAGCAATTGGCGATCGACCGCGCCTGCGAGCTGTTCGGCGCGAAATTCGCGAACGTCCAGCCCAACAGCGGCAGCCAGATGAACCAGGCCGTGTTCCTCGCGCTTTTGCAGCCCGGCGACTCGTTCATGGGGCTCGACCTCAACGCCGGCGGCCATCTGACCCACGGCTCCCCGGTCAACATGTCGGGCAAGTGGTTCAAGCCGATTCCGTACGGCGTTCGCCCCGACGACCATCTGATCGACATGGACGAGGTCGCCCGGATCGCCCGCGAGCAACGCCCCAAGCTGATCATTGCCGGCGGCACCGCTTATTCGCGAATCTGGGACTTCGAAGCGTTTCGGCGCATCGCCGACGAGGTCGGCGCTTTCCTGATGGTCGACATGGCGCATTTCGCGGGGCTGGTCGCGGGCGGCGCCCACCCCAATCCGGTGCCGCACGCCCATGTCGTCACCACCACCACCCACAAATCGCTTCGCGGCCCGCGCGGCGGAATGATCCTGTCGAACGACGAGGATCTCGCCAAGAAGCTGAACAGCGCGGTGTTCCCGGGGCTGCAGGGTGGCCCGCTGATGCATGTGATCGCCGCCAAGGCGGTCGCCTTCAAGGAGGCGCTCCAGCCCGACTTCCGAAGCTACGCCCAAAGCGTGGTCGACAATGCCCGGGCGCTTGCCCTTGCGCTGCAGGACGCCGGGCTCGACATCGTTTCCGGGGGCACCGACAACCATTTGATGCTGGTCGACCTGAGGCCCAAGCAGGCCAAGGGCAAGCACGCCGAAAAGGCGCTCGATCGCGCCTGGATCACCTGCAACAAGAACGGCATTCCGTTCGACCCCGAAAAGCCGTTCGTCACCTCGGGAATCCGCCTCGGCACTCCGGCCGGGACAACGCGCGGGTTCGGCGAGGCCGAGTTCCGCGAGATCGGCGGCCTGATCGCCGAAGTCGTCGACGGGCTGCGCAAGAACGGCGAGGCCGGTGACGCCCAGGTCGAGCAGTCGGTCGCCCGGCGGGTCGGCGAGCTGTGCGCGCGTTTCCCGATCTATAGCTGATGCGCTGCCCGTTCTGTTCGCACGAAGACAGCCAGGTAAAAGACAGCCGACCGTCGGAGGACGGCGCGGCGATCCGCCGCCGCCGCCAGTGCGAGGGCTGCGGGGCGCGCTTCACCACCTTCGAGCGGGTCCAGCTGCGCGACCTGACGGTGGTCAAGAAGACCGGCGAGCGCGAGCCGTTCGACCGCGCCAAGCTCGAGCGCTCGATCGCCATCGCCTGCCGCAAGCGCGACATCGCCCCCGAGCGGATCGAGCGGCTGGTGTCGAGCATCCAGCGCCAGCTCGAGACCCGCGGCGACGAGGTCCAGGCGGTGCAGATCGGCGAAGCGGTGATGGATGGGCTCAACGCCATCGACCATGTCGCCTACATCCGCTTCGCGAGCGTCTACAAGGACTTCACCGAGCCCGGCGACTTCGCCGACATCGCCGGCAAGGTCGGCGAGCAGCCGGCGGCCGAAGGATCGGAACGCAAGGCTGAAAAGCCCGCCGACGAAGGCAAGCTGCTCTAGTTGACCGAGCTCAGCAGGGTGAAGCGCGGGATCGCGACCTCGAACGCGTTGCCGTCTTCGTCGACCATCCGGTAACTGCCGCTCATCGAGCCGGTCGGAGTGTCGAGCGGGCATCCCGACACATAGTCGAAGCTTCCGCCCGGAGCGATCAGCGGCATTTCGCCGACCACCCCTTCGCCATGCACCTCGTGGACCGTGCCGCGGCCGTCGACGATCCGCCAGCTTCGCGACAGCAGCTGGATCGCCCGGTCGGAGCCATTCTCGATGCGCACATGATAAGACCAGAACCAGCGCTCCGACGCTGGGTCCGACTGCTCGGCGAGATAGCTGACCGCGACCCGCACCGAGATGTCGCGAGTCGTCGCCACGTTCGGAAACAGCATTGCCATCGTGTCGGTGCCGGTCACGGATCGACGCTAGGCGAGCGCGCGGCGCGGAACAATGGTGCGAATCAGCTGAGTCCGCCGGCCCGCCGCAGCCGGTCGACCAGCCGCTCGCGCGCCTCGCCGAGCACCGCCGATTTCTGGGTCAGGAGGTCGCGCATCAGGAAATGGCCGGTGAGGTCGAGGCCGTGGGCGATGTCCGCCCAGCTCGCCGGCCCGCCGTCGCGAACGAAGCGCGGCAGGGGCAGCAGTTTGCCGGCATAGGGCTCCGCCTCCGCGGCGCTGACCGCCCGGCCCGAGCGCGGACTAACGGCGACCAGGTCGTCGCTGGAGCCGGTCACCGCGCACCGCTCGAGGTCAAGGCCAAAGCCGAGCTCGGCGAGCAGCAGCAGCTCATAGCGGACCAGCGCCGCTCCCCAGCCGGCGGCCGACGGCGCCGCCTCGATCGCCGCCAGCAGGGCATCGAGCGCCGAATGGAGCCGCGGGTACGGCTGGCCTTCGGGAAGCGCGGTCGCGGTCAGAGCCGTCGCCCATTCGATCGCCGCGGCGGGCAGCGGCTCGCCGAGCAACGGCGCTCGGCTGTGGGTCAGTTCGACACTCGCCTGCGGCAGCTGGCTGTCGGTCCGGGCGCTCAGAGTCGCGGCGACCAGATTGCCGGCGATCAGCACCGGTCGCATTCGCCGGCCGCGGGCCCCCCGGACGTACGCGGCCTGGAGCCCGTGCTCGGCGGTCATCAGGCGCACCACCGCGCCATGCTCGCCGTGGGAGCGCAGAGCGCAGACGATCGCCGAAACCTCGATCCTCATCCGCGCGGGTGGAAATAATCGTAGAGCTGGCGCGCCATTGCCTTGCTGATCCCCGGCGCCCGCTCGAGGTCGTCGAGCGCCGCGCCCTTCACCGCCCGGGCGGTTCCGAAATGCATCAGCAGCGCGCGCTTTCGGTTGGGGCCGATTCCCGGAACCTCGTCGAGGGTCGAAGTGGTCAGGCTTTTCGAGCGCTTCGCCCGGTGGGTGCCGATGGCGAAGCGGTGCGCTTCGTCCCGAAGCCGCTGCAAATAGAACAGCAGCGCCGAGTTCGGCGGCAGAGTCAGCTCGCGGCCGCCGGGCAAATGGAAGGTCTCGCGGCCGGCGGTTCGGTCCGGCCCTTTCGACACCGCGATCACCGGGATGTCGTGGACCCCCGCGTTCTCCATCATCTCGCAGGCCGCCGACAGCTGACCCTTGCCGCCGTCGATGATCAGCAGGTCCGGCCACTCGCCGCTGGCCCGGTCGGGGTCCTCCTTCTCGAGCCGTGCGAAGCGCCGCTCGAGCACCTCGCGCATCATCGCAAAATCGTCGCCGGGCTGGGTCTCGAGACGCTTGATGTTGAACTTGCGGTAGTTGTTCTTGCGGAAGCCCTCGGGGCCAGCGACGATCATCGCTCCCGTCGGGTTGGTGCCCATGATGTGGCTGTTGTCATAGACTTCGATGCGCTTGGGCACGTCGGGCAGCTCGAACGTGTCGGCGAGCTCGCGAAGCACCTTGGCCTGCGACGTCGTCTCGGCCATCCGCCGCTCGAGCGCTTCCTCGGCGTTGCGCCGCGCCTGCTCGATCAGCCTGGCGCGCGAGCCGCGCCTGGGCTGGTCGATCGAGACTTTGTGGCCGGAGCGCTCGCACAGCGCTTCTTCCAGCAGTTCCCGGTCGGCAAGCGCGCGGTCGACCAGGATTCGGCGCGGCGGCGGCATGTCCTCGTAGAACTGGACCAGAAAGCTCGACAGCACTTCGGCTTCGGGGACGTCGTTGGTGTGCGCCGGGAAGAACGCCCGGTGGCCCCAGTTCTGCCCGCCGCGGATGAAGAACGCCTGGATGCACATCGCCCCGGCCTTGCAGGCAAGCGCGAAGATGTCGCCGTCGCCCAGCCCCTCGGCGTGGACCGTCTGGCTGCCCTGGATGTAGGTCAGCGCCCGAAGCCGGTCGCGGTAGACGGCGGCGAGCTCGTAGTCCTGCGCCTCCGCCGCTTCGGCCATCTGCCGGCCGAGCCGCGCCTGGACCCCGGTCGACTTGCCGGCCAGGAACGCCTTTGCGTCCTCGACCAGCTCGGCATAGTCGGCCTCGGCGATCCGCCCGACGCACGGCGCCGAGCAGCGGCGGATCTGGTAGAGCAGGCAAGGCCGCGACCGGTTGGAGAAAAAGCTGTCGGAACAGCTTCTTAGGAGAAACAGCTTCTGCAGCGCATTAAGAGTCCTGGTGACCGATCCGGCGCTTGCGAACGGCCCGTAATAGTGGCCCCGTTTGACGTTCCGCGCGCCGCGGTGCTTCTGGACTCGCGGGAACGGGTGGTCCTCGCGAAGCAGGATGAACGGGAAGCTCTTGTCGTCGCGAAGGAGCACGTTGTACGCCGGCCGGAAGCGCTTGATCAGCTGCGCCTCGAGCAGCAGCGCCTCGGCCTCGGTGCGCGTCGTGACGATGGTCATCGAGCGGGTCTGCGCCACCATGCGTTGGAGTCTCTTGGGCAGCCGGGCGACCTGGGTGTAGCTGTTGACCCGCGACCTCAGGGTCCGCGCCTTGCCGACATAGAGCACGTCGCCGCGCGAATCCTGCATCCGGTAGACCCCCGGCCGCGCCGGAAGCGTCTTCAAAATGTTGCGGATCGCCGCGACGCCGGCCTCGAGGTCGGGCGCGCCGGAGCCCTTCACCGCATAGGTGGCCTGATCCTCGTTGAAGCGCTCGGCGGCGCTCGGGTGGTCGGGCCGGTCAGCGGGCGTGCGGTCCATGTCGCCGATTTAGGACCACTCACCCGTCATTGCGAGGGACGCCCTCCCAGTAGCGCTAATGTCCGCTTTCGACCCAAAGCGGACATTTCACTATTAGCTGGTGGCTGACTTTCGCGGCTCGCCCGACCGCGCAAGCGGTGCCCGCTCAGCAGCCGCCGCCCCTGACACAAGTGCTCTGCTGAATGCGTTCGAGTTGCTGCCGGTCGAGCTGTCGCTTATTTTCCCATTCGGCGGCGGTCATGCACACCTTGTACGATTTGAAGATGCTACCGCTGTGTTCGACGTATCGGCAGACGGTTCGGTTGGCGTTCCGTGAGTCGGCCTTCTCCTTGGCCTCCCATTCGGCCTTGGTCAGGCATAGCTGGTAGGGCTTGCTGCCGGGCTCCGCAGTCACGACGTGCTTGCAGATCTTGCTCGGCCCGGGGGTCGAGTTGTCAGCCGCCTGTTGGGCCGTGGACCGGATAGCCGGCGCAGCCGACGAGGTCTGCGGCGCGGCTACGCAGGCCGACGATCCCAAGGCAATGGCTGCCAAAGTAATGATTCTGACCATTCTACGCTCCGTCTCTTTAGTCAAAAGCTCTATCGGTGCTTCTCACTGAAGATTACAACTCTTCGGTGCCCGATTCATGGCGGATGTTGTGAGTGAACCGAAAAGTGCGTTGAACGAACTCCGGGCAGCCAAGTCACCGGAAAAAACGGCCGAATCCCCCCTGCAGGTGATGGAGCCCGCTCCGTCAAGAGCGGCGCTTCCACCGGCGCCGAGGCCGCGGAGCCCGAAGCGCGACTTGGCACAAATGCCGACAGCAGTCATCATCCTCTTCTGGACCCTTCAGTTCATTGGCTTTTCGCTCGATCGTTTAGCTCGAGCGCCGGAGGGCGAAAGCTGGTCCACCATTCAGTCGCGAGTGATCATCACGGCCCTCGGCGTGCTTATTTCGCTCGTGATGTTGAAGGTTCTCCGGTCAAGCGCGAGTCTTTCCTTCTTCAAGCGCGCTCTGGTGGCGATCACACTGGCGATGGTCGCTGCAGCGTTGCATGGGGTAATCAATATGCTCGTCTTCTGGACGATCAATGGGCCACCTCCGGGCGAGACCTTTTCCTTCGAAGCGATAGCGCCGTACTTGCCCTCGCTCATCTTCTTCTTCTCATGGGTTTACTTGGCGATTGCCATTTTTCTGCTCTCCATCACCTATGGCGAAAACTTGCTTCAGCAAGAGCGCCGAATTGCCGAGTTGGTCGGGGAGGCTGATCGGGCCCGTCT
Organism: Sphingomonas sp.; assembly: GCF_013812825.1. Lineage (GTDB taxonomy): Bacteria > Pseudomonadota > Alphaproteobacteria > Sphingomonadales > Sphingomonadaceae > Sphingomicrobium. The sequence goes on along the minus strand of NZ_JACCSU010000045.1, from coordinate 101,869 downwards.
GAGCGCGTTGCGATACCAGCTTAATCCTCATTTCCTGTTCAACTCGCTGAATTCTGCTGCCAGCCTGGTCGCAGCTCGCCGGAACCGTGACGCGGAAGCCATGCTGGAGAACTTGGCGGATTTCCTGCGGTCCACGTTGCAACTGGACGCCGAAAAGGAGATTACCCTTCGTGACGAACTCGCCCTGCAATCTTTATATCTGGAGATGGAGCAGATCAGGTTTCCTCACCGTCTCCGCGTCGTGAAGGAGGTTTCGGAGGAGCTGCTCGACGTCCTGGTACCAAACTTGATCACGCAGCCGCTTATCGAGAACAGCATGAAGCATGCCGTTGCCCACAGCACCCGGCGCGTCTGTCTTTCGATCATCGCGCGGGAGGTGGGGGGCAAGCTCAGGATTAGCGTCAAAGACAGCGGCGGCAACGCAGGCATAATTACCGGCAACGGCCTTGGCCTGGGGCTCCAGAACGTGGCGAAGCGCCTCAAGATCCACTTCGGCGAAGAGGCCGAGTTCCAAGCCGGGCCCACGGCAGACGGAGGTTTTGAGAGTCAGATGGCGATCCCTAGTCGGAGAGGCCGATGAAGACACTGAGGACCATCATCTGCGACGACGAGCCACTTGCAGTGGACCGGCTGGGGCGAATGCTGGAGGCGCTACCCGGGGTCGAGGTCGTTCAGACGTTTCTCAGCGGCGAGGACATGCTGGCCCGCTTCACAGGCGGCGCCGACCTGCTGTTGCTCGATATCGAGATGCCAAAACTCGATGGATTCGATGTGGTTGAGGCTCTTTCCCGTCTGCACTGGTCCGATGCCGATGAGGCGCCGGTGCTCGTGTTTGTGACGGCTCACTCGGAGCGTGCTGTCCAGGCGTTCGACTCGGGTGCGATCGATTTCCTGAGGAAGCCCGTCAGGTTGAGCAGGTTGGATCGCGCGGTGGAGCGCGCCCGAGAAGCCGTGGAAAATCGGCAGGCGCGCCGGCGTTTGAACGAGGTCGCCGAGCAACTTCACGCACTCAGGCGACTGCGCGCCAACGTCGCGGATGAGCCGCACCTATGGTTACGGAAAGGATCTAAGTTGATGCGCCTCAACGTGTCGAAGATTGATTGGATATCCGCAGAAGGAGAATGCGTGCGTATTCATTCCGGCGAAGAGTCCTACTTGGAGCGGTTGTCGATCAGCGCCGTAGCACAGCGATTGAGCGAGCTTGGGTTCATGCGCATCCACCGGTCGGCAGTCGTAAACACCGACAGAATCGAATCGATGACTCGGACCCGGTGGGGAGCGCTGAAGGTTCGTTTGAGGACCGGGACCGATCTTCGCGTAAGCAAGTCGTTTGAGCCGCTTGTAAGGGGACTCAAAGAGGGTAGCCGCCAGGCCCATTCCAGATTCTCGGCCAAACGTCCGCTTTCCACCCATTCCAGACATTAGCCGCTTAGGTCTGCTTTCCACCCATTGCGCTCATTAGGCGAGGTTAGGCTTCGCACCTTTTTCGAGGTAGAAGAACGAAATGCGGCCTAGTCGTCAGGTATCTGCAGCAGTGCTGTTGCTGCTGGCGGCGTGCGGTCAGCCCGAGCTTCCAGCAATATGTCGATAGCAGCCCGCCTGAGGCTTCTGAAGCCTACGATGAGTGGCTTCGAGCTTATAATGAGGCAGACTGCGACGAGCGCGTTCGAAAGGAGCTAAGCAGCACAGGTGCAAACGGAGTGGAGTAGGACCGTAGTGTCCGCTTTCCACCCATTGCGGACATTAGCTATCGTCAGGCGCGACCGTTCCCGGCGAGGTCATTTTCGCTCCTTCGGCGACAATTACGCCGCCGCCCTCGCCTGCTCCTCGTCCTCGAGCATCCAGTCGACGGCGGCGCGGGCGTGGATCGCCGTGGTGTCGTAGACCGGGATCACGTTGGCCCGCACGTCGACGGCGAGCACCAGCTCGGTGCAGCCGAGCACGACCGCCTGGACCTTCTGCTTGGCGAGCTCGGTGATCAGGCTCTTCAGCTTGCGCTGGCTGTCGCGGGTGACTCGGCCCGCGGCGAGCTCGTCGAAGATGATCCGGTCGACCTCGCGCATCCAGTCGGCGCGGACCGGCGCGAGGCTGATCCCGCGCACTTCGAGCCGGTCGCGGATGTAGCCCTCGGTCATCGTGAAGCGGGTGCCGATCAGGGCGACCCGGGTGCGTTTGTCGGCGACCAGCCGCTCGGCGGTCGCCTCGCCGATATGCAGCATCGGCAGGCGCACCGCGGCTTTCACCCGGTCAAAGACCTTGTGGGAGGTGTTGGACGCCAGCAGCAGCCCTTCGGCGCCCGACGCCTTCAATTTCTTGGCCGCTTGGGTGAGGACCGCGGCGACCCCGTCCCAGTCGTCCGACAGCTCCATCTTGGCAACCGGCGCGAGGTCGAGGCTCTCGATCGCCAGCCGGGCGCTGTGGAGTGCCCCGAGCCGCTGGGCGACGCCGCGGTTGATATGCTCGTAGTAGAGCGCGGTGGAGGACCAGCTGGTGCCCCCGACGATGCCAAGCTTGCGCACTCTTTGCAGCCCCTTTCCAGTCCACCCTCAACCGGGTGACCGGCTGGGGGCTCTAACCCAGGTGCGAATTCCTCGAAGACCTTCCGAATCAGGCGAGGTTCTTCACGAGATCGTAAAAGCACTCGCTCGGCTAGGCGAGCGCTTTGACGATCTCCTCTACCATCTTCTTGGCGTCGGCGAGCAGCATCATGGTGTTGTCGCGATAAAACAGTTCGTTGTCGACGCCGGCGTAGCCGACGCCGCCCATCGACCGTTTGACGAACAGCACGGTGCGCGCCTTTTCGACATCGAGCACCGGCATCCCGTAGATCGGCGAGCTCTTGTCGGTCTTGGCGGCCGGGTTGGTAACGTCGTTGGCGCCGATCACGAACGCGACGTCGGTCTGCGCGAATTCGCTGTTGATGTCCTCGAGCTCGAAGACTTCGTCATAGGGCACGTTGGCCTCGGCCAGCAGCACGTTCATGTGCCCGGGCATTCGCCCTGCGACCGGGTGGATCGCATATTTGACCCGCACGCCTGCTTCCTTGAGCAGATCGGCCATCTCGCGCAGCGTATGCTGGGCCTGCGACACCGCCATTCCGTAGCCGGGAACGATGATCACCTGCTCGGCCTGCTTGAGAAGGAACGCCGCGTCCTCGGCCGAGCCGCGCTTCCACGGCCGGTCGATCGCCGCGGCATCGCCGCCGCTGGTGACCGCGCCGAAGCCGCCGGCGATCACCGAGATGAAGCTTCGGTTCATCGCCCGGCACATGATGTAGGAAAGGATCGCGCCCGAGCTTCCGACCAGCGCGCCGGTGATGATCATCGCGCTGTTGTGGAGCGTGAAGCCCATCGCCGCCGCCGACCAGCCCGAGTAGCTGTTGAGCATCGAGATCACGACCGGCATGTCGGCGCCGCCGATCGGGATGATCAGCAGAAAGCCGATGGCGAAGGCGAGCGCGGTCACGGTCCAGAAGATCCACGGGGCTTGGTCCTGCGTGAAATAAGCGATCAGGCCGACGATCGCGGCGAGCGTGCCGAGGTTGATCACATGGCGGCCGGGAAGCAGGATCGGCGCTCCCGACATGTTGCCGTTCAGCTTGAGGAAGGCGATCACCGAGCCCGAGAAGGTGATCGCGCCGATCGCCACCCCAAGCCCCATTTCGACCCGGCTGACCGGCAGGATCGCACCGGCCGCGTCGGTGATGTCGAACGCGGTGGGATTGAGGAACGCCGCCGCCCCGACCAGCACCGCGGCCATTCCGACCAGGCTGTGGAACGCCGCGACCAGCTGCGGCATCGCGGTCATCTGGATCCGCCGAGCGGTGACGAGGCCGATCGCGCCGCCAATCGCGATCGCCGCTGCGATCTCGGCGATCGAGCCGATCTCGTGGATGGCGAGCGTGGTGACGACGGCGATGGCCATGCCGACCATCCCGGCGCGATTGCCGCGGCGGCTGGTTTCCGGGTGCGACAGGCCGCGCAGCGCCAGGATGAAGCAGACTCCGGCGATCAGATAGGCGAGCAGCACCCAGTCCGGCACGGCCGCCACCTCATGCATCGCGGCGCTCCTTCTTCTTGTACATCGCCAGCATTCGCGCCGTGACCGCAAAGCCGCCGAAGATATTCACCGATGCCAAAGCGACGGCCACCAGGCCGAGCCATTTCGCGGTCGGGCTCCCAGCCGCGGCCGCGGCGATCAGCGCCCCGACGACGATTACCGAGGAGATCGCGTTGGTCACCGACATCAAGGGCGTGTGAAGCGCCGGGGTCACCGACCAGACGACAAAATAGCCGACGAAGCAGGCGAGGACGAAGATCGACAGGATCGCGACGAAATCCATTGGCCCTCCCTTTATCTCGTCAGCATGGAGCGCACGCTGACCAGCGGCGCTTTGTGGCGGCTCCGGTGAACGCTGTCGAGAGGGCGAAAATCCAGCGGCGCACAGTGCGATTAACCCAAAAGCGGTTTCCGATTTGATAACCTTTTCACGGCATCAGGTGGAGCGACGCAGTGGGAAGGGAACGGGCGCCGGTGCCGTCGCGAAAGAAACAGAATTCGGGGCCATCGCCATTCGGGCTGCTGCTGTGGACTGCAGTGGTCGGATTGATCTTCGGCGTCATTGGCTTCGGCGAGCTGGCCGAAGACGGGCTTCGCAAGAGCCGCAACAACTTTCACCCCCACTCGGCGAGCGGCGATATCGTGCTCGTGACCATCGACGATCGGGCGCTTCAGACCGTCGGCCGCTGGCCTTGGCCGAGGCGCCAGCATGCCGAGATGATCGATCGGCTCACCGAGGCGGGGGCCAAACGCATCTTCTTCGACATACTGGTCGAGACTCGGAGCAATCCGCAGGACGACCGGATGCTTTCCGAGGCGATCCGCCGGTCGGGACGAACGGTCCTCCCGGTTCGCGCTCAGTCCGGGCCAAGCGGGATGGTGCAATCGAGCCCTGGCCCGCTTGGAATGTTCGGCAATGGCGCGCAGCTCGCCTCGATCAACGTCACCTACAATTATCAGAACGCAGTGTGGCGCCTGCCTTATTCAGTCGATGTCGGGGGCAAGCGCCTGCCGTCATTCGCGGCGAGCCTCGCCGGCCACGAGGGCAGCACTGGCGAGTTCATCGTCGACTATTCCGTCAAGCCGACGAGCATTCCCCAGATCGCCGCCGACAAGGTACTTGCCGGCCGATTCGACCCGCGTCTGGTCAAAGGCAAGGACGTGGTCATCGGCACCGACACCAAGGCCATCGGGGATCAATATTTCATTCCCGGCGTCGGACAAATGGGCGGGGTGTACATCCAGATCCTCGGCGCCGAGACCCTGAAGCAGGGCAAGCCGGTCTACCTTGGCTGGGTTCCCCCATTCCTGCTGGCGATCGCGCTTGTCGCGCTGGTGCTGTTTCGGCAGCGGCGGCGCAGCCACAACTGGGACCTGGGCGCAGCGACCGTCGCCCTGCTGCTCGCGCCGGTCGGCCTCGAAGCCTACTTGATTTTCGTCGATGTGACCCCGGCCTTGTTCGTGATCCTGGCGGTGTGGGCAGTCCTGGGGCGGCGGAGCATTCGCAGCCGGGGTCTGGTCCACGCCATTTCGGGGCTTCCCAATTTGAGCGCGCTTCGGTCGAACCGGGAGGGAAGGAATCAGGCGCTAATCGCTGCCCGCGTCTTGAATTACGAAGAAATCGTCGCGGCCCTTCCGGCGGAGCAGGAACGGCAGCTGGTCGAACAGATTGTCTCCCGGCTCAGGGTCGGCGCGCCTGACCGGACTCTCTATCAGGGCGATGGGGGAATTTTCGCCTGGTTCGAGGAAGCGCGACTGCCGTTCGGAAATCACATCGAGGCGCTGAACGCCTTGTTGCGCAACCCGGCGCGCGTCGGCGCTCAACAGGTCGACCTGTCCATCAGCTTCGGCGTCGAGATCGGCAGCGGCCGATCCCTGTCGAATCGGCTGGCGTGCGCCTTGGTCGCCGCCGAGGAAGCGGCCCACGACGGCCTGAAGTGGAAGTATCACGATCCGGAAATGCTCGCTGACGCGTCGTGGAAGCTGTCGATGCTGAGCCAGCTCGACAGCGCCGTGGACAAAGGCGAGGTGTGGGTAGCCTACCAGCCCAAGCTCGACCTGAAGACGCGCAAGGTCGTCGGCGCCGAAGCGCTCGCTCGCTGGACTCACCCGGAGAAGGGACCGATTTCAGCCGCAGAGTTCATCACTGCCGCCGAGCAGCACGACCGCATTGGCAAGCTCACCGACTTTGTGCTCGACCAGGCGATCGGCGCCGCCGCGGCCGTAAACCGCAAGCAGCGCGGCTTCGGGATGGCGGTGAACCTCTCCGCGCGCCTGCTGGCCGACAAGGGTTTCGTCCTTCGCCTGCAGGCGATGCTTGCCCGTCACGACTTGCCGCCGGAACTGCTGACCCTCGAGCTCACCGAAACTGCCGCCCTCGCCGGCCGGGAGTCGGCGTTCGACATGCTCGCCGCGCTGCGCGAGTTCGGAGTGAAGATTTCGATCGATGATTATGGCACCGGGCTTTCCACACTCGACTATCTGAAGAAGATTCCAGCAAGCGAGATCAAGATCGACCAAAGCTTCGTGAAGGCCATGCTCGACAACCGCAGCGACCAGGTCATGGTCCAATCCACGATCGCTCTTGCCCATTCGCTCGGGCGCAAGGTTGTCGCCGAAGGAGTCGAGAGCCATTTGGTGCTGGACGCACTGGTCGAAATGGGTTGCGATGTGGGGCAAGGCTTCGTCATTGGCCGGCCGATGAGCCTGGAGAGCCTGCTGAGGCGCCTGTCCTCGTCGCGGCACTCGCGAGTCGCCTGACGTCGCGGGGCGGCCTTCGAGCCAGCCCCTAATCCAATCTGTGGCCGCAGTACCGGCCGCCCTGATCTCACCGATCGATAAGTCACGGTCGCTAGCTCGCCGCTGCGCTGGGCACGTGCTTCACTTTGATTGGAGGCTGACGCCGCGGCGGCTTGGTTAATCGATTGCTAACCACGTTTTTTAAGGTTAATATCCCCTCAACTGTCATCTGGGGCAGTCGTGCAAAAAGGGGATGTTCGATGACCAAGCAAAAGCCCACTCGTGGTGGCTGGTGGTCCTGGTGGTGGGGCAGCGGAGAGAGCAGCACCGGAGCCAGCGGCTAAGCGCGACCGAGGGGCGCTTGTCGCCCCTTTCACGCTGATTTTTCAAGGTGATAGACGAAGCGTCCGCGAATCAGCGGACGCTTTCGTGCGTCCTGCTGCCCGCCTGCCTGGCGTCGGTTGTGCGCTGGCGTGCATGCCTCGCTCCTGATCGAAGCGGCGGCCGTCTGTCCGGTCGTTGCGATCACGACTCGGCTGTGCGTTTCCCCGGATTCGAGCCGCTGGCCCTGCCTGCGACATTGGACTAGTCGGGCGGAATGCTGCGCCATTCGCTCGGGACCATCACCGTCGAGGCTCAGGGACAGGGACTCTACGAGATCACGCCGAAGGTCGCGGCCTGGCTTTCGACGCAGGAGATCGGCGATGGGCTGCTGACCCTGTTCTGCCGCCATACCTCGGCCTCCCTGCTCATCCAGGAGAATGCGGCGCTGGCGGCGCGCAGCGACCTCGAAGCCTATTTCGCGCGGATCGCGCCCGAAAATCCGTCGGCCTATGCCCACAACGACGAGGGGCCGGACGACATGCCGGCGCACCTGCGCGCGGCGCTCACCCAGACCCAGCTGGCGATCCCGGTCCAGTCCGGCCGGATGATGCTCGGCACCTGGCAAGGCATTTATCTGTTCGAACACCGCCGCGAGCCGTCGCCGCGACAGATCATCGTGCATCTCGCCGGGGAATGATGGCTTGAGCCATTGCGATGAGCCTTGAATCGGCCCGCATGTGGCTGGCCGCGCACGCGCCTGACGTCGAACTGATCGAGGTCGCGCAAAGCACCGCTACGGTCGACGCCGCGGCCCTGGCTCTGGGCGTCGAACCGGCGCGGATCGCCAAGACTCTGGCGGTTCGTGCCGGAGACGAGGTGTTCCTGCTGGTCGCGCGCGGCGACGCCCGGCTCGACAATGCCAAGTGCAAGGCCGAGTTCGGCGCCCGGCCGCGCATGCTGGGCCCGGAGGAGACGCTGGCGCTCACCGGCCACCCGATCGGCGGCGTCTGCCCGTTCGGCCTCGCGACTCCCCTCCCCGTCTACCTCGACCTCAGCCTGCGGCCGTTCGACTGCATCTATCCCGCGGCCGGGTCGCTCAATGCCTCGGTGCGACTGACTCCCGAGCGCCTGTTCGAGCTGGTCGGACGCCGCTGGGTCGATCTCTGCCGCTTGCGCGATGAGGAGCCTGGCCCCGCCGCCTAGGCCAACCGCTCGTGGACCACCTTGCCGCCGCGGGTCAGCCGGATGCCCTGGACCAGCTCGTCGTCGTCCGGGAGCAGCGGGCGGTTGGCCTCCTTGTCCCAGAAGGCGCTGAGGAAATTGTAGACATTGCGCGAGAACAGCGCCGACGCGTCCGCCGGCAGGCTGCGGGCGAGATTGCTGGCGCCGATGATGGTGACGTCATGACGCCGCGCCCGCTCGCCGGCGACGCAGCCTTCGACATTGCCGCCAGCCTCGGCGGCGAGGTCGACGACGATGCTCCCCGCCCGCATGGTCGCCAGCTGCGCATCGCTGATCAGCCGCGGCGCCGGCTTGCCCGGGATCAGTGCGGTGGTGATGACGATGTCCTGCTTGGCGATGTGGCTCGACACCAGTTCGGCCTGCGCCTTTTGATATTCCTCCGACATCTCCGTGGCATAGCCGCCCGCGCCCTCGCCCTCGATGCCGGCGACATTCTCGACGAAGACCGGCTTTGCGCCCAGCGACAGGATCTGCTCGCGGGTGGCTGAGCGCACGTCGGTGGCGCTGACCTGCGCTCCCAGCCGGCGAGCGGTCGCGATCGCCTGCAGCCCGGCCACCCCGACGCCCATGACGAAGACCTTGGCGGCGCTGACCGTGCCCGCCGCGGTCATCATCATCGGCAGCGCCCGTCCGTAGGCCGCGGCCGCCGCGATCACCGCCTTGTAGCCGGCGAGGTTCGACTGGGACGACAGGATGTCCATCGACTGGGCCCGGGAAATGCGCGGCATCCATTCCATCGCCAGCGCCTCGAGTCCGGCGGCGGCATAGCCGGCGATCGCTTCGCGCCGCCCCGCCGGGTCGAGGCCACCGACCAGCAGCGCGCCTTGCTCCGCTCCGTCCAGCTGCGCGGGATCGGGGCCGGTCACGCACAAAATCGCTTCGGCGCCCTTGAGCACCTCCGCCCGTGGGCCGACCTTGGCTCCAGCCGCTTCGAAATCCTGGTCGGAAATCAGCGCCTTGTCGCCCGTTCCGCTCTCGACCGCGACGTCGGCGCCCAACGCGGCGAACTTCCTCACCGTCTCCGGAATCGCGGCGCAGCGGGTCTCCCCGGGCGCGCGCTCCTTGAGAATCGCGATTTTCATCGGCGGGTGGATTTCATCGGCTGGAATGCGGCCTAGCTGATGATCATCATGACGAAGAGCGCCGTAATGAACGAGATGATCGCGCCCCATTTCAGAAGCTGGGTGAAGCGCGAGTAATCGCGGACGTGGTGGGCGACGTCCTGGGTCGGAGGATTGACCAGGATCGACTCGTCTTCGGCCATGTTGCTCCCCGGTTAGGCTGCGTGCTGCGGCACAGCCCCATAACAAGCCGGTCCAGCGCGCCCAAGCCTTTAAGCGCGCCTTTACTCCTCGCGGCTACAAGTCTCGGGATGAAACCGGAACGGATCATCGAGAACCGTACGCGGTCGCTGTTGTTGCTGGACGCCGACCCCGACGAGCGGCGGCTGGTGTCGGCGATCGCCGGGCGCGCCGGCTGGAGCGTCGTCGGGGCTGCCTGCAGCGAGACCGCCGTCGGATTGCTCCAGGGCCAGCACGGGAGCGAGGTCCAGGCGGCCCTGATCGGCAACTGGGACCCGGAGGTGGGCCCGGGCCTGATCGCCGATCTTCGCTCGTGCCGCGAAAATCTGCCGATTATCGTCGTCGCCGACGGAGAATCGGTCGCCGTCGCGGTCGAGGCGATGCGCGCCGGAGCAACCGATTTCCTCAGCCGCCCGGTCGTCCAGGAGCGGCTTCTGGAGGCGCTGGCAGTCAATTCCGATCGCCGCCGGGCGGCCGGTGAGCTGGCCCCGGTGACCGAGAAGCTCGCTCCGGACCTGTCGCTCGAGCAACTGGTCGGTGCAGCGCCCGATTTCCGAGCGACCCTTGCGGTCGCTGCCAAGGCGGCCCGCAACCGGCTGCCGATCCTGATTGTCGGCGAGCCCGGCACCGGCAAGGAGACGTTCGCCCGCGCCATCCACGCGGCGAGCCTGCGCGCCAAGGGGCCGCTGGTCACCGTCGACTGCAAGGCGATTCCCGCCAACATCATCGACAGTCAGCTCTTCGGCCACGAAAAGGGCGCATTCCCGGGTGCTTTTGGAGCCAAGACGGGCAAGATCGTCGAGGCGGACGGGGGCACCCTGTTGCTCGACGAGATCGCCGCGCTTCCGTCCGAAACCCAGCAAATGCTCGACCGGGTGCTGGCTACCGGCGAAGTGCGCCCGGTCGGGTGCAACGGCAGCAATTCGGTCGACGTTCGAGTCATCGCGACGACCAGCCGGCCGCTGCCGCCGGAATTCGACGAGGGCCTGACCGAGCGGATTGGCGCCACCGTCGTCACCTTGCCGCCGCTGCGCGACCGAAGCGGCGATATCCCGGCGCTCGCCCGGCATCTGCTCGCGCGATTCGCGGATCAGGCCAAGCTGCGCCCGCTGCCGATCGGCAATGACGCGCTGGCGGTGCTGATGCGCTACGGCTGGCCGGGCAACGTCCGCCAGCTCGCCGGAGTCCTGTTCCGCGCCGGCCTACATTGTCAGGGCAACTCGCTCACCGCCGAGGATTTCCCGCACATCGCGATCCAGTCGCGATTCAGCGGCCGCCGCAACGATTTCGCGCCCGAGATCACCCAGTCGAAGAGCGACGAAGCGATCGCCGGCGCCCCGTCGGTCACCTTGTACCGCAACGACGGGCATTTGCGGCCGCTCGAAGAGATCGAGGCCGACATCATCCGCCTCGCGATCGGCCATTATCGCGGCCGAATGACCGAGGTCGCGCGGCGGCTCGGGATCGGCCGCTCGACGCTTTACCGCAAGCTTGGCGAGCTCGGCATCGACACCGCCGCCTGAACCGCTAGCTTCGCATCATGCGAAGCGCAGTTCTGCCCCTGCTCTACCTGCTCGTCGCCTGCGGCGACGCCGACTCCAAAGCGCCCGCGGCCCCCACCGCCATCGCGGCCCATAATCCCTGCAACCAGCAAATCTTCGAAGACGACCGCTTCACAGTCTGCGACGCCGGCGGCGGCCGGATCGAGCTGGCCGCGGCGGCCCGCAACGAGACTCCGGTTCGCCGGTTCGCCGATCTCGAGTCGAAGCTGGGCGCCCGCGCCGGCCGAGTTGCCTTCGCCATGAACGCGGGCATGTACGGCGAGGACGGCCGCCCGATCGGCCTGGCGATCGTCGAGGGCCGCCAGGTCCGGGCGATCAACCGGCGAAAGGGCGGCGGCAATTTCCATCTGATGCCCAACGGGGTCTTCCAGGTGCGCGGCGACGGCCGCTCGGAGATCGTCACCACCGCCGATTGGAAACCCTCGCCCGACACCCGGATCGCGACCCAGTCGGGCCCAATGCTGGTGATTGGCGGCAAGCTCCATCCGGCGTTCGACCACGACGGCAGTTCGCGCCACATCCGCAACGGGGTCGGCATCGCGCCCGACGGCCGGCCGCTCTTCGTCATCAGCGAGGACCCGGTCTCCCTGGGCAAATTCGCGCGTTTTTTCCGCGACCGGCTCAAATGCCGCGACGCTCTTTTCTTCGACGGCGCGGTGAGCGCCTTGTGGGATCCGGCCAATCACCGCCGCGACGTCACCGTCCCGCTTGGCCCGATCCTGGTTGCCTTCAAACCCGGGACGTTCAGACCCGAGGCGTCAAAGCCTGGTCCCGAAGGCCGCGCCACACCTTGAGCGCCTGAACGGTCTCGAACACATCGTGAGTGCGGATGATCTGGACGCCCTGCTCGGCCGCCTTCACTGCCAGGACGATGCTGCCGCCGAGGCGCTTGTCCGCCGCAGCCTCGCCCGACAAGGCGCCGATGGTCCGCTTGCGACTCGCTCCAAGCACGATCGGGCAACCGAGCGAGTGGAACAGCGCGAGCCCGTTCATCAGCTCGAGGTTGTGGGCGACGGTCTTGCCGAAGCCGAAGCCGGGATCGACGAGGATGTTTGGACGGGCGATTCCGGCGCCTTCCGCCGCCGCGATCCGCTGTTCGAGCCACTGATAGACCTCAACCAGCACGTCGTCGTAGCTCGGCGAATCCTGCATGGTCTCCGGGCTGCCCTGGTGATGCATCAGGACCACCGGCACGCCCGCGGCGGCGACAAGCTCGGCCGAGCGGGGGTCGAAGGTCAGCGCCGAGACGTCGTTGACCAGCCGAGCGCCGGCGCCGAGCGCAGCCGTCATCACCTCGGACTTGCGGGTGTCGATCGACACCGCCGCGCCGCTTGCCGCAAGCTGGCGGATCACCGGAACCACCCGCTCGGTCTCGTCGCCCGCCCACACCGGCTTGGCACCCGGCCGGGTCGATTCGCCGCCGACGTCGATGATCGCCGCGCCCTCCGCCGCCATGTCGGCGCCCGACTCCGCCGCGGCACTGGCATCGGCAAATCGGCCGCCGTCGGAAAAGCTGTCGGGCGTGACGTTGAGCACGCCCATCACCTGCGGCTGGTCGAGGCGCACCGTTCGCTCGCCCAACTGGAGCGGCGCCCGATTGCCGGTCAGCGCCTGCCACTGCGCCGCCCCCGGCTCGTCGAGCCGCCGTTCGAGCTGCTCGACGGGCACCAGCTCGCTCGCGACCCTTTTGCTGCCCTCGACGCTCAGCAGCTCGACCGCGCTGAACCAGCACAGGCCGCCGGCGAGCTGGGCGACCTTGCCGTCGTGCCCGAACGGCGAATCGACGAAGCCCGTCGGGCTAATCAGCTGTCTCATTGGGTTCGGCTCAGCTCCGCGACATCGGCGGGCCCCTCCCCGACCGGCCTGGTTGCGGTTTTCGGGGCGCGCGCCTCCAGCGCCTTCAGCCAGCCCGATGTCGCTCCGCCGATGCTGAGCTGCGGGTCGGAGGCCGGAAGGCCGGCCCGCTGTTCCGCTTCGACGACGATCTCGGCCGCGCGTCGAAACTGCGCCTCCAGCGGCTGCGGCTCGCGCATCGCGACATTGATCAGCGCGTGGCCGTAAAGCGTCCAGTCATTGCCTGGACTGCAGCCGAAGGAAGGGCGGTCGGCGGCTGCCGCCGTGGCGACGATCGTGCCCTCTGCCGCCAGGGCCGGGACAAACTGGCCGGAATAACAAGCCTGGAGAATCAGCAGCCGGTTCCGGAAGCCGAGCGCGCCGATCAGCTGGGCGAGCTTTGCCGGCGGAACCGCGCCGATCCCGCGCTTCGAATCCTTGTAAAGCAGCCCGCCGAGCGGATGACCGTGGCTGGTGCTGTAGAGCACGAGCACGTCCTCGTTGCGGTCCATGGCCTCCGCGGACGCGGCCAGCGCCAGCGCGAGGTGATTGAGCGAGCCGGGCGCGTGACCTTTTGAATCGCCCTCATCGGCGGCCAGCACGATGGTCCGTCCGTCGGCCGCGAACCGTCGGGAGAGCACCCTTCCCGTTTCGCGAGCTTCGCGGTTGAACACCGGATCGGAATCGAGCGCGACGACGACGACATAGGCGTCGACCACGCCCTTGCGTTGCGGCTTGAGAGAGCGAAGCGCCGCATGGATCCGGCGATGGTCCGAGAGCTGCTGAGCCGGCGGGGCCAGCACGGCTCCCCAATCGGCAGTCATCCTGGCGGGCTGGCCATCCTGTGGCTGGGCTGGCGCGGCCGCCGTGGGGAGCACCGCAAGGGCGAGTGCCGCCACCACAAAGCCGGCAGGCGCTAGTCGCATCGACGATGACTTTCGGTCGTGAATTGAGCGCCGCATCTTGTCTGGAACAGGCGGCGGCGCAACCCTTTAACCGAGGCCGGAAAGATGGCGCTGGCGCAAGACGTCGATCGGCTCGAGCGTGCCGCCATCCTCGACGTGCCAGAAGCTCCAGCCGTTGCATGAAGGAGCGCCCATCAGCGCCGCCCCGACCTGGTGGATGGACCCGCTATGGCCGCCCGATTGAACCGAGCCGTCGACCCGCACCGTGGCTTTCCAGCGCCGCCTGGAGTCGGTCAGGATCGTTCCCGGCTCGACCGCGCGGATCTCGACCAGCTGGCCGAACGCGACCCGCGGCGCCGAGCGCTTGTCGGCCATTCCGGTCATCGCGCTCTCGTCGAGCGGCAGCGCCGACTCGATCCGTTCCCGCGCCACCCGCACATAGCCCGGCTCGCGCTCGATCCCGATCCAGCGCCGGCCGAACCGCCGAGCGACCGCCCCGGTGGTGCCGCTGCCGAAGAACGGGTCGAGCACGACATCCCCCGGCTTGGTGCAGGCGAGCAGGACCCGGTACAGCAGAGCCTCGGGCTTCTGGGTCGGGTGGGCCTTGTGGCCGTCGCCGTTCTTGACCCGCTCGGGCCCGCCGCAAATCGGCAGCAGCCAGTCCGAGCGCATCTGCAGATCGTCGTTGAGCGCCTTCATCGCGCGGTAGTTGAAGGTGTAGCGCGCCTTGTCGTCCTTGGCGCACCAGATCAGCGTTTCGTGGGCGTTGGTGAAGCGGGTGCCGCGGAAGTTGGGCATCGGGTTCGACTTGCGCCAGACGATGTCGTTCAAGATCCAGTAGCCGGCGTCCTGGAGCAAGGCGCCGACTCGAAAGATGTTGTGGTAGCTGCCGATCACCCAGATCGAGCCATCGTCCTTCAGGATCCGCCGCGCCTCCGCCAGCCACTGGCGGGTAAAGTCGTCGTAAGTGCCGAGGCTATCGAATTTGTCCCAGTCATCGTCGACCGCATCGACCCGGCTGCCTTCGGGACGGAACAGGTCGCCGCCCAATTGCAGATTGTACGGTGGGTCGGCGAAGATCATGTCGATCGATTTGTCCGGGAGCCGCGCCATCGCGGCGATACAGTCATCCTCGATGATTCGGTCGAGCGGAAGCGTCTCGGCCGGGCGACTTGAACGCGGACGCAAACGTCCCCGGCCCTCCGCGATCGGTGCGATGAGGTTCATGCAATCCCCCTGTTGGCCGCAAAGGGTGAGTCAGGGGGGAGTCCGGGTCAAGCGCGGAGAGGTTAACGGAGGTCCGGAAACAGGACGGTCGCCGAGAGGTTCGTAACGCCTCCGGCACAACATCTTGCGTTATCGCAGGTGCAAGAGGCTCAACAGGTGGTGGTGTGACTCAAAGGACTCGCCGGTGGGCATTCCTGCAGCGCCAGCTCGGGCTGGGCATGGCGGGACAGCATTTCGCGCACCGGTGCAAAGCTTCGCCGGTGCAGCGGAGTCACTCCAAGCGCTTCCAGCCCGCGGTAGTGCTCGGGCGTTCCGTAACCCCGATTCGTTTCCCAGCCGTAGCCCGGATAATCGCGCGCCCGCTCGGCCATCAGCCGATCGCGAGTGACCTTGGCGACGATCGAGGCGGCGGCGATCGACCGGCAGCGGGCGTCGCCGGCGACGATCGCCCGTGACGGCCGCTGCCAGCGCGGGCAGGCGTTGCCGTCGACCAGGATCCACGCCGGATCGACCCCGAGCGCCTCGACCGCGCGAGTCATCGCCAGCATCCGCGCCCAGTAGATGTTCAGGGTGTCGATCTCCTCGACGCTGGCAATGCCGACGCCGATCACCGCGCACTTGACCAGCCGGGCGTGGATCGACTCGCGTTTGTCGATCGGCAGGTTCTTGGAATCGTCGATCCCGCGCGGGAAGCATTTGCGATCGAGGATCACGGCCGCGGCGACGACCGGCCCGGCGAGCGGAGCGCAGCCCGCCTCGTCGACGCCGGCCAGCGGCTCCGGGTAATCGAGTTCGATCTTGAAGCACGGCCTGCCCATGAGGGCACAGCTTATGGGCGCTCGCCGGGAGCCGCCAGAGGGCCGGCGAAAAAACTGTGGATCAGTCGATTCGCCAAGGCGGGAAACGGCGCGCCTCGCCGGCCTTGTAGAGGAAGATGATGTTGCCATCGGGGTCGCGCAGCCTCGCTTCACGCCACATCCACGGCTGGTCGCGCGGCCCGTGCTCGAACGGAACCCCGCTCCGCGCGAGCTTCTCGACGCGCTCGTCGAGGTCGTCGCACTCGAGATAGATGGCGGTCGTCGCTGAAATCTTCTCCTCGGGATCGCACTGGATGGACAGGGTCGCGCCGCCCGCCGTCTCGAAGCGGGCGTAACCGTTCTCGACGCTGTGGACGATCTGCTTGACCCCAATCCGCCGGTAGAATTCGACCGCCTTGGCGAAATCGTTGACCGTCACCGTCACCTGGTTGAGCCGCGGGCCGGCGCCGACGTCGAGCCGGACATCGCCCTGCCCGATTGGGCCGGCGCCGCCGCCAAGGCCGGGAGCGGCGTGCAGCGCGACCCGGACAAATTCTCGCGCTCGCGCCACCGCGTCGGCCAGGGACGCCCCCTGGCCAAGGAACAAGGCGATCGCGCTGGCCAGCGAGCAGCCGGTGCCGTGGGTGCTGGTGGTGTCGATTCGCTTGCCCTGCCAGCTGGTCATGTTGTCGGTCTCGATGAGGGCGTCGGCGAGCGCGTCGCCTTCCTCATGGCCGCCCTTGATCAGCACCGCGCAGCCATGGTCGGACACCAGGTGCAGGGCGGCCGCGACCGGGTCCTCTTCCTGGGTCAGCCGCGACAGCTCGGGCAGGTTGGGCGTTGCGAGGGTGGCGACGTCCATCAGCTTGGCGAAAGCCGCAACCGTCGCCTCGTCGGCGAGCGCCGCGCCGCTGGTTGCGACCATCACCGGGTCGAACACGATCGGCAGCTCGGCCTGTTCCTGGCGGAGCTGCTGGAGGCGCTGCGCGACCTGGTCGGCGGCGAACGCGCTGCCGATCATCCCGATCTTGACGGCATCGACACCGATGTCGCTGACGACCGCGTCGATCTGCGCCAAAATGACCTCGGCCGGCACCGGGTGAATGGCGGTGACTCCGAGCGTGTTCTGGGCGGTGATCGCGGTCACCGCCGTCATCGCGTGGCCGCCGAGCATGGTCACGGTCTTGATGTCGGCCTGAATCCCCGCGCCGCCGCCCGAGTCGGAGCCGGCGATGATGAGGATTCGGGGGATCACGCGGCCGCGACTGCGTCGCAGATGTCGTCGACCAGCCGTTCGACCAGCGCCTCGTCGTCGCCTTCCGCCATCACCCGGATCACCGGCTCCGTGCCCGATTTGCGGATCAGCAGCCGGCCGTGTCCGTGGAGCTCGGCCTCGGCGGCGGCGATTCGTGCCTTGACCGTCTTGGAATCGAGCGGCGCGCCGCCGTTGAAGCGAACATTCTTCAGCAGCTGCGGAACCGGATCGAACTGCTTGAGAACCTCGCTCGCCGGCTTGCCTTCCTCGACCAGCACGGCAAGCACCTGCAGCCCGGCGATCAGCCCATCGCCGGTCGTCGTGTAATCGGTCAGGATGATGTGGCCGGACTGCTCGCCGCCGACATTGCAGCCCGTCTCGCGCATCGCCTCGAGCACGTAGCGGTCGCCGACCTGAGTGCGGATCAGCTTGACCCGCTCCTTGCCGAGCCGGCGCTCGAGCCCGAGGTTCGACATCACCGTGGCGACCACCGAGCCGCCCTTGAGCTTGCCCGTGCGCTTCCGCTGTAGTGCAATCAGCGCCATCAACTGGTCGCCGTCGACCAGCCGTCCGTTCTGGTCGACGACCATCAGCCGGTCGGCATCCCCGTCCAGCGCCAGCCCGATGTCGGCTTTCTCCGCGATCACCCTGGCTTGCAGCACCTCGGGATGGGTCGAGCCGCAGCCGTCGTTGATGTTGATGCCGTCGGGCCTGACCCCGAGTGGCACGACGTCAGCGCCCAGTTCCCACAGCGCTTCGGGGGCGACGTGATAGGCGGCGCCATTGGCGCAATCGATGACGATCTTGAGCCCGTCCAGCCGCAGCTGATCGGGGAACGTGGACTTGGCGAAGTGGATGTAGCGGCCGCGGGCGTCGTCGATTCGCATCGCCCGCCCGATCAGCTCGGGCTTCGCGCGCTTCGGTTCTGTCTCGAGCCGCCGCTCGATCGCCCGTTCCGCCTCGTCGCTCAATTTGTATCCGTCGGGACCAAACAGCTTGATGCCGTTGTCGGCGAACGGATTGTGCGATGCGGAGATCATCACTCCGAGGTCGGCGCGCATCGACCGGGTCAGCATCGCCACGGCCGGGGTCGGCATCGGGCCCAGCAGCACGACGTCCATGCCGACGCTGGCGAAGCCCGCGACCAGCGCCGACTCCATCATGTAGCCCGACAGCCGCGTGTCCTTGCCGATCACCACCCGATGACGATGGTCGCCGCGCAGGAAATGCGCGCCCGCCGCCTGGCCGACGCGGAGCGCGGTCTCGGCGGTCATCGGTTCACTATTGGTCAGGCCGCGGATGCCATCGGTGCCAAAGAAATTGCGAGTCATGGACTGCGCCTTAGCGCGAGGGGGTTAACCGCGCGAGTTTCAGCCGATCCAGGCGACGGCGGCAAGGTGGGAGCCGATTGACGCAGTCAATGCCGATAGGCCTCCGGAAGGTCGCGCCGCGGCAGATAGCGGTAGCGGTCGCGAAGCCTGGTCTGGTGGGTGACAAGCGGCTGCTGGACACCGTCGATGAAGACCGTCTCCGCAGCGCTCGCGCCCTCGAGCGGGTCGCCCGACCAGATCACCACGTCGGCCCGGCGCCCGGCGAGCAGGCTGCCGATCTCGCGCCCCATGCCGAGGGCCTCGGCCGGCCGGGAGGTGATCATCGCCAGCGCTTCGCCCCAGCTGACGCCGGTCGCACCGGGCACATTACGCAAGGCGACGAGATTGCCGGCATACTGGCGCTCATAGAAGATGTTGCGAGCATCATCATCGTCGATCATCCCGATCGACACGTTCACCCCGGCCTGTCGCATGCGACCGACGTTGGACTGGGTCGCGGCGAGCTGCTCGAACGACGACGGCAGGTCATTGACCGGCGAGGCGATGACCGGAATCCCCGCCGCGGCGATCCGGTCGGCGACGGTCCATCCCTCGCTCGCTCCCACCAGCACCAGCTTGAGCGACGGGAACTCGCGCCTCAGCCGGATCACCTGGAGGATGTCGCTGGCGCGCTCGGCGTGGACCAGCAGATATTGCCGGCCCTGGAGCACCGGCACCAAAGCGGCGGCGTCGAAGCGCGTCAAAAGCACGTCCTGGCTGCGGCGCGCGTCCGGGCCGATGATGCGCGACTCGTTCGGGTCGCGGATCACGGGGCGATCGCGCTCGTCGGGTTCCCGATCGCCGCTCGACGCGATCGGCTGTGCAAAGCGGCGCAGCTCTGCGGCCTCGCGCAAGGCGTTGCGGAACAGCACATGGGCCGATGCGCGCGACCCCCCGGCCTTGTCCGCCCCGGTCTCGCCGAGTTCGACGAACTGGAAGCGGCGAGCGGCGGTGATCGGGTCCATATCCGCGCCAGTGTCGATCACCGCGCCCTGGCCGGCGAAGATGTTCCTCGATGACTCCGGCGCGACGATGGCCCGAGTCACGCCATCGGCTCGATTGACGGCGATCGTCGAGGCAAGCGGGTTGATCGCGGGAGCGACGTCGATGGCCGCGCTGAACGGCCCGTTGGCACTCCGGTCGTCTGTTCCCTCGGCCGAGAGATCGACTTCGCTTAGCCCGAGGCGTGAGAAGCCGGCGACGATCCCCGGAGTCACCCATTTGCCACTCGCATCGACAATGGTCGCGCCGACCGGAACGCGGACGCCCGGTCCTGCCGCGACAATGCGGCCGTTGCGGATGACCACCGTGCCGGAAACCGGCTCGCTGCCGTCGCCAGTGGCGACCATTCCGCCGGTAATGGCAATCGTTTGCGCCGCCACCGGGGCGGCAGCGCCGAGCAACAAAGCGGCCAGCGCGGCGCGGATCATTTGACGTCTCCCTCGCCAGGCTGGCCGAGCTCGAAGTCGCTGATCGGACGGCGCCTGGGGTCGTTGGCGTCGTACATCAGCGCGCCGTCGATCCAGACGCGCTCGGGCCGCGCGTAAACGCTGAACGGATTGGCGTTCCACAGCACTACGTCCGCCATCTTGCCTGCGCGCAGACTGCCAGTCCGGTTGAAGATTCCGAGCGCCTTGGCCGGATTGGAGCTGAGCCAGGTCCAGGCGACCTCCTCGCTGACGTTGATCCCGGCCCGGCGGCCGTCGGCGAGCGCCTTTGCGGCCTCCTGGTTGAGCCGCTGGATGCCGTTGGGATCGTCGGAATGGACGATAGCGCACGCGCCCGAATTGTGGACGAACGGGATGTTCTCCTTGATCGCGTCATAGCTCTCCATCTTGAAGCCGTACCAGTCGGCCCACATTGCCGAGCAGATGCCGTTCGCGGCCAGCAGGTCGGCGACCTTGTAGCTCTCGACGGCGTGATGGAAGGTGCCGATCTTGTATCCCATCTCCCGCGCGACATCGATCATGATCGCCATCTCGTCGGCGCGGTAGCAATGGTTGTGGATGATGATCTTGCCGGCGAGAACGCCGCGAAGCGTGTCCATCGCAATATCGCGTTCGGGCATGTTGCCGCCCTTGCGCTCATAGGCATCCCATTTGCGCTTGTACGCCTGCGCCTTCAGCCAGGTGGCACGAACCGTCGCGATATTGCCCATCCGGGTCTGCGGCATATTGCCCTTGGAGCCGTAGACCCGCTTCGGGTTCTCGCCGCAGGCCATCTTCAGCCCGTAGGGCGCACCCGGGAATTTCATCCCCTGGACGGTTCGCGCATAGACGTTCTTGAGCGTCACCGACCTTCCCCCGAACAGGTTCGCCGAGCCCGGCAGCACCTGCAGCGCGGTAATTCCGCCGTTGGTCAGCGCCCGGCTGAAGCCCGGGTCCTGCGGCCAGACGCTGTGCTCGGCCCACACCTCGGGCCGCGCCGGGCTGGTCGCCTCGTTGCCGTCGGCGTGCGAGTCCACGCCCGGCGACGGGTAATCGCCAAGGTGGCTGTGGACGTCGATGATCCCGGGAGTCACATATTTGCCGGTGCCGTCGATCTCGAGCGCGCCCGGCGGGGCGGCAAGCCCGGGCCCGCCAACGGCCTGAACGACGCCATCGGCGAGGATCACCGTTCCGCCGTTGATCCGCCCCCCCTCGCCGTCGAAGACCGTCGCGTTGCGGATCACGGTCGGGACGCCGGGATAGCGCACGTAGGTCGATGCGTACGGATCCTCGTTGATTCGGATCGGCGGCGCCGGCCTCGGCTTGGGCGCGAGCTGCGCGCACCCGGTCGCGAGGGCGCAAACTACGGCGCATCCGAGCAGGCTAAGGCGCATCGATGACCGTTCTACAGGAACCTAGGTCTCCTGGGGACCCGGCTTCGTCTCACGCTGCGGGAACATGCCCGGAGCCTCCTTCTCGCCCAGCTGCTTGTAGCCGGCCAGCTCCTCGTCCTGCGTGTCGCGGAGAGTGTCGAGGTGCATCAGCTTCTTGATCAGCGGCGAGACCAGGATGACTCCGACGCCGACGCCCACCGCGACCCAGCCGACCGTTGTATAGACGTCTAGGTAGATCTCCGGAGTGGCCGCGACCTCGCCGGCTTCGAGGCCTTCGGCACCGGTCGCGGCGGCGATCAGACCGGCGGCGAAATTGCCGGTCGCCGAAGCGAAGAACCAGGTGCCCATGATCAGACTCGCCATGTGCGCGGGCGCGAGCCGGTTCATCGCCGACAGTCCGACCGGTGACAGGCACAGCTCTCCGGTGGTGTGCAGCAGGTAGAGGAGGAAAATGAAGATGATCGGCGTCGGCACGTTGAGTCCGACCATGTTGGCGCCCCACACCAGCACCAGGAAGCCCGCACCGAGCTGGATCATCGCCAGACCGAACTTGGCAGGCGCGGACGGCTCCTTCCCGTGGCGGCCGAGCCAGGTCCACATATAGGCGAACAGCGGCGCCAGGAGGATGATGTAAATGGGATTGATCGACTGGAAGATCGCCGCCGGCACCCCGCCGATCGCCGCATAGCGGTCGGTGTAGAGGTTGATCGACGAGCCAGCCTGTTCGAACAGGGCCCAGAACAGGATCGAGCCGATGATCAGGAACATCGCCGCGAAGATACGGTCGCGGTCCTCCGCCGGGAGCTTGGTCACCGCGTAGTAGACGACGTAGCTGACGAGGATCGCGCCGAAGACGCCGAGCAGGCCGCCGACCAGGTCCTGGTACTGGATCAGCACCCAGATCACGCCAACGGCAGCGACTCCGACCACGTACAACAGCCATTCGAACTTCATCCCGGCGATTCGGGAATTCAGCCGCTCGGGGGTGCTGGACTCGCCCCGGCCCTGCAGCAGCGGGCGGAAGAAGATGAACACCGAGAGGCCGAGGAGCATGCCGAATCCGGCGGCGCCGAAGCCGTAGGCCCAGCCGTAGGTCTGCCCCAGATAGCCGGCGAGGATCGTGCCGATCGCCGCCCCCGCGTTAATCCCCATGTAGAAGATGGTGTAGGCGCCGTCGCGGCGCACGTCGGTGCGCGGGTAGAGCTGGCCGACGATCACCGAGATGTTGGCTTTAAGAAAGCCCGAGCCGACGATGATGAACGACAGCGCGAGCCAGAAGACGTTGATCGCCGGGTCGGCCTGCTTGATCGCCGGGTCCGTGACTCCCCGCATGCCCTCGAACGCCATCAGGAAGTGGCCGAAGGTCAGCAGGACCGCGCCGAATTGCACGGCCTTGCGCTGCCCGAGATAGCGGTCGGCAATATAGCCGCCGAGGACCGGGGTGATGTACACCAGGGCGGTGTAGGCGCCGTAGATGATCGACGCGGCGTCGTCGGCGAACAGCCAGTGCTGGGTGAGGTAGAAAATCAGCAGCGCGCGCATGCCATAGTAGGAGAATCGCTCCCACATCTCGGCGAAGAACAGGACGTACAGGCCCTTGGGATGCCCGGCGAACTCGGGCTCCTTGCGGGTGACGATGTAGGCTCCGCCCGCCAACAGGAAGATCAGCAATGCTGCGGCGATCAGCGCGATGACTGCTCCGGTATCCACTGGCTTCGGCTCCTCGACTGATCGCACCGCCTAAGCGGCCACCGGGGGCGCACCCTAGCGCGCTAAATGCACTTGTGAAGCCGATTGTTGCAGACCGGCGCGACTGTTAGTCGAACGGGCACATGCTCAACGACCGCTCCTCGCTGCTTTCGCTGCTCGAAACGCGCCGCTCGGCCAAGCCTCGGGAGATTGTCGATCCGGGGCCGAGCGCCGACGAGCTCGAGCGGATCCTGGCGATGGCCGCCCGGACCCCCGACCACGGCAAGCTGTCGCCGTGGCGGTTCGTCACCATTGCCGACGACCAGCGCGATGAGCTTGCAAAGCTGCTCCGCGAAGCGCTCGCCAGCGAAGATCCATCCGCAACCGTCGCGCATTACGAGAAAGCCGATCAATTCGCCCATTATCGAGGAGCGCTGGTGGTGCTCGTCTCGGCGCCGGTTGAAGACCACAAGATCCCGGTGTGGGAGCAGCAATTGTCGTGCGGAGCGGCGGGGATGAACCTTTTGCTCGCCGCCCACGCACTCGGGTTTGTGGCCGGCTGGGTGACCGGCTGGCAGGCCTATTCCGAACATGTTCGGGCTGCATTGTGCGAGCCACGCGAGCGCATCGCCGGCTTCATCTTCATCGGCCATGCCGGCACCGCGCCGTTCGAGCGGCCGCGCCCGGCGCTGGAAACCGTCCGCCGCACGTGGACGGCACCGCCGCAAGTGCCGCCGATACCTTGACCTTTTTCCGCGCTGCTGTATTACGACAGCATGACGCTTGGATCGCAGCACGAAAAGCCCGTCTACGTCCGACTGCGCGAGACGATTGCCGACGCCATTCTCGCCGGCCGTTATTCCGACGGCGACCCGCTGCCGTCCGTTCGAGCGTTCGCGGCCGAGCAGTCGGCCAATCCGCTGACCGTCGCCAAGGCCTACCAGGGTTTCCAGGACGAAGGGCTGATCACGGTCAAGCGCGGAGTCGGCATGTTCGTCGCTCCCGGGGCCTGCGCTCGCCTGCGCGACTCCGAGCGCAGCCGCTTCGTCAAGGAAGAATGGCCGGCGGTGCGCGAGCGGATGAGGCGGCTGGGCATCGATCCTGCGAGGCTCCTCGAGCAAGAGAACGCCTAGTATTCCTGCGAACGGCTGAATCCAGTAGCGAACCGCGCATGACACGCGTGGCGCCCTTCAGCGACGATGCAATCGGCGAGGCGGCGGAATTGGTCCGAAGCGGCGAGCCGGTCGCGATTGCCACCGAGACCGTTTACGGCCTCGCCGCCGACGCCACCAATGCCGCGGCTGTCGCGCGCATCTACGAGGCCAAGGGCCGGCCGCGCTTCAACCCTCTGATCGTGCACGTGCCGGACCTGGGCGCCGCCGGGCGCATCGGCGAGCTCGGACCCGAAGCGCTCGAGCTCGCGCGCCAGCATTGGCCCGGGCCGCTGACGCTGGTGGTTCCGCTCAAAGCCGATGCCGGCATCGCCTCGCTCGTGACCGCCGGCCTTGCGACCATCGCTCTTCGCGTCCCGTCGCACCGAGCGATGCAGGCACTGTTGCGCGCCACCGGCCGGCCGCTCGCCGCGCCGTCGGCCAACGCCAGCGGCTCGATCAGTCCGACCCGCGCCGAGCATGTGCTCCAGAGCCTCGACGGCAAGATCGAGCTTATCGTCGACGACGGACCGTGCGGGCGCGGCATCGAGTCGACCATCGTTGCCGCGACCGGGGGCGCGCTTCGACTGCTTCGCCCCGGACCGATCCTCGTCGACGCACCGGCGGGGTTTGGCGAGGCGATCGAGTCCCCGGGGCAATTGCAGAGCCACTATGCGCCCTCGAAGCCTTTGCGCCTTGAAGTGATCGAAGCGGCGAGCGACGAATATCTGATCGGCTTCGGGCCGGTCGCGGGCGACTCCAGCCTCAGCCGGTCGGGAGACTCCGTCGAAGCCGCGGCACGGCTGTTCGACCTGCTCCATTTCGCCGACATGTCACCCAAGCCGCGCATCGCCGTTGCCCCAGTCCCCGGTGAGGGGCTCGGGATCGCGATCAACGATCGCTTGCGGCGAGCGGCGGGCCGGCGCGATTAGGCCGGCGCCGAGGCGCTCTTCGCCCGATCCTGGAAGCTCTTGCGCAGCTTGCTCAGCTTGGGCGGGATGGTCGCCAGGCAATAGGGGTTTCGCTGCCCCTCCCCGCTCCAATAATCCTGGTGATAGTCCTCGGCCGGATACCAGTCGCCCGCGGGTTCGATGGTTGTCACGACGCGGCCGCCGTGCTGCTCGTTGGCCTGGGCGATCGCGGCTCGCGCTTGCTCTTCCTGCTCGGGCGATTGCGGGAAGATCGCCGAGCGGTATTGCGTGCCGACGTCGTTGCCCTGGCGATTGAGCTGGGTCGGGTCGTGGGTCGCGAAAAAGATCTCGAGCAGGTCTTCGTAGCGGATTTGCCCGGGGTCGAAGGTGATCCGGATTGCTTCGGCGTGGCCGGTGTCGCCGCCGCATACCTGCTTGTAGGTCGGACTGATGGTTTCGCCCCCGGTATAGCCGCTTTCAACCGATTTTACCCCGACGATGTCGAGGAACACCGCTTCGGTGCACCAGAAGCACCCGCCGGCAAGAACCGCCACTTCGTCAGCCCCAGATTCATCAGGCATCGACCTGCTCCTTTGCGGCGAAGCAGTGCAGATAGTGCTGCGGCGGCGGCCGTTAAAGAGTTTTGGGCTGGTAGCTCGCCTTGAGGCTGGCCAGCTCGAGCCGCTTTCCGACCCACTCGGACAGCTCTTCGAATTTCAGTTCCTTGTCGAACACGATGCCGGCGCGGCGCTCGGCGAACCAGCGAACCTGACCCTTGATCGGCCGCAAGCTCTCGACGACGACGGTAACGTCCCGGCCGAGGCAATATTCCTCGATTGGCTCGACCTTCATTCCGCCCAACGAAATGTCGTGCACGTCGACGGTATAATAGACCTTGCCGACGCGGACCGAAGCCTTGCAGCTGACGTCCAGCCGCGGCGGTCGTGGCCGGAAGCCGTGGCGCGGCTTGCGCCCGGCAAGGAGCTCGCCGAGGTCGACGTTCTGGTCGAACTTGACGCCGACGGTCCCCTCGCGGATCCAGACGACGGTCGATGGAATGGTCTGCGACGAGAGCTCTACGGTCACCTGCTCACCGACGGACGGCGGTGCCTGTACGGTCTCTGCCAGCAGTCCACCAGCGGAGATGTTGCGCACCCGGATCAGCTGCTCGCCGTTGCCACCGATCAGCTTTGCGACCCGCAGGGTCGGCAGAATTCGAGCATCGGTCCGGCGCTCGCAGGGCCGCGGAACGGCCGTCGACAACGTGAAGGTCGTCGATTCGAAGGATGTTTCGTCCTGATTCCAGGCCGTTGCAGGCTTTTTTCGAATGAGCGATCCGAACATTCGAAGGGTCTCCAGGGCGCGGGGAAATCGCACCAATTCGGGACTTTATGTGGCGCATAGTTAAAAAGCCGTTTCATTCGTTTGACCTAACCGGGCGAAAAAGCGCACTGGTAGGGTACAGGGGGTGAGGAGGTTCGGCATGAAGCGGCCCCGGCTGCTGCTGGTTGACGATGAGCCGATGCTCGCCGACTTCGTCGCCAGCGCCGCTCGTGAAAGCGGCTACGATGCGATCCTCACCTCGGACGACGAGCAGTTCCGCGCCGAATTTATCGCAGCTCGGCCCGACATGGTCGCTCTCGATCTTGGAATGCCGGGGATGGACGGCGTCGAGCTGCTGCGCTTCCTGGCCGACCAGCAGTTCCAGTCGCCGGTGCTGATCATCAGCGGCTTCGACCGACGGGTCCTGGAAAGCGCTTTCCGGCTCGGCGAGGCGCATGGACTGACGATGGTCGGGCCGCTCGAAAAGCCCGTCCGGCTCGATGATCTCGAAGCCGTTTTCACCGAGCTGAAATCGACTCTGGGATCATGACGCCGCGGCCCGAGCTGGCGCTCGTCGAAGGGTTCGAGCGGGCGCTGATCAATCAGCGGCTGCACATGGTCTACCAGCCCAAGGTCCGGCTTCGCGACGGCGCTCTGACGCGAGTCGAGGCCCTGGTCCGGTGGAAGGATTCGGAGTTCGGCTCGGTGCCTCCGTCGCGCTTCGTGCCGCTGGCGGAAAAGCACGGCCTGATCGAGGAGCTGACGCAGTGGGGCCTTCGGACCACCCTTCGGCAGTGGCTCAAATGGCGCGAGCAGGGAATCGACACTTCCCTCGCCTTCAACATTTCCGCGCTCAGCCTCGAGCAGCTCGATTTTCCCGACCTCGTCGAACGGATGTGCCGAGCGCTCGACGTTCCGACCGACCGGCTGGTGCTCGAGCTGACCGAGAGCGCGACCCAGCCGCTGATCAAGCTGATGGACACCCTGACACGCTTCCGAATCAAGGGCATCGGGCTCGCGATCGACGATTTCGGGACCGGCTATTCCTCGCTGATGCAGCTTCGCCAATTGCCGTTCACCGAGGTCAAGATCGACCGCTTCTTCGTCGGCGACGCGGTGAACTCCCAGGAATCGCGGTTGATCGTCAAAGCGATCATCGACCTCGCGCATGGGCTCGGGCTGACCGCCACCGCAGAGGGAGTGGAAACTCGCGAGCAGCTGCAATCGCTGGGCGAGCTCGGCTGCGATGTCGCCCAGGGCTATTTGATCTCGCACCCCCTGGAACCCGACGCGCTCATGCCCTGGAAGCAGGAGTTTCGCGGCCGCTGGCCTGGCTTGATCGAGGACAAAGGCCTCGCGCTATGGAGCTACGCCGAAACGGATAACCTGCGCTAGCGGGAGCATCGTGGCGGGAGCTCGGGGGGTTGTCGCGCCCCTCGCGGGGCTCATTCGAACAGCTTCTTTGCCTTGGCCATCGCCGCGACTCCGGCGTCGATCGTCTCGTCCTTCTTGCCAAAGCACAGCCGGACCAGGTGCCGCGGCGGATCCGCTTCCGCGAAGGCCGACAGCGGCACCACCGCGACGCCTGCCCGTTCGACCGCCGCGGCGGCGAAGCTCTCATCGTCGAGGCCGATCCCGGATTGAGCCAGGTCGACGCACAGGAAATAGGTCGAGGCGGCGTCGAGCACCGCGAATCCGGCGTCGCGGAGCCCTTGGGTCATGCGGTCGCGAGCGCGGGCGAAGCGCTGCTTCATCGGCTCGATCCACGCGTCCCCTTCGTCGAGCCCGTAGGCGACCGCCGACTGCAGGTTGGGAGCGGTCGAAAAGGTCAGGAACTGGTGAGCGCGCGCCGCCACTCCCGCCATCTCCGGCGCGGCGACCATCCAGCCGACCTTCCAGCCGGTCAGCGAGAAGATCTTGCCGGCCGAGCCGATCTTGATCGTCCGCTGGGCCATCTCCGGCAGCGAGGCAAGCGATACGAAATGCTGCTCGTCGAGGACGATATGCTCCCACACCTCGTCGCTGATCACGGTCAAATCATGCTCGCGGGCGACCGCCGCCACGACGTCCAGCTCGTCGCGCGTGAACAGCCGACCGGCGGGGTTGTGAGGATTGTTGAACAGGATGGCGCTCGTCTTCGGCCCGACCGCTGCCTCGAGCGGCTCCCGGTCGATCCGCCAACGTGGGGGGCGCAGGGCAACTTCGCGAACCGTTCCGCCGGCGCGTCGGATCATCGGCGCGTAGCAGTCGTAGGCCGGGGTCAGGATGATCACCTCATCGCCTGGCCGGACCGTCGCCAGGATCGCCGCTCCAACCGCCTCGGTCGCGCCACTGGTGACGCAGACATGGGCGGCGGCGACGTCGAGCTGCTGGTGCCGGTTGTAATGGGCGGCGATCGCCTCGCGCAGCGGCGGCAAGCCGCGCGACGGCGGATATTGGTTCGAGCCCTCGGTCAGCGCCCCAGCCGCGGCCTCGAGGATTTCCTCCGGCCAGCCAAAATCGGGGAAACCCTGCCCCAGGTTCACCGCGCCGTGCTTGGCCGCCAGGCCCGACATCCGCTCGAACACGCTGGTCTGCATCTGCTCGTAAAGCGGGTTCAAGCGGGGCCTCACAGCGGTTCGTGAATTGCCGCCCATAGCCGGTGCCGCCGCCTGCCGCGAGTGCGTCGGCGGCTTCACAGACACTCTTGGCGGCCTCCTCTTCACATGACGGCGAGCGCCCGGTTGTCGAACGCTCGTGCGAACTCCTTGGAGATCTCGACCTTGCGCTCGACCGACGCGATGATCGGCTCGGCGAAATTGACGCCCTGAAGCGTGTTGCAGGCGCGCAGATTGCCGGGGCTGAACACGTTCACCTCGAGGATCTTGTCGCCGACGATGTCGATCCCAACGAGGAACATGCCGTCGGCGATGAGTTTGGGCCGGATGAGCTCGGCGACGCGAAGCTCGGTCTCGCCAATCTCGACGGCAACCGCCTTGCCGCCAGCGTGGATGTTGCTTCGGATGTCGTCTTCGGCGCTGACCCGCCGCAACGCCGCATATTTCTTGCCGATGCGTAGCGGGTGCCCGTTCATCACGAACAGCCGGATGTCGCCCCTGGCCGCGGCGGGCACATAGGCCTGCGCGATCACATAGCCGTCGCGGGTGATCGCCTCGATCATCTGGTTGAGGTTCGATTCATTCTTCTTGTCGACCTTGAAAACGCCCGATCCGCCCGAACCCTGCAGCGGCTTCAGGATGCACTCGCCGCCATGCTTCTTGGCAAACTCCTTCACATCGGCGGTGTGCTTGGTGATCAGCGTTTCGGCTCGAACCGCATCGGGAAACGACTGGAAGTACATCTTGTTGACCGCCAGGCTGAGGCTGCTCGGGTCATTGAGAACGAGGACTCCGCGCTTCACCGCCTCGCGCCCGAACAGGATCCCGGCGTCGGCCGCCCATGGCGCCGACTGCGCGTCGAGCGCCGGATCGCTTCTCAGCCATAGGACGTCGACGTCGGTCATGGCCAGCTCGGTGGTCTTTTCGCCGACTGCCTGGATGCCCTTGAAGAAATCGGTGTGCGACTTGTGCTTTTTCGTCGGCGCCATGCGCGCGTGGATCTGCATGCTGTCGTCGGGCAGCATGACGAAATCCCCGGGCGTGATGTAACAAACCCGGTGGCCGCGCTGGACCGCCTGGTGCGCGAGCACGGTGGTGGTGTAGTTGGGAAACTCCCGGGCCATGTCGTTGACGAAAAACGCGATCAGCATTGAGTTTGGCTTTCAGATTAGCTGGGAAAGTGCGGGCGCCGTCCGCATGGTCGCAATACGCGCCTGCGCGTCGGGTCGGGCAAGGAATTGCGGCAGCGTGCGCGGCGCCTGCAGCAGGCCGCGGGCCGCGAGTTCCTCGATCACGGGAACGTGGCGGGCGGCGATCTTCCCGTACCAGAACGGGGTCAGGTCGCTGCCCGCGGCGAGCAGGTCGAGAACCTGCCGGAACCCGCGCAGATAGATGGCGTCCTTGCTCAGCCCGCCCGAGCGGTAAACCCGAGCGGCGACGTTGAACGACATCCGGGATCCAAAGCCCTGGTCCTTGAGCAGCCGGAACGCCTCGATGAATTCGGCTCCGGCGATCATGGCATCGACCACCACGACCCGTGCCGCCAGCAGCCGCAGTCGGGCCGCGGTCAAGCCACCGACCGCGCATTCGGCGAACACCCCGAGCCCTTCCTGGACGCCCTCGTAGCCGGCAAGCCCGGTGCGGAAGATCTTGAGTCCCTGCGCGTTGCCATTGACGAAAGTCAGCAGGTGCACGCTGACCTCGTGCTGCAACAGCGCGTCGAGCCGGTGCTTGGGCATCCGCGTCGACTGCGAGATCATCAGCGTCCGGCCCGATACCATCAGGCCGGCTGGAATATCCTGGCGAACCTCGATCCGGCCGTTGAATTCGGGATCGGCCTGCCGATAGTCGGCGATCAGCGCGCGCGCCGCCTTGCGCACGGCATCGGCGCCGATCGCTTCGCCGCGATGCCGATCGCCGCTGACTCGGTCGAGGACCTCTCGAGCGCCCGCCAGAAGCGCCGGCTCGACCGGCCCGTACAAAGTCAGCGATACGTAGCGGAAATCGCCGCTGTTGCGGCAGGCCAGCATCGTCAGCTGCTGGTCCAGCTCGCGCCGCTTTTCGGCAAACAGATGCTCGAGCACCGGGTCCTCGACGCGCCGCAGGTCGATGGCATAAAGCGCGCGCTTGGCGAGATCCGGATCCACCGTCAGCGGCCGGTAGCGGAATGTCGGCGGGGTATCGAACTTGTCGGCCTTGAACTTGTCGTAGGCCTGTTCCGAATTGATCGGCGAAACGCTCAGCAGGAAGTCGAACGAGGTCGAGATGCGCAGCAGCTTGCGGTCGACCGAGCGGGCCGCATCGATGAAGCTTCGCCGTCCAAGCGCCCGGTGGGACTTGGGCGGATCAGGCGCGATCTCGGCGAGGAACGCATGGCTCGCCTGCAAGAGGGCATCAAAGACGCTGATCTCGAGCTCGTGGAGCAATTGCGGATAAATCGCGTCCTGCCCGGGGACCCGGTAGGTTTGCGGCAGGCCCAGCGAGATGTGCGACAGCCAGTGAAGGCGCTGCACGAGATCCTCGACCCCCGACACGAACCAGGCCTCCGACACATGCTCGACGGAGCAGTTGCGAAGGTCGATCTCGATCTTTTCGAGCGCTTCCGTGAGCCGCTTGGCGGCGGCCTGAGCGGGCTCATCCGGACTGGCGCTCAACCGTGCCGTGAACGCCTCCAGCTTCGGCTGCTCCGGATCGAGCAAGACGTCGCGGGGAAGGTCGTAGATCGACACCAGCAGCACCCGGCCGTGCTTGTCGTGGGCGCGGCGCGCGATCTGGTCGATCGCCTGCAGCGCCTGGTCGTCGTTGGGCCCCGGCCACACGACATAGGCCGAGCTGGTCGCCGCGACCCGCGCCGCGAGGCTTTCGGCCCCGCCTCCGCGATTGAGGATCAGGAACGGCAGCGCGCGATCGACATGCGCTCGGCCGCCGCCATCGAGCCGCAGCCGGGACGGTGCGCCGCCGCGAACTTCGAGGAACGGCTCAGCCGCCGCCTGGGTGGCGCTATCGGCCATCGAGCAGCTCCCGCGCCACCGTAGCGACGTAGTTGACCCAGCCGCGCATGTGATCGAGCGCCGCCGAGTCCGGCTCGCCGCTCCACTCATCCATATAGAATTTCTTGAATTCGATGGCGATTGCGCAGCCGACGCCGGGATAGCGCTCGTGGACGAAGCGGGTCAGCTCGCCCTTGCCCTGGAACGCGATATTCTCGCGCACGTCGAGGTGCCGCCCGCCGAAATCATGATCCCGCATCGCCCCCATCAGCGGATCGATCAGCCACGCCCAGTCGGACCGCGGCATCGAGAAGGTGCCGATGTTGATTTCGGGCGCCTTCTCGGCCGGAGCCGGAGGAGCGTCGCGACCCTCCCGGCGATGGTTATAGCTGTGAACGTCGAGCAGCACGAAGCGCGGGAAATCGGTGGCAATTTCGTCAAGAACGGCGGCCACCGTCGCGTAGAAACGGCGGTGATATTCGAGCGAGCGCTCGACCATGTCTTCGTCGAGCGGCGCCCGCCACACTTTCAATCCCCAGCACTGCTCGGGCGTTCGGTACACCGCAGTCTGCGGCTCGCGATTGAGATCGGCCTCGAAGCGCGAGCGATGGGCGATGAAGTGCGTCGGCACTCCGCGGATCGCCTGGCCGGTGAACGGGTCTTCCTCCCGCAGCCGGTCGGCGTCGGCTAGCGCCATCCGCTCGGCAATCTCCATCCGCAGGCCGTGGCCGTCGTGGATCGCCGCCGCAGCCACGGGTCCCTCGCCGCGCTGCAGCGTCCATAAGGCGGTGGACAGATCGCTACTCCTTGGCCGTCAGCGCACACTGCCGCGGCGGACGAGATTGACGATCGCCAGCAAGACGACGGCTCCAAGGAGCGACCAGAGGAAGCTTTCAAGAGTGATCTGGTCGTTGATCGAGCCGCCGCCGACGATCAGCCCGGCAAGGAATGCGCCGACGATGCCCACCACGATATTGAGCAGGATGCCCTGCTGCGCATCCGTTCGCATGATCATGCTGGCCAACCAGCCCACCACGCCGCCGACGATCAGCCAAAGAATAATACCAAGCATTGTTTCCTCCTGTCCTGCGTTTCTAATGCAACGAAAAACTGGCTGGTATGCTCCCGAGCACCCCAGGGGCGGCCGCATCCAGGGCCGATCCCCGCTAGGGCACTTTCTCTATCCATGCGGGTTGAACGAGCAGTTGCGCAACGGGAACGAACCTTGGCGACCTATCTTTACGGCGTCGTTCGGCGCCAGAAGCTTGACCGGGTCCCCCCGCTTATCTACCAAGCAACTGATGATGCACCTGAAAGCCATCGCCGCAGCTTCGGCCGTCCACCTTTGGTGGCGCGGTTTTTCTCATGCGGCGCGATGGCGCGACTGATCGTCTAGGCCCACGATCGTCGACTGCCCGCCCGCCTCTTGGCGGGCTTTTTTGTTTCAGGAAAAATCATGACCCAGATTCTACCTATCCAGCGGGGGGCGGACTCCGCCCCGGCGCCTGCGAACAGCCAGGCTGAGCAAGCCATTGCCCACTTGCTCGATGGCCGCGACCTCGACCGCGCCGCCAGCCGGCAGCTGTTCTCCGAAATCGTCGAAGGCCGCCTTTCAGAGCCGCTGATGGCGGCAGCGTTCGTCGCGCTTCGAGTGAAGGGCGAAACCTCCGAAGAGCTGATCGGTGCGGCTCAGGCCCTGCGTGCTGCGGCAAGGCCCTTTCCGCGCCCCGAAACGCAGTTCGCCGACAGCTGCGGGACCGGTGGGGACTTCTCGGGATCGATCAATGTCTCGACCGCAGCCGGCATGGTCGCGGCGGCTTGCGGGCTGCCGATCGTCAAGCATGGCAACCGGTCCTTCACCTCGAAATGCGGATCGGCCGATGTTCTGGAAGCGCTCGGAGCGAGGCTGGACATCAGCCCGGAGAAGTCGCGCAAGACGCTGGACGAGACCGGCTTCTGTTTCCTGCTCGCGCCGCTCTACCACCCCGGGATCGCGCATGCGGGTCCGGTCCGCCGGGCGCTCAAGGTGCGGACCATCATGAACTCGCTCGGGCCGTGCCTGAACCCGGCCCGGCCACCCGTTCAGCTGCTCGGAGTCGCCGATCCGAGGCTGCTGAGGCCGATCGCCGAGACTCTGCAGGCACTGGGCATCGGGCGGGCACTCGTTGTCCACGGCTCGGGCCTCGATGAGGTCGCGCTGCACGGCCCGACGAGCGCGGTGCTGCTGTCCGGTGGAGAACTTTGCGAGATCGAGATTACGCCCGAGCAGGCCGGTTTGCCGCGCTTCCCCGTCGAACGGATTGTCGGCGGGACTCCGCAGGAAAATGGGGAGCGCCTCTCCGCTTTGCTCGCCGGCCGCGGTGGCGAGGCGGACGCAGCGGTCGTCGCGATCAACGCCGGCGCGTTGCTGATGACTGCCGGCAAGGCAGCCGACCTTCGCGAAGGCGTCGACCTCGCCCGCGATGCGATCAGCTTCGGATCCGCGCATCGGCTGCTGCGCGACTTCATCGAAGCCACCAATGACTGAGCCGGCGGGCGTGCTCGGTGAGATTGCCCGGGCTAAAAAGCGGGAGCTCACGAGCCGCTTTGACGGGGTCTCGCTGGACGGATTGCGGAGCCACGCGACGCCGACGAGGCGCAGCCTGGCTGAAGCGATCGCAAAGCCGGGATCGTCCTTCATCCTGGAGATCAAAAAGGCATCTCCATCGGAGGGTGCGATCCGCCTTGGAGCCGATGCGAACGCGCTCGCCCGGAGCTACTGCGGCGTCGGCGATGCCCTCAGCGTTCTAACGGACAATGAGTTTTTCGGCGGCTCGATCGCGGACCTGTCGGCCGCGCGGTCGGAATTCGAGGGTCCGATTCTCGCCAAGGACTTCTTCATCGACCGGCGGCAGGTTGCGGAGGCGCGCCTGGCCGGCGCCGACGCTGTGCTCGTCATGCTGTCGCTGCTCGATGACGCGCGGGCTCACGAGATCATCGACGAGGCGCACCGCCTCGGCATGGAGGTCCTGGTCGAGGTCCACGACGAAGCGGAAATGCGGCGCGCATTGGCGCTGCGAGTGCCGCTGATCGGAATCAACAATCGGGACCTTCGCGACCTGTCGATCGATCTGTCGACCACCGAACGGCTTGCCCGGCTCGCGCCCGAGCACTTGCTCGTCAGCGAGTCCGGCATCACTGGCCGCGGCGATGTCGACCGGCTCTCGGGCCACGTGAATGGGTTCCTGGTCGGCAGCTCTTTGATGCGATCGCCGAGCCCGGCCCAAGCGGCGCGCAATCTGGTGTTCGGCCGAGTGAAGCTCTGCGGCCTACGTACAAAACAGGACATCGAGGCTGGCCGGGCCGCGGCTTTCGTGGGGTTCGTGTTCGTGCCAGGCACGCCGCGCCACGTCACTGCGCAGGAAGCGGCTCCGCTCGCGGCTCTCGCGCGCAGCTTCGGAGTCCTGCCGGTCGGAGTCTTCCGAGACTCACCAGTCCCGGCCGTCGGGGAAGTCGCGGCGACGCTAAAGCTGCACGCGGTGCAGCTCCACGGGCGCGAGGACGACGACTATGTTCGCGATCTGCGACCACATCTCCCGGGGTCCTGCGAAATCTGGACCGCCATCAGCGCCGGGCGCCAGCCACTGCCCGAACGGTCCGGAGACCGCTTGGTGTTCGACAACGGCGACGGGGGCACGGGGCGCACCTTCGACTGGGATCAGGTGCGGCATCATCCAGGCCTGCCGAAGGCGCTCGTCGCTGGCGGGATTGGCCCAGGTAACGCTCGGGCGGCCGCCGCGCTCGGCGGCTACGCTCTCGACGTCGGCTCGTCGCTCGACAGCATGCCAGGCGTAAAGTCGCCGGAGAAGATCCACTCACTCTTCGAGGCATTGCGCCCACCGTGCCGCGAACGGCTCCGCGCGTGCGCCTAGACGGGAGGTTCGGCCGGTTCGGCGGCGCTTATGTTCCGGAAATCCTCATGCCGGCGCTCGAGCAGCTCGAAGCGGCGTTCCTTGATGCGCAGGAAGACGGCGAATTCCAGACACAGCTTGCTGCTCTGCTGGCCAGTTATGCTGGCCGCCCGACACCGCTGACTCGCTGCCGCAACCTGCCGGGAACCATTTATCTGAAGCGGGAAGACCTGCTTCATGGCGGCGCGCACAAGACCAACCAGGTGCTCGGCCAGGGCCTGCTTGCTAGGCGCATGGGCAAGTCCCGACTGATCGCCGAAACCGGCGCCGGGCAGCATGGCGTTGCGACGGCAATGGCGGGCGCTTTGCTCGGGTTCGAGACCATGATCTACATGGGCGCCCAGGACGTCGAGCGGCAGGCCCTCAACGTCTTTCGAATGCGCCTCATGGGCGCGCAAGTCGTCGCCGTGGAGAGCGGCGGCCGGACGCTGAAGGACGCGATCAACGAGGCCCTCCGCGATTGGTCGGCGAGCTTCGAAGACACGCACTATTTGCTCGGCACGGCGGCTGGGCCCCACCCGTTCCCGACCATGGTGCGGGAGTTCCAGCGGGTCATCGGCCGCGAAGCGAAGGCGCAGATCCTCGAGCAGCTAGGCCGCCTGCCGGATTCGGTGATCGCCTGCGTTGGCGGAGGATCGAACGCGATCGGACTGTTCGCCGATTTCCTTGCCGATCGCGTGGAGCTGATTGGCGTCGAGGCCGCCGGCCGGGGACTCGATGGAGCAGAGCATGCGGCAACCCTGCTGCGTGGCCGACCCGGAATCCTGCACGGCGCCGAGACCTACCTTCTCCAGGACGATGAAGGGCAGATCACCGACACCTGGTCGGTCTCGGCCGGGCTCGACTATCCCGCGGTCGGTCCCGAACATGCGCACCTGATGGACAGCGGACGCGCTCGATATGTCGGCGCCACCGACCAGGAAGCGCTTGCCGCTTTCAAGGCGCTCGCGACCAATGAGGGGATCCTGTGCGCGTTCGAATCCGCCCATGCGCTCGCCCACGCGCTGAAGATCGCTGGCGAGCGCCCCGATGCCGTGTTGCTCGTCGGCCTGTCGGGACGCGGCGACAAGGATGTCGCTCAAGCGGAGCGGCTGCTTGGGCCATCGGCGTGAGCCGCTACTCCGCGATGTTTGAACGGCTGAGCCAGCGCGGCGAAGGCGCGTTCGGAGCGTTCTTGATGCTTGGCGACCCGGACCTTGAGACCAGCGCCGGATTGCTGGATGCGCTAGTCGAAGGCGGCGCCGACATGGTCGAAGTCGGAATTCCGTTTTCCGATCCGATCGCCGACGGGCCGGTGATCCAGGCGGCCGCCAGGCGGGCGCTGGATGCGGGGGTTCGAGTAGATGACTGCTTTGAGCTGATCGCGGGCTTGCGCGAGCGACACCCGGACATCCCCATCGGCATCCTGACTTATGCCAATCTCGTCGTGGCGCGCGGCCGCCTAGACTTCATGAAAGCCGCCGCGTCGGCCGGAACGGACAGTTTGCTGGTCGCCGATGTCCCGGCGCGCGAAGCGCAGCCCTGGACGTGCGACTTGCAGGAAGCCGGCATCGAGCCCGTGCTGATCGCAGCCGCCAACACACCAGCTGAGACGCTGCAAGCAATCACTCGTTTGACAAAGGCCTTCACCTATTGCGTGAGCCGGACGGGGGTTACCGGCGTCCATGCTGACGCGCGCTTCGAATCGGCCCTTCCCGCCCGCATAAGTGACGCCGGAGGGCCTCCACCAATATTCGGCTTCGGAATCTCGCGTCCAGAACATGTGCGGGCGACCTTGGCGGCCGGGGCCGCGGGCGCAATCAGCGGAACCGCCGTCGTGCGGCTAACCTTGGAAACTGAACCTTGTAAACGAGTGGTTGAGTTTGTTTCAGCAATGAAGGCCGCGACGCTCTGATCACCACAGCTAGAGGTCCCGTCCTGCAAAGGGGAAGCTGAAATCGAGCGAAGTACTGGCTGGGGCGGCAGGATTCGAACCTGCGAATGCCGGTACCAAAAACCGGTGCCTTACCACTTGGCGACGCCCCAGCAGGCGAGCCCGTCATGCGGGAGAGATGGCGCTTATACCCTCGGAAAGCGATGAGAAAAGGGCTGGTGGTGCCCGTCAGCTGTTTGCAATGCGCCCGTTGACCGTGTCGTCGTAATCCCGGGCAAGTGCACGCGACAGGTCGCCGACCGCGAAGCTCCACGGGCCCGCCGACTGCACGAACGTCACTTCGGCGGCGCTTCCGGTCAGGAACATCTGCTCGAAGCTCTCGAGCTCCTCGGGCCAGATCGCCCGCTCGACCACCTCGACTCCGCGGTTCCGGGCAAGGTCCATCACCGTGCGCCGGGTGATCCCGTCGAGGAAGCAGTCGGGGCTCGGAGTGTGAAGCGCCCCGTCGCGGACGAAAAACACATTGGCGCCGGTCGCCTCGGCCACCTGGCCGCGCCAGTCGAGCATCAATGCGTCGTCGAAGCCGCGGCTTTCCGCCTGCTGCCGCGACAGAGTGCAGATCATGTACAGCCCGGCGGCCTTCGAATGGACCGGGGCGGTGTAGGGCGCGGGGCGGCGATAACGCGCAATGTCGAGGCGGATGCCGTTCTCGGCCAAGGCCGGGTCGAAATATTTGCCCCATTCCCAAGCGGCGATGGCGAGATGCGGCTTGGTGCCGCGGGCGGTCACCCCCATCTGCTCCGATCCGCGCCAGGCGACCGGACGCATATAGGCGTCGACCAGCTTGTTGGCCTTGAGGACTTCCTTGCACGCCGAGTCCACCTCAGCGACGCTCCACGGGATCTCGAAGCCGAGGATTTTCGCGCTCTCGTGCAGCCTCCGGCTGTGCTCGTTGAGCTTGAAGATCTCGCCGTTGTACGCCCGCTGGCCCTCGAACACGCTGCTCGCGTAATGCAGTGCGTGGGTCAGGACATGGGCATTGGCCTCGCGCCAAGGGACGAGCTTGCCGTCGAACCAGATCCACCCGTCGCGATCGTCGAAGCTGCGCTGCTCGGCCATGCAAATTCCCTGTTGAGCCAAGCGGCGTAAGACAGCGGTCAGGTGGAATCAACTCGACCGGTCGGCGGCTTCCTCGGCGAGCTCGGCGCTGCGACGGGCGGCGGCGTCGATGGTCGCGGCAATCAGATTGTCGAGATGCGGATCGAGGACGGCAAGCCCGGCCTCGGTGGTGCCGTTCGGGCTGGCGACGCGGCGGGCGATCCCGTCCATCGGCTCGCGGCTCGCCGCGCCGAGCCAGGCGGTCCCGAGCACGGTCTCGAGCGCGATCGTGGCGGCCAGTGAATCCGGCAGCCCGCGCCGCTGTCCGGCCTTGGCGAGCGCGGCGATGAAGCGCGCGGCATAGGCGGGGCCAGCCCCGGCGACCGAGCCGATCGCCGCCAACGTCGCTTCGCTGTTCGTCCACACCGCATAGCCGAGCATCGCCGCAAGCTCGGACAGCTGCGTACGCAGCGAATCCTCGGCGTCGTCGCTGTAGAGCGCGATCACTCCGCGGCGGATCGAGACGGGCAAATTGGGCGCCGCGCGGACAATCGAGCGGGCCCGCAGGAAGCGGGTGCGCAGGGTCGCCGCCTCGACTCCAGCGAGGATGGACACGACCACGGTCTCCTCGGTCAGCAGCCGGGCGAACTCGGGCGCGACCTCGTCGAGCTTCTGGGGCTTGAAGCCGAGGACGGCGAGCTTCGGCGGCTCGCCAGCTTCACCCATCGATTTCACGGTCCGAACGCCTTCGACCGGCTCGCCGCTCGGCCGGATCGCGACCGCACCCGACAAATCGACTCCGCCCGAGCGCCAGCCTTCGACCATCGCCCCGGCCATGTTGCCGCAGCCGACGAACCAGCTGGGGGTGGGAAGGGCGACCACGTCAGGCTTCCCCATGCGTGTCGATCAGCGCTGCGGCGATCGCCTCGCCCGGCGATTTCCCGCCCCACAGGACGAACTGGAACACCGGGTAGAAGCGCTCGCATTCCTCCATTGCGGCCTCGGTGATGGCTTCGGCCTGCTCGAGGCTGAGGCCGTCGCCTTCGCGCGCGTCGAGGATGGTCGCGTGACGGAAGACGATCAGCCCGGAGCCCGACCACATCTCGAAATGGCCGAGCCACAATTGCTCGTTGATCAGCCCCAGGGCCTCGTAGATCGCGGCGCGCTTTTCGACCGCGACCTTGATGTCGGGGAAAGCGAGGAACTGCAGCACCTGGTCCTCGGGGCGCCAGACGCCGCGAAGCTCATATTGCGCCCAGCTGCCGGTCGCCGAGGCGACGATCTCCCCTTCCCCCGAGCGCTCGCACGCCCAGCCGCGGGCGTCGAAATACTGCTCGAGTACCTCGATCGGAGCCCCATCGTCGCGCTCGTCGCGCTCTTCCTGCTCGTCGGTCTCGCTCAGGGCCGAGCCTCCGGTTTCGGTTTCGCGCCCGGACCGGGCCCGCGCCTGGCCTTGGCGGTCCCGGCCGCCGGCCCGGCGACCTTGGCCTCGAGCGCGGCGATCCGGCTTTTGAGGATCTCATTCTCGTCACGCGCCGCGGCGGCCATCGCTTTGACCGCCTCGAACTCGTCGCGGCCGACGAAATCCACGCCGCCGATCCACTCGCGCATCCGCTCGCGCATCGCGCCCTCGGCTTCGCGGCCGGCCCCGGCCATGGTGCCGGCGACGCCGTTCACCATCTTCACCAGGTCGTCGAACAGGCGGTTCTCGGACTGCATCACTGGTCTCCCTCGGG
The DNA here is from genome assembly GCF_013812825.1 of Sphingomonas sp. Lineage (GTDB taxonomy): Bacteria > Pseudomonadota > Alphaproteobacteria > Sphingomonadales > Sphingomonadaceae > Sphingomicrobium. The sequence goes on along the minus strand of NZ_JACCSU010000045.1, from coordinate 61,116 downwards.
ATGATCGTCCCGTTGCGCGCCAGATAGGGTGCCGGGGCCGCAACCGCCAGTGCCCCCTCGCCTTGAAACGCGGGTTAGTCTTTCACCGCGCCGAGGAGATATTCGACATTGCCTTCGGGCCCGGTGATCGGGCTCTCGGCGATGCCGAGCACGGTCCAGCCCTGCGACGCGACCCAGTCCGCCGCCTGGTCGCAAACGCGGCGGCGGACATTTTGGTCGCGCACCACCCCGCCCTTGCCGACTTCCTCTCGCCCCGCCTCGAACTGAGGCTTGACCAGCGCCACCAGCCTGGCGCCCGGCCTGGCGAGCCCGAGCGCGGGGCCAAGCACCTTGGACAGCCCGATAAAGCTGGCGTCGCAAACGACCACATCGACCGGCTCCGGGACGACCGACTCGTCGAGGTAGCGCGCGTTGACCTGCTCGTGGACCACCACCCGCGGGTCCTGGCGAAGCTTCCAGGCCAGCTGGTTGGTGCCGACGTCGACCGCATAAACCTTGGCCGCGCCGCGGCTCAGGAGCACGTCGGTGAAGCCGCCGGTCGACGAGCCGATATCGAGCGCCACCGCACCGGCGACGTCGAAGCCGAAATGCGTCACCCCGTGGTCGAGCTTGACCCCGCCCCGCGACACCCACGGATGATCGCGGCCCTTGACCTCCAGCGGTGCGTCCTCGGCGAGCAGGTCGCCGGCCTTGGCGACGCGCCGGTCACCGGAAAACACGCTCCCGGCGAGGATCAAAGCCTGCGCCCGGGTCCGGCTGTCAGCCAGCCCTCGAGCGACGAGCAACTGGTCGGCCCGTACCTTCGCCATTCACATCCGGAACACGCCGAACTGCGCGCGCTCGGGGATCGGCGCGTTGAGGCAGGCGGCGAACGCCAGGCCAAGGACGTCGCGGGTCTGGACTGGATCGATGATGCCGTCGTCCCACAGCCGCGAGGTCGCGTGCCAGGGGTTGCCCTGCGCCTCGTAATCCTCGCGGATCGGAGCCTTGAAGGCCTCGGCCTGTTCGGGCGTCCATTTGTCGGCGTCGCGGTGGACGGTGGCGAGCACCGAGGCCGCCTGCTCGCCGCCCATCACGCTGATCCGGCTGTTGGGCCAGGTGAACAGGAAGCGCGGGCTGTAGGCGCGTCCGGCCATTCCGTAATTGCCGGCGCCGAAGCTGCCGCCGATCAGGACCGTGATCTTGGGCACCTGCGCGGTCGCCACCGCGGTGACCAGCTTGGCGCCATGCTTGGCGATGCCCTCCGCCTCATATTTGCCGCCGACCATGAAGCCCGAGATGTTCTGCAGGAACAGCAGCGGGATCCGACGCTGGCAGGCGAGCTCGATGAAATGCGCGCCCTTGACCGCGCTTTCGGAGAACAGGACGCCGTTGTTGGCGAGGATCGCGACCGGAATCCCCCAGATGTGGGCGAACCCCGTGATCAGGGTCGAGCCGAACAAGGGCTTGAACTCGTGCAGTTCGGACCCGTCGACCAGCCGAGCGATCAGCTCGCGCACGTCATAGGGCTCGCGAACGTCCTCCGGGATCAGCCCGTACAGCTCCTCGGCGGCGTGCAGCGGCGGGCGCGGCTCGCGCGCCTCGATCTCGGCGCCACGTTCCGAGCCGAGGTGCGAGACGATGTCGCGGACGATGGTCAGCGCATGCTCGTCGTTATCGGCGAGATGGTCGACGACCCCCGATTTGCGCGCATGCAGGTCACCGCCGCCGAGGTCCTCGCTCGAGATTTCCTCGCCGGTCGCGGCTTTCACCAGCGGCGGCCCGGCGAGGAAGATCGTGCCCTGGTTGCGGACGATGACGCTCTCGTCGCTCATCGCCGGCACGTAGGCGCCGCCGGCGGTGCAGCTGCCCATCACGCAGGCGATCTGGGCGATGCCCTTGGCGCTCATGTTGGCCTGGTTGAAGAAGATCCGCCCGAAATGGTCGCGGTCGGGGAACACCTCGGCCTGGTGCGGCAGATTGGCGCCGCCGGAGTCGACCAGATAGATGCACGGCAGCCGGTTGGCCTCGGCGATCTCCTGAGCCCGCAGATGCTTCTTGACCGTCAGCGGATAATAGGTGCCGCCTTTGACCGTTGCGTCGTTGGCGACGATCATCGCCTGCCGGCCCGCGACCCGGCCGATGCCGGCGATCATCCCCGCGCCCGGCACTTCGCCGTCGTACAGGTCGAACGCCGCGAGCTGGCCGATCTCGAGGAACGGCGAGCCCGGGTCCAGCAGCCGCTCGACGCGAGTCCGAGGAAGCAATTTGCCGCGCTCGGCATGGCGGTCGCGGTGCTTCTGGGTCCCGCCGAGCGCCGCCCGGGCAACGTCGGCGCGAAGCTTCTCGGCGAGCGAGCGATTATGCTTGGCGCGCGCCTTGAACTCCTCGCCGTCGAGGGAGACCTTGGTGTCGATCCGCGGCGCGCTCATGCCCCGATCAATTCGCGGCCGATCAGCATTCGCCGGATCTCGTTGGTGCCGGCGCCGATATCGAGCAGCTTGGCGTCGCGGAAATAGCGCTCGACCGGCCAGTCCTTGGTATAGCCGGCCCCGCCCAGCGCCTGGATCGCTTCGCCCGCGACCTTGACCGCGTTCTCGCTCGCCAGAAGGATCGCCCCGGCAGCGTCGAAGCGCGTCGTTCGCCCTGCGTCGCACGCCCGGGCGACCTGGTAGACATAGGCCCGAGCCGAATTCAGCGCGACGTACATGTCGGCGATCTTGGCCTGCATCAGCTGGAAGCTGCCGATCGGCTGGCCGAACTGCTTGCGCTCGCGGACATAAGGCAGCACGACGTCGAGGCACGCCTGCATGATCCCGATCTGGATCCCGGCGAGCACCGTGCGCTCGTAATCGAGCCCGCTCATCAGCACCTTCGCGCCGCCGTTCTCCTCGCCCATCACGTTCTCGGGAGGAACGAAGCAGTCGTCGAACACCAGTTCGCTGGTCGGTGACCCGCGCATGCCCAGCTTGTCGACGCTCTGGCCGGTCGAGAACCCGTCCATGCCTTTTTCGATCAGGAAGGTGGTGATGCCTTTGCTGGGGTTGCCGCCCCCGGGCCCGGTCTTGGCGTAGACCACCAGGACATCGGCGTCGGAGCCGTTGGTGATCCAGAATTTGGTGCCGTTGAGCCGGTAGCCGTTGCCGCTTTTCTCGGCCTTCAGTTTCATCCCGATGACATCCGACCCGGCGCCGGCCTCGCTCATCGCCAGCGAGCCGACATGCTCGCCGCTGATCAGCCTGGGCAGATATTTGCGCTTCTGCTCATCGTTGCCCCAGCGGCGGATCTGGTTGACGCACAGGTTGGAGTGGGCGCCGTAGCTGAGGCCGACCGAAGCCGAGGCCCGGGCCACTTCCTCCTGGGCAACGACATGCTCGAGATAGCCGAGCCCGAGCCCGCCCCATTCCTCCTCGACCGTGATGCCGTGCAGCCCGAGCTCGCCCATCTGCGGCCACAAATGGCGCGGGAATTCGTCCTTCTCGTCGATCTCGGCGGCGATCGGGGCGATCTTGTCGGCCGCGAAGCGCCGCGTCGTGTCGCGGATCGCCTCGCCCATCTCGCCGAGGTCGAAGTCGAGGCCGGGATCGGACATCGTGGGGCTCTCCTGTCGGTCAAAGCCGCTAGCATTGCGCCCGAGCCTTGGACAAGGCGCACCGCGGCACTATGTGCATCCCGAACCCGTCATTGCGAGGAGCGCAGCGACGCGGCAATCCAGCCGAGCAAGGAAATGGATTGCTTCGCTCCGCTCGCAATGACGAACAAGGAGCTTTGACCATGGCCACTCAAGCATCGGACCCGACCGTCATCCTGTCCTACGCCCGCACTCCGATGGGCGCGATGCAGGGCGCTCTTGCCGACGCCTCGGCAACCGATCTCGGAGCGACCGCGGTCAAGGCGGCGATCGAGCGTGCGGGAGTCGCGGGCGACGCGATCGACCGCATCTACATGGGCTGCGTGCTTCCCGCCGGGCTCGGCCAGGCGCCGGCGCGCCAGGCGGCGATCAAGGCCGGGCTTCCGACCTCGGTCCAGGCGACCACCGTCAACAAGGTGTGCGGGTCGGGCATGCAGACGGTGATCATGGGCGACGAGGCGCTGACCGCGGGCAACGCCGACTTCATCATCGCCGGCGGCATGGAATCGATGACCAACGCGCCCTATCTGCTCAAGAAGCACCGCTCGGGCGCGCGCATCGGCCACGACACCGCCTACGACCACATGTTCCTCGACGGGCTCGAGGACGCCTATGAGCAAGGCCGCGCGATGGGCAGCTTCGCCCAGTGCACCGCCGACGAATATCAGCTGACCCGCGAGCAGATGGACGAATATGCGATCGAGAGCCTGCGCCGGGCCAAGGATGCGGTCGACAATGGCGGCTTCGGCGACGAAATCGTCCCGGTGACCATCACCGGCCGCAAGGGCGAGACCATCGTCGACACCGACGAGGCTCCCGGCCGTGGCCGTCCGGACAAGATCCCTCAGCTGAAGCCCGCCTTCTCGAAGGAGGGCACGATCACCGCCGCGACTTCCTCGTCGATTTCCGACGGCGCCGCCGCGGTCGTCCTCACCCGCGAATCCACCGCCCGCGACAAGGGCCTCGAGCCGGTCGCCCGGATCGTCGCCACCGCCGCCCACGCTCAGGAACCGGCGAAGTTTACGACCGCCCCGATCGGCGCCATCGAGAAAGTGCTCGCCAAGGCGGGCTGGAAGACCGGCGACGTCGACCTGTGGGAAGTCAACGAGGCGTTCGCTTGCGTCGCCATGTTCGCGATGAAAGACCTCGGTATCCCGCACGAGAAGATCAACATCCACGGCGGCGCGACCGCGCTCGGCCACCCGATCGGCGCCAGCGGCACCCGAATCCTGGTCACTCTGGTCAACGCGCTCAAGCAGACCGGCGGCAAGCGCGGAGTCGCGAGCCTGTGCATCGGCGGCGGCGAAGCGACCGCCGTGGCGGTGGAGCTGGTTTAGTCCACCACCTCGCGCTCGGCGACGCCCCAGACGTCGGCCGTTCGAATGAAGCCTTCGCGCTTGCCGATCCGGATCCGGCACCAGCCGTTTGCGCACCGGTCGATCCGCCCCACCACTCCGTGCTCGGCCCGGTAGCGCACCCGACTGCGCTCGTTCGGCTCGAGGTGGATCGACCGCGACTCGCCCGGCTTGACGATCGCGGTGCGCTGGTCGCTGAGCAGAGTCACCAGCATCCAGCCCCGCGCGCCGTCGGGGTCCTCGATCATCCGCCAATTGGGATAGGTCTTGACGACCCGCACCGGCAGGTCGCGGCGCTTGTAGAGCCAGATGCCCGGATAATTCTTGCCCGGCCCGGTGCGCATCATGGCCTCGCCGCTGGCGATGGACGCCCAGTACGGCGGCTGCTTGTCCTGCGCCGCGGCAGGCAGCGCCAGCGCCACCAATACTGCCGCGAACAGCCCCCGCTTAAGCATCACGCTCCCGTCAGGATTCGATCGACCAGTTGCTTCACCGTCGGAACGAAGCCGTTGGAGTAGAACGGGTCGCTCTTGAACCGGAAGGCGGAGTGGCCGGCGAACATCAAATTCTTGTCGACGGGCCCGCCGTGGGCGATGTCCTGAAGCGTCTTCTGGATGCAGAAGCTGCGCGGGTCGGCGAGGCGGCCGGTGCTGTTCTTCTCATTGTCCGCCCAAGAGGAAAAGGCGCATTGCGACAGGCAGCCCATGCATTCGGCCTGGTCGCGGCGGATGGTCTTCTTCTCCTCGGGAGTGACGAACACCAGAGTCTCGTCGGGCGTCTTGAGCGCCTCGGTCAAGCCGGCCGCATGCCACTCGCGCGCGTGCTGCAAATCGCCCTTGGTGACCCAATAGCCCTTCTTGGTGCCGATCCCGACGTCGAGCTCGAACGCGTGGTCGCCCAGCGGCTCTTTGGTGAACGCGATCTGACGCTCGCTGCGCGCCTCTAGGTTGCGCAGGAACGGGGTGCGCACCGCCGATGAGTAGAAGCCGGTCGGACTGAAGCGGTGGAGCAGGATGTCGCCCTCCTCCAGCGTCATCAGCCGCGCCTTCCAGCCCGGCGGGATGGGGCTCTCCTGGGTCAGCAGCGGGCGGGTTCCGAACTGGAAGACGATCTGCCCGAGCTCGGGATTGTCGATCCAGTTTTCCCATTCGTCGAGCCGCCACACGCCGCCGGCCATGACGATCGGCAGCGTGTCGGGGATTCCGCCTTCGCGCATCGTCTCGCGCAACTCCTTGACGCGCGGGTACGGGTCCTGGGGTTTGCGCGGGTCCTCCGCGTTCGACAGGCCGTTGTGCCCGCCGGCCAGCCACGGGTCCTCGTAGACCACCGCCCCGAGCCACTCCGCCGCCTTGGAATAGGCCCGCTTCCACAACGCTCGAAACGCCCGGCCCGAGCTGATGATCGGCAGGTAATAGACGCCGTAGGAGGCGGCGATCTCGGACAATTTGTATGGCATTCCGGCGCCGCAGGTGACGCCCGCCACCTTGCCGCGAGTGCGCTCCAGGACACCATGCAGGATTCGCTGGGCTCCGCCCATTTCCCACAAGACGTTGATGTTGATGGCGCCCTTGCCGTCGGCGATCTCATAGGCGCGCTCGACCTGCGCGACCGCGCCGTCGATGCCGTACTGGATCAATTCCTCGTGCCGCTCGCGGCGGGTCATGCCGTGATAGACCTGGGGGATGATGCGGCCTTCGGGGTCGTAGCTGTCGGCGTTGACCGCCGAGACCGTGCCGACGCCGCCCGCCGCCGCCCAGGCACCCGAGCTCGCGTGATTGGTGGCGCTGACGCCCTTGCCGCCCTCGACCAGCGGCCAGACCTCGCGCCCGCCATAAAGGATGGGCTGGATGCCCTTGAACAAACGGAGTCTCCTAAATCCTCGGCGCCATATAATGTCCAACGCGGCAGATGCTAAATAAATCCATGTTGCGGGCGGTCGCTACTGGGCGTGCTCGGCGAGCGAATAATCGAGTCCGATGTCGACCGCGGGCGCCGACTGGGTGATGCGGCCGAGCGAGATATAGTCGACACCGGTCTCGGCAATGCCGCGGATGGTGTCGAGATCGACTCCGCCCGAAGCCTCGAGCGGAACCCGCCCGGCGACCATCGCGACCGCGCGGCGAAGGCGATCCGGATCCATGTTGTCGAGCAGCAGCCGGTCGGCGCCGGCGGCGAGCGCGGGTTCGATCTGGTCGATCCGGTCGACCTCGACCTGCACCGGCAAACCGACGTCCGCCGCCTTCGCGGAGCGCACCGCTTCGGCGACTCCGCCGCACAGCGCGACATGGTTGTCCTTGATCAGGATGCCGTCGTCGAGCCGCATCCGGTGGTTCTGGGCGCCGCCCATCCGGGCCGCATATTTGTCGAGCACTCGCAGGCCCGGAAGGGTCTTGCGCGTATCGAGCAGGACCGCCCCGGTGCCGGCGATGGCATCGACATAGCGGCGCGTGAGGGTGGCGATCCCCGACAGATGCTGCAGCGTGTTCAGCGCCGACCGCTCGGCCGCCAGCATCGCCCGCGCATTCCCATCGAGCCGGATCAGCTCGGCTCCGGCCCGTGCCCGGTCGCCGTCCCTGGCCAGCGTGTCGACCCGAACATCGCGGTCGAGCGCCCGGAAGAACGCGGCTGCAATCTCGAGTCCGGCGACAACTATTGCTTCGCGGCAATTGATGACGGCGCTGAATCTTGCGTCCTCGGCAATGGTGGCGTTCGAGGTGACGTCGCCACCTTCGCCGAGATCCTCGGCCAACACGCGGGCGACGAAATCGTCGATGTCGAACGAGCTGTCCATCGAAGGGCGTGTAGGCGAGCGGCGTTCGTGCCGACAAGCTCAGTGCGCGGTTTGTTCGACCTTGAGCTCGGCGCCGGCGATCCGCCAATGGTCGCCTTCGCGCACGAAGCGCTGCGCATCGCCCGACGCGAACTTGTCGCCGGCCCACGACTGGACCGTCAGGGTGACGTTCTCGCCGTCGATGTCGATCTCGTTGAAGCTTTGCTCCTCGTCGCGCAGCCGGACCGAGGTTGCAGTGCCCGCCTGGATGACCAGCGACGATCCGGCGCGGGTCGCCAGGTCGCGCGCATTGTGCGCCGACGCTCGGTGGTTGTGGCCGGCGAGAAGCAGGTCGACCCCGCAGTCGGCGATCGCGTCGAGCGCCAGCTCCTGCCTGCCGATCGCCTTGCCAAGCTCGGGCCCATCGCCGACCGGAAGCGCGAACAGCGGGTGGTGGGTGACCAGGATCCGCATCGCCTTTGCATCGGTGCGCTCGAACGTGTCGCGGATGAACCGCATCTGCTCGTGGCTGATGTTGCCGTCCTTGAACGTCAGCGAGCGCGCGGTGTTGATGCCCAGCACGGTCGCTCCGCGAAGCTCGTGCATCGGGCACAGCTCGTCGTCGATGAAGCGCTTGTAACGGGTCAGCGGCGACAAGAAACGCCGCAGCACGTCATACAGCGGGACGTCGTGGTTGCCGGGCACCCCGAGCACGTCATGCCCGGCCTCGCGCAGCCGATCGAGGAATTGGCACGCCTCGCGGAACTGCTCGGTGCGCGCACGCTGGGTAAAGTCGCCGCTGATCACGACCAGGTCGGGCTTTTCCTCGTGGATGCGTTGCTCGACCGCCTCGACCAGCCGCGGGTCGTGGGCGCCGAAGTGCAGGTCCGAGAGATGAAGCAGGCGAGCCATGGCGAAAGAACGCGCCTCGGCTCGCCGGGTTCACGCTATTGATCACCGCCGACTGGAAAGCCGCGCTTGCGGAGCAGGGCGTTGACGTCGGGGTCGCGGCCGCGGAACTGGCGGTACGCTTCCGCCCGGTCCGTCTCGTTGCCGGTCGAAAGCAGATACTGGCGGAATCGGTCGGCGGTCGGCTTGTGGAACGGGTCGCCGGCCTCCTCGAACGCCGCCCAGGTGTCGGCGTCCATCGTCTCGGACCACAGGTAGGAATAATAACCGGCCGAATAGGCGTCGGACGAGAACAGGTGATTGAAGTGCGGCAAGCGGTGCCGGAGGACGATCTCCTTGGGCATTCCGATCTTGGCCAGCGCGGCCTTTTCGAACGCGTCGGGATTGATCACCCCGTTCGGGTCCATGTGGAGCATCATGTCGACCAGCGCGGCGGCCAGATATTCGACGGTCGCAAAGCCCTGGTTGAAGGTCTGCGCCTTCTGGATCTTGTCGACCAGGCTCTGCGGCATCGGCTGGCCGGTCTGGTGATGCTTGGCGAAGCGCTGCAGCACCGGCGGGGTCAGCAGCCAATTCTCGTTCACCTGGCTGGGATATTCGACGAAATCGCGCTGCGAGCCGCCGAGGCTCGGATATTTCACGTCGACCAGCAAGTAATGGATCGCGTGACCGAACTCGTGGAACAGCGTCTCGGCATCGTCGAGGCTGATCAGAACCGGCTTGCCGGGCTCGCTCTTGTTGAAATTGTTGTTGTTGGACGCGAGCACGATCTTGTCGCCGAGCAATCCCGCCCGGCTTCGATAGGTGGTCATCCAGGCGCCCGAGCGCTTGCCCTCGCGAGCGAAATTGTCGAGGTAGAACAGGCCGACGACCTCGCCATTACGGGTGTCCGTCACCTCGAAGGTGCGGACGTCCGGGTGGAAGACGGGGACGGTCCCGGTGTTTTCCTTGAAGCCCAGGTCGTAGAGCCGGCCCGCGGACCAGAACATCGCCTCGACCATGTTGTCGAGCGCGAAATAGGGTTTGATCTCGTCCTGGCTGAGGTCGAAGCGCTCCTTCCTCACCTTCTCCTGGTAATAGCGGTAGTCCCAGGGCTCGATCGTGATCCGATGGCCAAGCTTGCGCGCTGTCGCCTGCTGGTCGCGAACCTCTTCCTTCACGCGGGCGACGGCCGCGGGCCACACCCGGTTCATCAGCTCCAGAGCCCGCTCCGGGTTCTTGGCCATCGTGTCCTGCATCCGCCACTCGGCATGATGCTTGAAGCCGAGCAGCTTCGCGCGGTCGGCGCGGAGCTTGACGATCTTGGCGATGAGCTCGTTGGTGTCGCTGGAGCCGCCGTTGTCACCGCGGTTGACGAACGCCCGCCACACCTTTTCGCGCAGCTTTCGGTTGTCGGCGAAGGTCAGCACGGGATCGACCGCCGAACGCGTGTTTTTGATCGAGAAGGTCCCGGCGGGCCGGCCGCGTTCCTTGGCGGCGGCGGCCAGCGACGCCTTGACGTCCTCGGGCACGCCTTTCAGCTCGGCGGCCGTCGCGTCGATGTAGGTGCTTTCATCGGCAAGCACCCGCTCCGAGAAGGTCGCGAACAGAGTCGCCAGTTCCTGGTTGTAGGTGGAAAGCTGCTTCTTCTGCTGCTCGTTGAGGTTGGCGCCGCGGCGAACGAAGCTGTCGTAGAGGCGGGTCAGCAGCCGGTCCTGCTTGGCGTCGAGCCCGAGCGACGCCTTGTTGTCGTAAAGCGTCTTCACCCGCTGGAACAAGGCGGGGTTGAGGATGATCTCGTCGGACGCGGCCGAGAGCTTGGGCGACCACTCCTTCTCGAGCGCCTGGTAGGCCGGAGTCGTCGTGTTGCTGGTCATGACTCCGAACACGGCCTCGACGCGGTCCAGCCGCTCGCCGGAGCGTTCCAGCCCCTCGACGGTATTCTCGAACGTCGGCGCAGCCGGGTTGTTGGCGATGGCGAGAACTTCCCGCTGACGCTCATCGATCCCGAATTGGAAGGCTTGCGGGAACAGCTCGGGCTTGACCAGGTGCCACGGCGGAACGCCCTCGTATGGGCCAGTCCAGTCGGCCAGCAGCACATTGTTCGGCACTGGAATAGCCGGAGCCTGCGGCACGGCCGCCGCTTCGGCCGGCACGGCCGCCGCCGCGGTGACCGGCATTGGGCGGTCCGCAGTCGCGCAGCCGGCAAGCATCGTCATGGCCGTCCCGGCCAGCATCATCCGTTTCATTAAAATTCCTCGTTCATCCACATTTGTGGCGCGACCCGTAACGAACATCGCGCGGGTCGCAAGCCGAAGTTCGACGAACCGGCGATAGTCCGCCGCGACTGAACCTGCGGTGACGGGCCGCGATCAGAAATTCAGGAAAAGCAGAAGCTTGACGTCGATCGCAAATCCCTCGGCGCGCTTGTCCTCGACGAAGGCTGGAATGTCGCGGCGCGCGACCAGGTGGACCTTGATATCCTCGTGCTCGGTGCCGCCGCCCTCGCCCGAGCGGGTGACTGCGTGCGCCCGCACCAGGGTGAAGCTTTCCGACAGCATTCCCGGCGACGCGTGGAAGTCGCCGAGCCGCTCGACGCGCTCGGCGGTAAAGCCCGTTTCCTCCTCGAGCTCCTTGACCGCCGTGTCCTCGACGGTCGCGTCCGGGTCCTCGTCTCCGACCAAGCCGGCCGGCACCTCCAGGCAGCGCCCTCCGACCGCGATCCGCGGCTGGTCGATCAGGATCATCTTGCCGTCATATTCGGCGAGGATGACGACGGCTCGGACATCGCCGACCCGGCTCGCATATTCCCACCGGCCGAGCTTGAGCGCGCGGACGAATTCGCCCTCCCACATCACCTCGGCTTCGTCGGCGGCGGCTTCGCTCACAGCTCGATCAGCTTGTCGGGGATTTCGTTGGTGTCGGTCGACGAGCGCGGGAAATGCTCCCTGAGCACCGCTCCGACGCGTTCCACGGCGGCGACGATCCCGTCCACCGGCCGGCCCGCCTTCACTTCGACGAGCAGCGCGGCCATCGCCTCGCCCCAGGTCTCGGGCGTCGTCACCCTGGTGATCGCCTCGTCGCCGACGATCTCCGCCCGGTGCTCGCCCATCGACAGATAGATGAGGATCCCGGTGCGGCCGATCGTCCGGCGCTCGGCGCCCGCCTTGAAGGTGGCAATTGCCCGCCGCCGCACGCGTCGAGTCTTGGTCGCAGCGGGCGTCAGCGCGAGACGCAGCGGCATGGATTTGAGAAGCAGCAGCGCGACGGTGAATTTGGCGACCGCCAGCACCAGCAGAAGCAGCAGCAATTCGCCGAGCGTCGGCTCGGGCCGCCAGCCGCCCAGGAACAGGTCGAACCACCACTGCAGCAGCGCCGGCGCCGCGGCGAAGATCGCCAGAGTCGCGATCAGGACCAGCACCGCCCAGTGGAGAGCGACGTCGTGGTAGGAATCGCTGAGGTCGGTCGCGACTGCGACGATCTCCCCGTCGCTTGCGCGCTCCGCCGCGGCGATCGCTGCGCTGACCTTGGCGTGGTCGGATTCGCTGAGGCGCTCCATCACCACCCTCCCGACGCTCCACCGCCGCCGAACGAGCCGCCGCCGCCGGAAAATCCGCCGAAGCCGCCGCCTCCCCCGCCAAAGCCGCCGAAGCCTCCGCCGCCGCCCCAGCCGCCGCGCCCGCGCCGCGAGGCCTGGCTCAGCTCGCTCAGGCCCCACAGCACGATCCACGGATCGATGCCGCCCTTGCCGCCCTTGCGGCGCCGATAGCGCCTGCCCGAAGCGCGCCGGAACATCGACAGCAGGACGAACAGCGCGATCATCATCCAGAAGATGACCGGGAACAGGCCGGACCCGGCGTTGTCGCGCTCCCTCTCGCGCCGTTCCGCCGCGCCCGCCTGGCGTTGGGCCTCCTGCGGCGACAGGCTCATCATCTTGATGATCTGGTCGGCCCCGGCGATGATCCCGCCGCCCATGTCGCCGGCCTTGAAGCGCGGCAGGATCGATTCGCGGATGATCACGCTCGACACCGCGTCGGTTAGGAACACCCGGGCGCCATAGCCGGTCTCGATGCGCACCTTCTTCTCGTTCGGAGCGACCAGCAGCAGCACGCCGTCGTCGCGCTTTTCGTCGCCGATTTGCCAGTGCCGGCCAAGCCGGTAGCCATAGTCCTCGATGGTCCGCCCCTCGAGGCTGTTGACGGTCGCGACCACCAACTGCCGGCCGGTCTGCGCCTCGAGCGCCGCCGACTTGCTGGTCAGGTCGAGCTCCTGCTCCGGCCGAAGCAGGTTCGCCTGGTCGACCACTCGCCCGGTCAGCTGCGGAAAGGTCTGCGCCGCGGCGGGCGTGGCCAGCGCAATCAGCGCCAGCCACAGGACGGCGAGGAGGCGCGTCACCTCAGCTGGCGTTGAAGTCGACCGTCGGCGCGGTCTGCGACCCGGCCGCCGCCTCGAACGGGACCTTGGGCTTGGCTCCGTAGAAGACCTTGGCGCCGATCGCGTCGGGGAAGGTGCGGATGGTCGTGTTGTACTGCCGCACCGTCTCATTATAGTCGCGCCGCGAGACGAGGATCGAATTCTCCGTCCCCTCGAGCTGGCTCTGCAGAGTCAGGAAATTCTGGTTCGACTTGAGGTCCGGATAAGCCTCGAACGTCGCCAGCAGCCGCCCGAGCGAACTTCCGAGCTGCGTCTGAGCTTCGTTGAACTGGCGGACCCTGGCGGGATCGTCGAGATCCTCGGCGTTCAGCTGGATGCTGCTCGCTCGAGCGCGCGCGTTGGTCACCTCGGTGAGCACCTCGCGCTCCTGGTCCGCATAGCGCTCGACCGTCCGGACGAGGTTGGGGATCAGGTCGGCGCGCCGCTGATATTCGCTCTGGACATTGCCCCAGGCGGCGTTGACCTGCTCTTCGGCGGTCGGGACGCTGTTGAGACCGCAGCCGGCAAGGCTCAACGCGGCGAGCGGCGCAAGCAACCCCGTCCTGGCTAGTACGGAGCGGCGACGAAGTGCGGTCATCTCAAGTCCCCTGATCACATCCTGTGGCGGGGATAAGTAGAGCGGCGAGTCGCCGCTTTCAATCAGCCGCAACGCGGCTAGGATGCAGCGGCACATGGGAGACGAGTGATGCTCAGGGAATTTCGCGATTTTGTCGCCCGGGGCAACGTCCTCGACCTCGCCGTCGCGGTGATCATCGGCGCGGCGTTCGCGACCATCGTCGCCAGCCTGACCGACGACATCATCATGCCGGTGGTCGGAGCAATCTTCGGCGGGCTCGATTTCGCCAGCTACTTCACGGTGATCGGCGCGGTGCCGGACAGCTACTCGGGCAGCCTCACCAGCTACGCCGACCTCAAGCGAGCCGGGGTCGCGGTGATCGGCTGGGGGCAGTTCACCACGGTGCTGATCAACTTCCTGATCCTCGCTTTCGTGATCTTCCTCTTGATCCGCTGGGCCAACCGGCTGAGCGGCCGCGGCGCCGATGCACCAGGGGGCCCGAGCGAAGCCGAACTGCTCACCGAAATCCGCGACGAGCTCAGGCGCCAGAAATAAGGGAAGTAGGAGGCTTCTGTTGCCCGGTGCCTCGCGCTTGTTTGGAAAGTCCGAGGGATTCTGTTGCCCGGCTCCCTCGGAGGCCGCTGGAATCCCCTTCTGTTGCCCGGTGGGGTCCGACCGCGCTTTTGTCATTGTAACTTCAGACCGTTAGGCCGTCAGTTACGCAGCAATTGCGAGCGCCTCGTTATCGTTGGCACTTGTGGTTATGAACGGTTTTACGGCTCATTCAGGCCGGCCGGCAATCAGGCCTTTACTGCACTCGTCGATCCTATTTCGCCCCCATCAGCAACCCCCGCGCCGGGTCCCATCAAAGTACTACTTTGATGGGGTCCCCATGCGGGGGCTGATGGTGGAGGCGCCGGGGTACTGCCCCCCGGGTCCGAAATGCCTATTCCACCTAACATTCTACCGACATAGCCGGGTCGCCCCGGCCCGTCCTAAATAGGCGTTTTGCCCCGAATTCTCAAGGTTGGGCCGGTCGATCCCCGCGAGGAACCGAATCCAGGCACTGGAATTTGCACCATTGCTGCTGTTATGCCCGACCCCGGCAACAGCCGAACCGAAAGGGATCTTGAATGAAGAAATTCGCATTCGCGCTGGTCGGCGCGACCTCGATCGCGCTCGCCGGCTGCGGCGGCCAGGGCGACGACACGCTGGGCGAGAACGTCCAGGAGAATATGGAGAACCAAGCCGAAAATCTCGACGCGCTCGCGGCCAATGCGGGCGACGCGGAGGCCGAAGCGCTCGGCAACCAGGCCGATCAGCTTCGCGAGGAAGGCGAGCGGCGCGAGGAAGCGATCGACGACGCCGACGTCAACGCCGGCAACCGGGCTGAAGTGGATCAGGCCGTCAACGGCATGTAGGCACGCCGGCCCTTGCCGAACGCAGGCCGCCGGCGGCCCCCCTCAAAGGGCGCCGGCGGCCTTTTTCTTTGCCCACCGCTGGCCTAGGCGGCGGGCGCGATGAGCGACGAGCCGATCCCCGCGGCGACCCTGGTCTTGGTCCGCGACCGCGACCGCGGGCCGCCCGAGCTGCTGATGGTCGAGCGAGCCAGCGGCATGGCCTTCGCCGGCGGCGCCCTGGTGTTTCCCGGCGGCCGAATCGACGACGCCGACCGCGAACTTGCCGGGCGCTTCGGTCTTGCCGACGGCGGCGCCCGGGTTGCGGCAATCCGCGAAACCCTCGAGGAGACCGCGGTCACGGTCGGGATCGCGCCCCTGCCCTCGTGCGCCGACACCCTCGCCTTGCAGCGCGCACTGGTCGCCGACCGACCGTTCGGCGAGCTGCTTGGCAAGAGCGGCCTGGAGCTCGATCTCGAATCGCTGACTCCGCTTGCCCGCTGGCTGCCCAATTTCCACGTCACCCGGCGCTTCGACACCTTGTTCTTCATCGCCGCCGCTCCAGCCGGAGAGTGGCAGCCGTCCGTCATCACCACCGAATGCAGCGGCGCCTTCTGGCTGACTGCGGCCGAGGCGCTCGAGCGCGAGTGCAGCGGGGATGCGCGGCTGATTTTCCCGACCCGCCGCAACCTCGAGCGCCTGGCCGGGCACGACAGCTTCGCGGCGATGCGCGCCGATGCGCTGGCGCACCCGATCGATCCGATTACGCCGTGGGTCGAGGAGCATGGCGGGGAACGGTTCATCACCATCCCCGGCGACCTCGGCTACCCGGTGACCCGCGAAAAGCTCGACGACCTCTGGCGCGGCTGATGCGAACCGCTTTGTGGTGGCTGCTGTTCCTGATCTTGGTCGCCGCCGGGTACCTTTACGGACGCGAGTATGTGCGCCGCCACCCGCAGGACTTCCCGTGGACCGAGCTGCGCCTCGGCGATCCGGTGGGGCTGTTCACGGTGCGCAAACTGGCCGCGCTCGGCGACCAGCCGGCCCAGTGCCGCGCCCTCCTCGCTCAAGCCGGAGTCGGCGATCTCCCCGCGCCTCCGAAAAGCAGCGGCGCCGACTGCGGCTATGCCGACGGGATGCGCCTGGGCGACGAAGGCCGGACGGTCGCGTTCGTTCCCGCCGGACTGGTCACCAGCTGCCCGGTCGCCGCCACGCTGGTCCTGTTCGAGCGCGACGTCCTGCAACCCGCGGCGCGCCGCCATTTCGGCCGGAGAGCGGCGATCATCGATCATTCGGGAAGCTACTCGTGCCGACGATTGTACGGGCGCCTGGAGGGCGAGTTCAGCGAACATGCGACCGCCGACGCGCTCGACATCATCGGCTTCCGCCTGACCGACGGCACCCAAGTGAGCGTCGTTCGGGACTGGCGCTCGAGCGGCCCGGAAGGGCGTTTCCTGCGCGAAGTCCGAGATGGCTCCTGTCGCCTGTTCGCAACGGTGCTGTCGCCGGACTACAACGCCGCCCACGCCGATCATCTGCACCTTGACCAGGCGGAACGCGGCAGGATCGGCGGTGGCCTGTGCCGCTAGAGAGGCGATTCGCCCTCTGCGGCACATGAAAAAAGGGGACCCGCTCGCGCGGATCCCCCGGTCGACTAGCCCTGGAGCCGGCCTATTTCAGATGCCTCGAGAGATGCTTGTTCATCTCGAACATGCTGCAGCGGTCCTTGCCGAAGACCTTCCGGAGCTTGTCGTCCGCTACAATTTCTCTTTTGTTTTGCGGGTTTTGCAGGTTGTTCTTGCGAATGTGATCCCATACCTTGGAAACCACCTGGCTGCGCGGCAGCGGATCATTGCCCGTGATCGCCCCGAGTTCCGGTGAAGGTTGAACCGGGCGTGCCAATCCGCCCCCTGCTGTCCTGCCTGATTTCGCCATGAGCGCCCTCCTGTTGTTGTCCGCTTTTGTAGAGCGCAAAGGCGGCCCCTTTGCAATGGATTCCACACCTGAAGATCAGCTTATTTCGCCCCCGAACGGAACCACCCGGTTAGCCGCGTCGTGGCCGATGTCCGCGCGGCCGCCGAAAGCGATGCCGGATCGGGCGCACCAATCCTCGACGATCGCCAGCTCGTCGCCGCCCCACACGGGGTCGTTGGCGAGGATATCGCCGACCCGGCCGAGGCGAATCCGGGCGACAGCTCGGACATTGGCGCTGGCGGTCACGTGGAACATCGCGCGGTCGATCCGGTAATGGTGCTCGCTGACCTCCTCGAGCAGCAGCTCCGCTCCCGCCAGGTCCAGCTCGAGCGGAGTCCCGAGCAGGCACGACAGCACCGTCAGGTTGAACGCGAACGCCGGAGCCTGGATGTCCGGCTCGAGCGCCGAGCGGTCGCGCCGCACCAGCCAGTCGAGCGATCGGGACACCGCGGCCTCGCCGCCGTCGCGCAAGATGTCCCGCGGCATCGGCCCGTGCGCGACCTTCAGCCCGGCGCGATGGAAGCCGGCGAGAAGGAAGCCTGAGTCGCTATAGCCCAGATAGAGCTTGGAGGCGGCCGCTTGCGGCAGGTCGGCCAAGGCAGCCTCGGCGATCCGGTTCGAGCCGTAGCCGCCGCGTGCGAACCACATGGCATCGACTGACGGGTCGGCCATCACCTCGCGCAAAGCGGCCAGGCGCTGGCCGTCCGCTCCGGCGAAATGCCCGTCCGACAGGAAGCACTGCGCATGGAAAACCAGTTCACAGTCGCCGCGGCGGTCGGCGATCGCCTGCACCCGCTCGGCCGCCTCGCGCTGCAACGTGTTGCTTGGAGCGACCACGGCGATCTTCATTGGGCCCCCATTTGTCATGTCGGCCCGCGTTCAATAGGGCACCGCCGATGAATGATTCCACCTTCTTCTGCGGCATCGGCGGAAGCGGCATGCTGCCCCTCGCCTGCATCCTTCGAGCCTGGGGCGGCCGCGTCGCCGGCTCCGACCGGGCGCTCGATGCGGGCCGGGTCGCACCCAAGTTCGCTTATCTGCGCTCGCTCGGAATATCCTTGTTCCCGCAGGACGGCTCGGGGCTCCAGCCGGGGATGACCCTGGTCACTTCGGCGGCGGTCGAGGACACCGTCCCGGACGTCGTCCGCGCCCGCGAGCTCGGGCTTGCGCACCTGACCCGGCCGCAATTCCTCGCCCGGCTGCTCAACGGCGCTCAGCGCAGCGTCGCGGTCGGCGGCACCAGCGGAAAGTCGACCGTGACCGGAATGATCGGCTGGATCCTCCACGCCTGTCACCGCCAGCCGACGGTGATGAACGGCGCGGTGATGAAGAATTTCGCGACCAGCTCGGCGCCCTTCGCCAGCGCCCTGGTCGGCGACCCCGAACTATTCATCAGCGAGGTCGACGAAAGCGACGGCTCGATCGGGCTCTACACGCCCGAGGTCGCGGTGCTGACCAACATCAGCCTCGATCACAAGGAAATGGCCGAGCTGCGCGCAATGTTCGCCGGCTTCCTCAGCACGGCGCGCAAGGCAGTGCTCAATCTCGACGATCCCGAAACCCGAGCGCTCGCCGACCTGGTCAGAAGCGACAAATGCGTCGGCTACGGTTTCGACAGCCCCGGCGCGGGGCTGATGGGCAAGCAGCTCGAGCTGCTGGCCGACGGTGCGACGTTCGCTGTCGAGGCCGAGGGCGAGCGCCACGAGGTCCGGCTGGCGATTCCCGGCCGCCACAACGCGTCCAACGCGCTGGCGGCGCTCGCCGCGACCCGGGCGCTCGGTGTGCCGCTGGCCGACGGAGCCGCCGCGCTGGCCCGGTTCGAAGGGTTGACTCGGCGGCTCGAAAGGGTCGGCAGCGCGGCCGGAGTGACGGTGATCGACGATTTCGCCCATAACCCGGACAAGATCGACGCCACCCTGGCAACGATGCGCGCCCAGCCGGGGCGGCTGCTGATCCTGTTCCAGCCGCACGGCTGGGGCCCGTTGGCGAAGATGGGCAACGAGCTCGCCCACAGCTTCGTCCGCGGAATGGCGTCCGACGACCGGCTGTACCTGCCCGACCCGGTCTATCACGGCGGCACGGTCGAGCGAGCGCGCGGATCGGACTGGCTCGCCGAGGCTGTCCGGGCCAAGGATCGCCACGCCGAGCACATCCCCGAACGCGCGGCGATCGGCGACGCCCTGGTTGCCGAGGCGCGCGACGGCGACCGGATCCTGATCATGGGAGCGCGCGACGATTCGCTGAGCGAATTCGCCGCCGAACTGGTCGAGCGGCTCGGCGCAAGGAACTGATCCGCTCATTCCGCGTCACTGCTGAATGGCCAAACCCGGCACCGTCACCGGCTGGAAGCTGCCGCGCGATGAGCGCGAACGGCTGCTCGAGCGCTTTCCGCCACGCTACGATGATGTGATCGCCGACCATGTCACGCTGCGGGTCGGAGCGGCCCCCCAGACGCCGCTGCCGCGCAAGCCCGAAGCCCGGGTGATCGGGCGTGCCGACGACAATCACAGCCTCGAATGCCTGGTGGTCGAGCTGGACGGCACGACCGATCGGCCAGACGGCTCGACCTACCACATCACCTGGTCCTTGGGTCCCGGGCGCAAGGCGCGCGAAAGCAACGACGTGCTTCGCGACCGTGGCTGGGAGCACATCGAGGCGCCGATCCCGATCGAGCTCGAGCCGGCCCGCTTCTAGATGCGCAAAGGTCAACCGCGCCTGTTCCTCGACTGCGACGGAGTGCTCGCCGATTTCGACGCCGGCGCCAAGGCGCTGCTCGGGATGACCCCCGCCGAATTCGAGGAACGCGACGGCAAGCGGGAGTTCTGGAAGCGAATCGCCAACGCCCGCAATTTCTACGGATCGCTCCCCGAAATGCCCGACGCCCGCCGGCTGTTCGATGGGGTCGAGCATTTGAAGCCGACCATCCTGACCGGCTTGCCGCTCGGGAACTGGGCGGCCCCGCAAAAGGTCCGATGGGCGGCCGAGCATTTCCCGGGCGTTCCGATCATCACCTGCATGGCCCGCGACAAGCACCGGCACATGGAGCCGGGCGACGTGCTGGTCGACGACCGCGAAAACCACCGCTCCTCATACGAGGCGGAGGGCGTGGTATTCGTCCATCACAAGAGCGCCGAGGACAGCCTCAGCCAGCTGGCGAAGATTTTTCCGTCGGTGAAGGCGGCAGCTTAAGCCGCCGCGATGGCGTCGACCTTCTCGACCCACTCCGGCCAGAACACCGGCTCGCGATTCGACCAGCCGGGGGCGGTTGCCGCGCTTTCGCTGATCGACTGCAGCAGGACTCGCCGGCGGTCGGGGTGAAGATGCGGCAGCGCCGCGGCCGAGCAGAAGGCCGAGGGCAGCCAGGGCCGGGCCGAAGCGCCGATCAGCCGCTCGTAAAGGAACCGATAGGAAGCAAAATGCGGCAGCCGGTCCTGGCCGAGATCGAACGCGGAAACCGTGATCAGCATGCCGATGAACGGCTCGATCATGTCGAGTCCGCTGTCGTCGGGAACCTGGAGGCGCATGTGGTCGAGCTGCTTGTACAGCCGTCCCTGGGCACGGATCGAAGCGGCTTCGCCTTCATCGCGAGCCCAGCACTCGATCGGATCACGGCGGCCGTACGCCACATCGAGCGAGCGCCGAATGTAGCGCTGCGTCGCTTTGGAGAAGCTTGCGAACTCCTTCATTTCGGAGATCAGCATTGCCCCGCTGGCCGGCTGACTCGTCCGCGTAATCATGAACCCGACTCCTTTCGTCTAGGCGGGATCATGCGGCGGTTTGTGTTGCGTATTGATTAACCATGGTCCCACCCCCCGTTCAGCTTGAATCAGAGGGGAGACTCCACGGCAACATGAAATCTTCACACGATGTCGGTTAAAGTCGCCACTGTTGATTATTTGCAACGCGGCGAGTTTTATTTCGGTCCCGCAACTTATTCGGGAAAACTGGACGACGGGACTGGGTCGTCACTCTGGCCAGGCTGCGCAGCCGCGGGCGGATCGGAGGCGTCCATCGACTCGTCGCTGCCGACGTCGGCCTTCTTGTCGAGGTTGTGCGGATTTTCGCGCAGTTCTTGTTCCAGCTCGTGTTCGGGGTCGTCCGAAAACACCGGCGCGGGCGACACGTCTTTCTTCTGTTCGCCATTCATCTTTTTCACTCCTGCCTGCGAGGCGTCAACGAGGGCGCGGCATGGCCGTTCCGCGCCGCTTTCGACGGAGGAGCGTTGTGCTTCTGCCAAACGACCGGTGGCCGATTGCTTTCGCGACTGCCGATGGCCAGATAGAGTTAGATGAACAATCATTCAGAAATCTCGGCCGCCCGAGTCCTGCCGCGCCGCGCTGCGGGTTCGCGATTCGCGGACTGGCCGCTGGCGCTCAAGTCCATCCTCGGCTTCTGGCTGGTCTATTATGTGACCGTCGTCGCGCGGTCTTTCCTCAGCCCCGACCCGGGGACGATCCTGTTCAACCGGTCGTTCACGCTGATCATCGGCATCGTGCTGACCTTCGTCGTCTACAGCGCGATCAAGCTGTTTGCCCGCCGCGAGAATTTGCGGCGGTTGATCCTCGTCGGAGTGGTCGCATCCTTTCTCGCCGCCGCCGTTCAGGCGGCGGTGCTGATCGCGGTCGACCGCTATCTGGAAAAACCGCAGGACGAGCTGCGCTTCACGTCGCGCGAGGGCTACTCCATCACCGAAACCGGCAACATGATGCGGGTCGAGCGAGATGGCCAGGAGCCGCTGGTCCTGACCTTCCCGAGGATCGGCGAGCTGCAGCCCTGGTTCCAGTTCCGGGTCGCAGCCGATTCCACGGTCACCTGGTTCTTTTTCTTTGCCGCGTGGAGCGCCTTCTACATCGCCATGCTCTCGCAGGCGCAGGCGCTCGGCGCCCAACGGCGAGTCACCGAAGCCGAAAGCGCCGCCCGAGCCGCGCAGGTCCGGGCGCTGCGCTACCAGGTCAACCCGCATTTCCTGTTCAACACGCTTAATTCCCTGTCGTCGCTGGTCATGTCCGGGCGGCCGCAGGAAGCCGAGGAGATGATCCTCAAGTTGTCGACCTTCTTCCGCTCGAGCCTGTCGCTCGACCCTTCCGCCGACGTCACCTTGGCCGAGGAGATCGCCCTCCAGCGCCTCTACCTGGACATCGAGCGGGTGCGCTTTCCGCGGCGGCTCAAGGTCGAGATCGACGTTCCGCGGGAGCTCGAGAGCGCGCTTCTGCCGGCGCTGGTCCTGCAGCCGGTGGTCGAGAACGCGATCAAGTACGGAGTCTCGCCGACGCGCGACAAGGTGGTGCTCCGGATCGTCGCGCGCGAGGCCGGGCCAGGGCGTTTCGTGGTCGAGATCAGCAACAGCGGCAATCACAAATCGGCGCGGCAGCGCGACGACACGCCCGAAGGCACCGGGGTTGGCCTGGGCAATGTCTGCGAGCGCCTGCGGGCGCGGTTCGGCGAGGCCGCGCAGTGCGAGTTTGGGCCGATCGACGGTGGCGGCTATCGTGTGGTGATGACGCTGCCGTTGGATCGGGCCGATGGGTGACGAGGCCGAGCTAAGGATATTGATCGCAGACGACGAGCCGCTCGCAGCCGAGCGTCTTCAGTTGCTGCTCGCCAAATGCTCGGGGATCGACCTCGTCGGCACCGCGAGCGACGGCGAAAGCGCCGTCCGGATGGCCCAGGCGCTCGAGCCCGACGTGCTTTTGCTCGACATCGCCATGCCCGGGCTTGACGGGATCGACGTCGCCCGCGCCATCGCCGGTCCCAACAGCTCTCCTGCGGTCGTGTTCGTGACCGCCTTCGACCAGTTCGCGGTCGCCGCGTTCGAGGTCGCGGCAGTCGACTATCTGATGAAGCCGGTCGATCCGGAGCGGCTCGAGCGCGCGCTCGGCCGAGCCCGCGCCTATGTCCGGCAACGCCGCGAGGAGCCGGGCCGGACGCCCTCGAAGACTTCGCAATGGCTCGACGAGTTCTGGGCCTCGGACCTGACCGGCCTGGTGCGAATCGCTGCGCGCGACGTCGACCGGGTGTCGGCCGAGCGCGATTACATGCGGCTGCACGTCGGCCGCCGAAGCTGGCTGATCCACCATTCGATGACGGCGCTCGAGGAAGGTCTCGATCCCGAGCTGTTCGTGCGCCTGCACCGCTCGGCGATCGTTCGACGGGACTTCATCGCCGGCTTCACCCGCAACCAGTCGGGCCGCTGGATCGCGCGTCTCGCCGACGGCGGCGAGCAGCCGGTCGGCCGGCTTTATTCGGATCGCGTCCGAAGCATCGCCGGGCGGTAAATGTTACGCCCGGCCGCCTGGGGCAAGGCAGCCGGGCGCTTCGGGTCGGGCCGCACTGATGCTCAGACCATCAAGCCCGACAATTCGGCCTGGGCGACCGTCGGCAGCAGCAGGATCGCCGAAACGATCGTCGCTGCCAGCATCGTCAAGATCTTCATCGTCACGCTCCTTCAAAATCGCGGCGCGGACCCTCTGGGGGATTGAAGATCTCGCGTCGCAATTTCCCGCTAGCCGGTCGCGGTCCGGAATTCCGCTGCCCCTCGACCAGCGCGCGGCAAGGTTCGGCGATCGTGCGCCGCAGCGACGAACGCCGCTTGCTGGCCGCCGAATCGACGAACGGCGGTCAGCCGGCGTTCAGGCTTCGGGCGCCTCGTCGCCGGTCGACCGATCGACCGCCGCAGTCACCGCGACATCGAGCGTGACGTTGCCCAGCGTTCGGACGATATCGGGGATCATCTCCACCGCGACGAGCAAAGCGAGTGGTGCGATCGGCACTCCCAGCGCCATGGCGATCGGAGCGATCGAGCTGATGAAGGTGATCTCGCCCGGCAGGCTGATGGCCGCGTAGCTCATCACCGCGCCAACAGCGGTCGCCGCGATCACCTGACCGATGCTCGGCTCGTAGCCGAGCCAGTGGGCGACGTAGAAAGCGACCGCGACGTTCATTGCCGGACCAGTGCCTCGGAACAAGGCGACGGCAATCGGCAAGGTGACGTCGGCGACCCGCTCGCGGATTCCCATCAGCCGCGCCGCGGCGAGCATCGCCGGCAGGGACGCCAGTGACGACCGGGTCGAGATGGCGACGCTCTGCGGAGCGATCATCGACTTGGCGAAGGTGCCAAGGCCGATCCGGCCGGCGAGGATCGCGATCGGGTAGCCGACGAGGGTCACCGCAATGCCAATCGCCGAAACCAGGACAATATAATGGAGGACTCCGGCGAACGCGGCGCCCCCGGCGCTTGCCCCGACCGTGAAGGACAGAGCGAACACTCCGACCGGCGCGATCCACAGCACCCAGCCGATGATGACCAGCAGGGCGTCGGAAATTGCCTCGAACAAAGCGAGCAGCGCCCGGCGGCCCTGCTGGCCGATGCGGGTGATGGCGAGCGCGAAGAAAAGCGTGAAAACCACCAGCGGCAGCACGTCGCCGTTGGACGCGGCCGCGATGACATTGTCCGGGATGATGCCGCGCATGAAATCGGCGATCCCGGGCATCTGTGGCGCCGCCGCGCCCTGATCGAGGCCGGCGAGTCCGGCCTGCAGCGCCTGAGCGGCTGCTTGCGGCAGCGGGAAGAGGCCGGTGAGCAGCTGGATCATCAGCATCCCGAAGATCGCCGAGGCGGTGCAGACGATCACGATCCACATCACCGAACGTCCGGCGATTCGGCCTGCCCGAGCGGCCTCGGCGCCCTTCGCGATCCCGACCACCAGCAGCGCCACGACCAGTGGAATGACCGTCATCTTGAGCGCGTTCAGCCACAGCCCACCGACCAGCCCGGAAGCCTGCAGCATCGGCTCGCGGATGCCGTCGCCGAGCCTCGCCGCCCCCGCCCCTAAACCGAGCCCGAGAACCAGCGAGAGCAGGACCCAATAGGACCTGCGCCCTTGCACCGGCTGTGCGACGCTGGCTTCGGCCCGCTCGCTCAAGCGGGATTCCGCAAGCGGTAGTCGGCCGCCGGCAGCATTCCAAACGGTCGCATCAGCCCTCCATCCGCACTGGCGCCTGCGCTTCCCATAGCACGGGGCCTGACCCGCGCCAGCCGGTGAAAATGAAGCGGCCCGAGGCTTGCACGGCCGCCATTTCGCGCTAGGACTTCGACATTCGTCAGCCATTCCTTGGGGGGAGGAAGAGCCTTGGCAACCGTCACTTCACCACGAGCCGAGCAATTGTCGGCCGAGCGCCGCTTCTATTCGCGGATGGCGCTGTTCCTGGTCGCCCTGGCGTTCCTCGGCTTCGCGCCCAGCTTCTACTTGCGCGACATCGTCCCATCCTATCCGCGGCCGAACCCGACGCTGACGCCGGGAGTGATTCTGCACGGCGCCTTGTTCACCTTGTGGATGCTGGTGTTCGTCGCCCAGACGCAGCTCGTCGCCAACGGCCGGACCGACATCCACATGAAGCTCGGCAAGGCGTCGATGCTGCTGGCGCTGCTGATCGTGCCGATGATGTATCTGATCGGCGTCTGGCAGGTGGAGCGGGCGAACCAGCCGCCGTTCACCGACCCACTCAACTGGACCGCGGTGCCGCTTTCGGCAATCCCGCCCTATGTGGTTCTCGTCTGGACCGGGTGGGAGCGTCGCAGACAGGCGCAGTGGCACAAGAGGGCGATGCTCGGCGCCGCCATCGCCGTGGTCGCCGGGCCGGCAATCGGCCGCCTTCCGATCGCTCCTCCAATCTTCGCCGGTTTCGCCTTCCAGATGATGCTCGGCCTCGCTCTGTTCGTGCCGTTGATGCTGTGGGACCGCCGAAGCACCGGCCGAATCCATCCGGCGACATGGCTCGGCTTCGGCGTGGTTGCCGCCTCGGTCGTCATCAGCCTCGCTTTGGTCGGCACCGGCACCTGGGCACCGATCGCTCGGCAGCTGCCGGGGATCTAGACCGATCAAGCTCGCGGGTGGGCGTGGCGGTAGACGTCGAGCAGTCGCGCCGCGTCGACCGCGGTGTAGATCTGGGTCGACGACAGGCTCGCATGGCCGAGCAGCTCCTGGAGCGCTCGAAGGTCCGCACCGCGGGCCAGCAAATGAGTCGCGAAGCTGTGGCGCAATGCGTGCGGGGTCAGGCTGTCGGGGAGCCCCAGGCGCTGGCGCGCGCAGCGCACCGCCCGTCGCACCAGATCGCCGTTCAACCGGCCGCCGCGGGCGCCAACGAACAAGGGCGTCTCGCCGCGCAGCGGGAACGGGCATTGGCGCGCATAGTCCTCGATCGCCTGCGCGACCGCGGGAACGATCGGCACGACTCGCGACTTGGAGCGCTTGCCGATCACCCGGATCGACGGTCCGACCGGCAGCACCCGAGCGGTGAGCGACAGCGCTTCGGCGACGCGCAGTCCGGCGCCATAAAGCAGCAGCAGGATCGCCAGGTCGCGGGCTCCGATCCACTCGGCCGAGGCTCCTCCCGCCGCGTCGTGGGCCAGCCCCATCGCGTCCTCTGGCGAGGCCGGCCGCGGCAGGGTCCGCGGCCGCTTCGGGGCGCGGGTGCGGGGCAGCTGCGCGGTCTCGCCCAGCTGCTCGGCCGCATAGTTCAGGAATGCGCGCACCGCCGACAGCTCGCGCGCCGCGGACGACGCTCCAAGGCCGCTTGAGCGGCGGTCGGCGAGAAAGGCGCGAAGGTCGGATGCGTTGAGCGCCAAGAGCGCGAATCGGCCGATCTGCTCGCCTCGGTGGCGGCCGAGGAAGTGGATGAAGCGGTGGGCGGTGGCGACATAGGCGCGCACGGTGTGCGGCGATCGCCGCCGGTCATGCCGGAGATAGCTGCCCCAGCGCTCGGCCAGCGCCGGCGCCGGGTCGTGCTCCCTCAGCTCGTCGCTGAGTTGGTTGGGCGGGGGTCGGTCAGCCACCGGCGCAGCATAGCGCCAAGGCTGCGGCCAAGGAACATCAGCAATTCCGAGCCGTGGCGGGCATCGAGGCTCTGCTCGGTGCGTTGGCCGAGCGCGATCAGGCCGCGGGGCAGGGGCGGCTCACAGTCGATTCGGATCAGGGCCTCGGCGCGAATCAGGTCGCAGGCCGGACCGAACAGCGGATGGCCGCGCTCGACGGTGCGCATTTCGACCCCGTCGACCTGGTCGATGGCTCGGGCGAGGATTTGCGGCTCGACCAGCTGCACCCCGTTGCCGTCGGAGCGAAAACCCTGCTCGCCGACGATCAAAGACAAGGCGACCGCGTCGATTCCGAGGATCAGCGGCCATTCCTGGGTGACGACGTGGAGCAGCGCCTCGATGCTGTCGGCCTCCAGTGCCGCGAGCACCGCCGCATGGATCGCGGACACCGCGCCCGAATGTCCGCGCGCGAAAGCGATCAGATCCTGGTTGGCTTCCTCGATGACCCCGAGCCGTTCGCGCAGGTGCGCGACCGCCCGCTCCTCGAACTGGATCACCCGTCCCATGCGGCAAGTGTAACCCGCCGGCGGTTAATTTCCTACAACCCCGGCCGGTGAGCGATTGAGCGCTTACCTCGGCTCATGTTGAGTCGCATGCGCCTTCGCCTCGCGCAGCTCCACGCGAGTGCCGTCGCCCTTGCCGGCGACCTCGAGCAACGCGGCGTAATAGCGGCTCGCGTGGCTCATGTTGCCGGCCAGCTTCGCCGCCCGAGCCGCCCCGTACAGTGCCGCCAGGCGACGCGGCGCTCGCGCCATCGAGGCTTCGAATTCGCGCATCGCCTCGGCCGGCCGGCCAAGCTCGAGGAGCAAGTCACCGAGCTGCTCCCTGGCCGGAAGCACGGCCCCCGGCGTCACCGGATGCTTCTCGGTCGAATCGTCGAGATCGGCGGCCGCTCGCATCGCCTTGAGCGCGTCGTCTTTGCGGCCCTCGGCAAAGGCGAGCCAGGCGTCGGCAACCTGGCGCTCGATCGCCACCTGCGTGCGCCAGTCATAGGTGCCGGGAGGGATGACGAGCGCCTGCTCGACCTTGCCGAGCTCGGCGACCTCGCGGCGCGCAAGAGTGGGATTGCCACTGCGCGCGGCCCCGACCGCTCGGGCGAAGTAGATGTGCGCCTTGCCCCATGCGAAACTGTCGAGCGGCGCGTAGCCGCGGACGTTCTCGTGCAACTCGAGCGACGCGGCTTCTTTCCAGCGACGCCGCTCGAGCACCAGGCGCGCCGGGATCGCGGTTGCCGCGTAGCCGACGGTGAAGACGGGCGGTTCGACGGTCTTGATCGCGTTGAGCTCAGCGAGAACGCGCTCGGCTTCGCGGTCCTGCCCGGTCTGCAAATAGCCGTAGGCGAGATAGTCCATTGCGTGCAGCCGCTGGTCCCACTCGCCGGCCATGCCTTTCGACCTCGCGTACGCGCGTCCGGCTGCGTCCGCGGCCACGTTCGAACGGATCATTTCTTCCCACAGGCCCAGCCGGGTGAAAATATGCGAAGGCATGTGCTGCGCATGCGCGGAGGCCGGCGCGATGCTCGCATAGCGCCGCGCCGCTTCGAGCCCTAGGCGGGCCAGCGCGGGATAATCGAAGCCGTGGATCAGGTAATGCGCGACCCCCGGGTGGTTCGGCGCATCGGGCAGGATCCGGTTCAGGATCGCCGCCGCTTCCTTTTCCCGGGCATAGGTCGGATCCTGATCCATCATGCCGGCCGCGATCAACTGCAAGGCGTGAAACAGAGCGGCTTCGCGGTCGTCGGGATAACGCTTCGACAATCGGTCGAGCGCCGCCAGATAGGCGAGCGTCCTGGTCTTGTGATCGACCGTCGCGGCATCGCGGTAGAAGGTATCGAGCGCGGCGATGTAATCCTGCTCGCGCTTGCTTCGCGCTCCGAGCGCCCGCGCCTTGGCAAGAGCCGCACCGGCTTTCTCCAGCTCCGCGGGCGTCGGAGCGGCCCACAATGGGTGGTAATTGCTCATGGCGACGCCCCAATGGGCGATCGCGCAGGTCGGATCGGCCTCGGCGGCGGCGGCGAACGCCTGCTCCGCCGATGCATATTCGAACGAGTGGAGCCAGCCGAGGCCCGTTACCAGCTGCGCCTGCGCGGTCGCATTGCAGGTCGATTGGAAGGAAACCTGTCCGAGCCGGGGACCGTGATCGTGATCGCCTTCGTGCGGCGCGGCGAGTGCGATCGCAGAAGCGATGATCAGTGCGTTCATGGTCAGGACCTCCCCCCGGTCATTGATAAATCAACCGCGCTGAGTCGCGCAAATCAGCCGCAATTGTTCGCTTGCGTCCGTGTCAATGACGCCCCGCTCAAATCTTCTGCCCGCTCGCCTGCCAGTCCTTGAGGAAGCCGGCGATGCCGGCGTCGGTCAGCGGGTGCTTGAACAATTGATGGATGATCTTGGGGGGCGCGGTCATCACGTCGGCGCCGAGCTTGGCCGCCTCGACGACGTGGATCGGGTGACGCACGCTGGCGACCAGGATTTCGGTCGCAAAATCGTAATTGTCGTAGATCATTCGGATGTCGGCGATCAATTGCATGCCGTCGAAGCCGACGTCGTCGTGGCGGCCGACGAACGGCGAGATGAAGCTCGCGCCGGCCTTGGCCGCGACTAGCGCCTGGGCGGCCGAGAAGCACAGGGTGACGTTGACCATCGTCCCGTCGCCGGTCAGCGCCTTGCACGCTTTGAGGCCGTCGGGCGTCAGCGGCACCTTGATGGCGATGTTCTTGGCGACCTTCCGAAGCACTTCGGCTTCGCGCATCATCGAATCATAGTCGAGCCCGACGACTTCGGCCGAGACCGGCCCTGGGCAGACTTCGGCGATGTCCTTCAATACCTCGATGAAATCGCGTCCCGACTTATGAACCAGCGACGGATTGGTGGTCACCCCGTCGAGCAGCCCCGTGGCGGCCAGGTCACGGATTTCGGAGATTTCGGCGGTGTCGGCGAAGAATTTCATGCGTCGGCTGGCCCTTGGCTGCGTGGCTTTGGCGGGCAATAGCCGCTGGCGGGCAATCCGTCATCCGATTCGCCTGTCTGATTTGCGATGGAGCGACAGGGATGAGCGAGCATGTGTGGATCGAGAGCGGCGGCGGAGTGCTCGCCGTCACCTTGGTCCGGCCCGAGCGGCGCAATGCGATCACCGTCGCCATGTACTCGGCGCTGGCGGACGCGATCGGCCAGGCGCAGCAGGATCCGTCGCTTCGGCTGATCACTCTGCGCGGCGAAGGCGAGGATTTCACCGCCGGTAACGACCTTGCCGATTTTCTCGCCGCAATGCCGCGGGACGGCCCAGGGGACGGGGACGAGATTGCCGTCTGGCGCCTGCTTCGGGCGCTCGCCGTCAACGAGCTGCCGGTGATCGCAGCGGTCCACGGCAACGCGATCGGCATCGGCACCACCGTGCTGCTCCACTGCGACTTCGTGCTGGCCGAGGAAGGGACGCGCTTTTCGCTGCCCTTCGTCGACCTGGGGCTGGTTCCGGAGGCGGCGAGTTCGTTGCTGCTGCCGAGCCTGGCCGGCCGCCGCCGGGCCGCCCGCTATCTGCTGCTGGCCGAGCCGTTCGGGCCCGAGGAAGCGGTCGAATGGGGGCTGGTTACGAGGGTCGTGCCGACAGGCGGGCTCGACCAGGCCGTGTCGGAAACGGTCGCTGCGCTGCTCGCCAAGCCGGCCGAGGCGCTTCGACTGACCCAGAAGCTGCTTCGCCACGGCAGCCGCGACGAGATGCTCGAGCGCTTCGAGCTCGAAAACGGCCACTTTTCGGAGCGGCTGCAGTCGGCCGAGGTCAAGGAGGCGATCACGGCGTTCTTCGAAAAGCGGAAGGCCGACTTCACCGGCCTCGGCTGATCCGCATCAGGTGACGGGCAGGTAGACGACCTTGCTTCGAGTCAGGGTCACCGTCGGCCCGGGCACCAGCAGGAAATCCATCGGCGTCGTGTAGGTGATGGTGAGCGTCTTGGAAGTGGTATTGGTCACCGGCGCGGCAACGGTGAAGGCCCCGTAGCCCTGGCCGAACAGCTTGGCGTTCATTCTCGTCGTAATCTGCGAGTCGGTCGGTGTCGGATAGAGCGTCGCCAGCCGTGCCCCTTCGCCAAGCGCGTGCTGCATCCCGGCATTGGCCTGGTACAGGAGCCCGAGGCGGAAAATGCCGTAGATCAGCAGGACCAGCACCGGGACCGCGATCGCGAACTCGATCGCCGCCGCTCCCCGCTGGTTGCGCCGAAGGCCTTGCCGGTTGCGCATAAGAAGAATGGACCTGGTCATTGCGTGCGCAAGCCTGCTTCGGCGTTGATCGTGTAGGTGCCGTCGGCGTTGGCGCCCGGGAAGAACCGAGTCCCAAACATCGGCGAGAACTTCTTGTTGATCGAAACGCTGATGTAGCGCGCATAGTTCTGACCGCTCGCGCAATTGGTCTCATAATTGCTCGACCGCACGCCGTTGCATTCGAGCCAGTAATCGACGGTGACATCGGTTGCGTTGACGCCGGCAGCGGTCGCCGCCTCGGCCCGGAGCGTCGAGTAAGTGCTGGTCGTCGTGCGGTATTGCTGCACCTTCTCGATCGATCGCTGGGCGGCCTGCTCGAGCTGCAGCTTGGCCGAATACGCTCGGCTGATGTCGACCATCCCGACGAGCAGGGTCGCAAGGACCGGCGTCACCATCGCCATCTCGATGATCGACGCGCCGCGCTCGTCGCGGGCGAGGGAACGGACGAAGCGGATCATTCGACGAGCCTGATGCGCTTGCCCGCGAAGCTCTGGGCGCCCGAGCCAGTCGGGCAGCTGTTGGAAATCCCGCTGTTGCCGGTGAAGGTCACTCGGCGGCTCACCAGCTGCAGGCAATTGGTGTTCATGCCGGTGTTGCCGCTGAACTCGAGATCCTGCTGCGGGAAGTAGAACGCGCCTTCGAAATAGGAGGTGCTGCTGCCGGTCAGAACATTGTCGTAATTGGTGCCGGTGCCGTCGATTGCACGGCGGTCCTGGTAGATTAGGATGCCCTCGAAATCACCCGACCGCGGCGCGGTCCAGTGCATCTGGGGCGAGCCGGTGACTCTGAAGTTGCCGATTGTCGCGGTTGGGGACGGATCGCTGTTGGTGAGCACGATCGTGCATTCGTCGCAGGTGACATTCGCCTGGGTGCCGATCGATACACTGCCGCCATCGACATAGATCGTACCTCTCAACGTCGCGGTGCCGGCGATGTTCAGGTTTCCGACGCAGGTGACGCTGGTGGCGCTGGTGCCGAGCGTGCCGGTCGAGTTGTTCGGGATATTATGGTTGCCGTTGCAGCTCTGACCGGTTGGCGGGTTGACAGTTCGAGCCGGATTATTGAACGGATCTTCCTGCGCCACCGTGAAGGGCTGAAGCGTCGTCCCGCTGCCCCAATTGTTGCTCGCCGGAATCCCGCCGACGGCGGCGACGGGGCTCGCGACCACCGTCGAGGCACCGGTCGCGACCGCCGCGTTCATCGAGGTTGAATTGGTGATCATTCCGCAGCCGAGGTTAAGGCTGGTGCTGCCGGTCGCGTTGATTCCGGTGACCGCCATCTCCTCGAGACTGATGACGCAATATTGGCCGCTCGGAACCACCGTGGCCGTCGCGCTGACGCTGATCGTCGGGGCGGTCGGCAGGAACAGCGAGGAGAAGCTGAGCGACTTCTGCACCGAAAGCGCCACCCGGACCGCATTGGGGTCGCTGGTGTAGGCGCCGACGCTCGGAGAGCTCGTGACGTTCTTGGTCGTCGTGATCCCGACGTGCGAGTTGACCTGAAGGTCCCGAGTAACGGCGTCCTGGACGCCGCTATTGGCTCCTTCCAGCTGAATGATGGAATAGACGCCGGCCATCGCGGCCGAATCCGCGGCACGCTGAAGCTGCCGTTTCCACAGCGCCCACTCGATCGTGTCGCTGGCGAGCCCGGCCGATCCCAGGACCAGCGGCAGCGCGGCGGCAGCGATCACCAGCGCGTTGCCGCGCCGGTCGCGCCACAGGCTCCTCAGGAAAGCAATCATCGGGTTGTCCCCAGCCAGTCGATGCGCATGACGGCAGTATCTAGCGCCGACAGGGTGAGTGAAGGGTTCAGGCACATGGTTAACTCGCGTTCACCATTGATCGCGGGCTCCGACTACTTGCGAACGCCTGTATTGCACCTATAATACAGTTACATCCTCTGGCGCGGCATTGGGTCAGCCGTTCCCCGTCGCCCTGCGATGCGCTAGAGGGCCGCGAAGCCCGCGATGGGCATTGAGAGGGATTTGAAGATGGCGACCGAACCAGGGACCGCTCCAGCCGCCGAGACCGCGACGGCGACCAAGCTCAAGCTCGACCCGCCCGAAGCCCTGCAGCCGATCGCGACCGCCGAGGCGTCGGGCCTGGTCCCGCTCAAGAGCGATGAAGTCAGCGAGCTCGACAAGAAGGTCGCTCAGTTCGTCGACGAGCTGGCGGCGCTCGACAGCAACAGCCCCGATTTCGGCAAGAAGGTGGATGCTCTGACGGCGATGGGGCGCAAGGAGATCGCCGAGGCGGCGGGCGCGTCCAACCGTTTCCTCGACCGGCCGGTGCGGGCGATCGACGCCGACACCGGCATCGGCGCCGACCTGACCGAGCTTCGCCGAACCGTCGAGGACCTCGACCCGGCGCGGCACGGCAAGCTGATGCAGAAGAAGAAGCTGTTCGGGATCATCCCGTGGGGCAACCGGCTGCGCAACTATTTCGACAGCTACAAGTCGAGCCAAAGTCACATCTCGGCGATCCTCGCCCGCCTTGCCTCGGGCAAGGACGAGCTGCTGATGGACAATGCCGCGATCGACACCGAGCGCGCCGGCCTGTGGAAGACGATGCACAAGCTCGAGCAGATGATCCACATCTCGCGGAGTCTCGACAAGAGCCTCGAGGACAAGGCCAACGAACTCGATGCGACCGAGCCCGCCAAGGCCAAGGCGATCCGCGAAACCGCTTTGTTCTACACCCGCCAGCGGACCACCGACCTGCTCACCCAGATGGCGGTCACCGTCCAGGGCTATCTGGCGCTCGACCTGGTCAAGAAGAACAATGTCGAGCTGGTCAAGGGCGTCGACCGGGCCTCGACCACCACCGTCTCGGCGCTTCGAACCGCGGTCACGGTCGCCCAGGCGATGACCAACCAGCGCCTGGTGCTCGAGCAGATCGGAGCGCTCAACACGACCACCGCCGGGATGATCGATTCGACCGGCGAAATGCTGCGCACCCAGACCGGGTCGATCCACGAGCAGGCGGCGTCTTCCACCATCCCGCTGGAGACCCTGCAACGCGCGTTCCAGAACATCTACGAGACGATGGACCAGATCGACCGCTTCAAGCTGGAAGCGCTCGGCAACATGAAGCAGACGGTCGAGACGCTCTCGACCGAGGTCGAGAAATCGAAAGGCTATATCGCCCGCGCCGAAGGCGTCGAGCAGGCCCGGATCAAGGGGCCGGCCGAATCCTCGCCGTTTACCGCAATCGAGACAAAATGAGCGTCGAGTCCCTCAATGCGATCGTCGCTCGCGCCCGCGAGGGCATGGACGAGGCGGTGACGAGCGCGGCGCGGGTCAACAAGACCCTGACCCGCGCGGACCGGGTGATGCAGCAGGAGTCGCTGCGCGACGGGCCGGCGCGCGAAGCGGCGCGGCGTGAACGCCAGCGCCTCAACGAAAGTCTCAAGCGCAGGACCATCCAGATCGGCGTCGCCATCGGCGCCATCAGCATCGTCACGATCGTCATCGGGCTGATCCTTCCGACCGGAATCGGAATGTTCGGCTTTTTGGCCGCGGTTGGCCTCGCGATCGGGATCGCGGCGATGCTTACGGTCATGCCCACTCCGGAGCGCAGCGCCGCCGCTCCGCCCGCCGACCTTCCCAACGGCGAGATGGTCCAGCGTTTCGACTCGTACATCTACCGGAGCCGCGCCGCCCTGCCCGCACCCGCCCAAGCCGAGCTCGACTCGATCAGCGCCGCGCTCCCCTCGCTTCGCCAGACCCTTGAGCGGGTCGATGCGCTCGACCCCAATGCGCAGGACGCCCGGCGGCTGATGTCGCTGCACCTGCCGGGGCTGATCGAACGCTATGCCCAGGTCCCGCACGCCTATCGTGGCGAGCGCGATGGCGAAGGAATCAGCGTCGACGAGCGGCTGGTCGAGGGGCTGTCCGCCGGGCGGGCGGCGCTCGCCGAAATCTCCGAAAAGCTCGCCCGCTCCGATATGATCGCGTTCGAGACCCAGGGCCGCTTCATCAAGTCGCGCTACGGCGAGGAGCGGATCGACCAATAGAGCCTAGGCGACGATGCCGTCGGCTTTGAGGCGCTCCAGATCCTCATCCTTCACTCCAAGCTCGCGCAGCACCTCTTCGCTATGCTCGCCCAGCGCCGGCGGCGGCCGATCGGAATCGCAGCGCTCGCCGTCGATCCGCACCGGCGAGCCGACCATCGGCACTCCGCCGATCGTTCTCACCATCGCCCGGTGCTGCGCCTGGACGTCGGCCAGAGCCTGGCCGACGCGGTTGATCGGCCCGGCCGGTATCCCGGCGGCATCGAGCTTCTCGAACCATTCCGCCGCGGGCTTGCCTGCAATGCATTGGGCGACCAGCCGGACGATCTCGCCGCGGTTGGCGACCCGCGCGCCGTTGGTCGCGAAGCGCTCGTCGCCGGCCCATTCCGGATGGCCGCACATCTGCGCGAGCCGGGCGAACTGGCGATCGTTGCCAACGGCGATGATGAGCGGCCGGTCGGCGGCTTCGAACGGCTGGTACGGGACGATGTTCGGGTGGGTGTTGCCCTGCCGCGGCGGCTCGTCGCCCGAGACCAGCGCGTTCGAGGCCTGGTTGGCGAGCATCGCCAGCTGCGCGTCGAACAGCGCCATGTCGATATGCGCGCCCTCGCCCGTCTTCTCGCGCCTGTGGAGCGCGGCGAGGATCGCGACGCAGGCGTACATACCGGTGAACAAATCCGCGATCGCGACCCCGGCCCGCATCGGCCCGCCGCCGGGCTCGCCGTCGGGATGGCCGGTGACGCTCATCATCCCGCCCATCGCCTGGATGATGAAGTCGTACCCGGCGCGGTTCGCGTAGGGGCCGTCCTGGCCGAAGCCGGTGATCGAGGCGACGATCAGCTTCGGGTTGGCGGCACGCAGGGATGCGCCGTCGAGCCCGAACCGGGCGAGTCCGCCGACCTTGAAATTTTCCACCACCACGTCGCACTGCCCGGCCAGCCGCCGGACAAGCTCGGCGCCCTCCTGCGTCGCGAAGTCGATCGCCGCCGAGCGCTTGCCGCGATTGGCCGAGAGGAAATAGGCGGCGACGCGCTGGTCCCCCTCGCCGTGCCACGGCGGGCCCCAGTGGCGCGTGTCGTCGCCCGCCCCCGGCCGCTCGATCTTGATCACGTCGGCGCCGAGGTCGCCGAGCAATTGCGTGCACCACGGCCCGGCGAGCACCCGGCTGAGGTCGAGCACCCGGATACCGGTCAGCGGCCTTGTCTCGCGTTGCGGCATGCTCAATGCCCGCGCTTCCAGGGCCGGCGGTCGGCGAGCACCGCGCGCGCCGCATTATGCCCCGGCGCCCCGGTGACTCCGCCGCCCGGGTGAGCGCCGGATCCGCACAGGTAAAGGCCCTTCAAGGGCATCCGATAGTCGGCGGCGCCGACCATCGGCCGGGCGCTGAACAATTGGTCGAGCCCCATCTTGCCGTGGAAGATGTCGCCGCCGGTCAGGCCGAAGCGGCGCTCAAGGTCGAGCGGCGAATGGATCTGCCGCCCGAGCACCGATTTGCCGAACCCGGGCGCATGCGCATCGATGGTGGCGATGATCGAGTCGGCCGCCGCCTCGCGCTCATGGTCCCAGCTCCGGCCGGGCCCGAGGTCGAAGCGGAAATGCTGGCAGAACAGCGACGCGACATGCTTGCCCTTCGGCGCCAGGCTCGGGTCGAGGGTGCTCGGGATCAGCATCTCGATGATCGGCTGCTTCGCCCAGCCGTCGCGGCTCGCGTCGATGAACGCCCGATCCATGTAGGCAAGGCTCGGCGCGATGATGATCCCGGCGGTCAGATGGTTGCCGCGCTTGGGAAGCACCGTGAACTTCGGCAGCTCGGACAAAGCGACGTTCATCCGGAAGGTCGCGCTTTCGCACTTCCAGTTGTGCATCCGCCGCTCGACCTCGGGCTCGATCGCACCGCTCGGCACCATCCGGTCGAACAGCAGCTTGGGATTGACCCCGGCGACGATCTGCTTGGCTCGCCACGCGCGCCCGCCCGCGACGACTCCGGCCGCTCGGCCCCCTTTGCCGTCGCGCTCGACGATCACTTCCTCGACCGGAGTGTTGAGCAGAATGTCGGCGCCCGCCTCGCGCGCCGCGTGTGCCATCGCCTGGGTGATCGATCCCATGCCGCCGATCGCATGGCCCCACGCTCCCGGCACTCCGGCCGCCTCGCCGAACAGATGGTGGAGCAGGACGTAAGCGGTGCCCGGAGCGTAGGGCGAGGCGAAATTCCCGACCACTCCATCAAAGCCGAACAGGGCCTTGGCCAGGTCGCCGTTGAAATGCCGGTCGAGGATGTCGCCGGCGCTTCGGGTCGCATAGTCGTGGAGGATGCGCTTGTCGGCCAGCGACAGGCCAACGAGGTCGCGCGCCAGCTGCAGCATCTTTGGAAGCCCGCCGACCCCGCCGCCGATCTCCGGCGGAGCGCGCAGGACCCACTTGCGGAGCAGCGGCACCACCGTCCCGAGCTCGGCGAGATAGCGGTCGTATGCCTCGCCGTCGCCCTTGGCGTGCCGAACCAGTTCCTTGCGCGTCAGCCCGCGCCGGCCTGACAGCAGATAGTCGCCGTCGCCGGGCAGGAAATTGTCGGTCTTGCGCAGCACCACCTTCAGCCCGTGCCGCTCGAGCGCCATGTCGCGAATGACCTTCGGGTTGAGCAGGCTCACCGTGTAGGCCGCCGCCGAGTTGCGGTATCCGGGCAGGAACTCGTCGGTGACCGCGGCTCCGCCGACCGTCGTCGCACGCTCGAGCACCGCGACCTTCAACCCCTTTTTGGCGAGGTAGAAGGCGCAGGTCAGGCCGTTGTGGCCGGCGCCGATGATGATCGCGTCATGCGTGTCGGAAGCCGGCATCAGCGCATCAGCACCAATTCTTCGGCCATTGTCGGGTGGAGCGCGACCACCGAGTCGAAGTCCGACTTCTTGAGCCTGGCCTTCACGGCGATCGCCGCCGCCTGCAGGATTTCCGGCGCGTCGGGGCCGATCATGTGCACTCCGACGATGCGGTCGTTGTGGCCGTCGACCACCAGCTTGTAGAGCGAGCGCTCGTTGCGGCCGGCGAGCACATTCTTCAGCGGCCGGAAGTCCGAAATATAGGCCTTGACCGAGCCGAGCTTGTTGCGCGCCTGCCCTTCCGTCATTCCGACGGCGGCGAGCGGCGGATGGCTGAACACCGCCGATGGGATGCAGCCGTAATCGACCAGCGTCGGCTTGCCGCCGAAATGGGTGTCGGCGAACGCCTGCCCCTCCCGGATCGCCACCGGTGTCAGCTGCACCCGGTTGGTGACATCGCCGACCGCGAAGATCGACGGCACGGACGTGCAATTGTCGTCATCGACCTTGATCTCGCCCTTTTCGCCGACGGCAACACCGGCCGCATCGCAACCGAGCCCTTCGACGTTGGGGCGCCGCCCGACCGCGAACAGCACCTGGTCGGATTCCAGGTCCTCGCACCCGGTCATGGTCGAACTTCGGCTGCCGTCGGCCTTGGCCTCGATCCGTTCGAACGTCGCGTTGAACTCGAAGTGGATGCCCTTCTTGATCGAGATCTGCAGCAGCCGGTCGACGATTTGCTGGTCGTAGCCACGCAGGATGACGTCGCTTCGGTTGACCAGCGTCACCTGGCATCCGAACTGGTGAAAGATGCCGGCGAATTCGTTGGCGATATAGCCGCCTCCGACGATGACGATGCGCCTGGGCAATTTCTCGAGGTGGAACACTTCGTTCGAGCTGATCGCATGCTCGATCCCCGGGATCTCGGGCATCAGCGGGCGGGCGCCGGTGGCGATCAGGATCTTGCCGGCGCTGACCGTCCGACCCGAGGCGAGGCGGACCGAGCTGGGCCCCGCAAGCTCCGCTCTCTCATGGAAGATTTCGACGTCGTGGTTGGTCAGCGTGTCGGTGT
This sequence comes from Sphingomonas sp., assembly GCF_013812825.1. GTDB lineage: Bacteria > Pseudomonadota > Alphaproteobacteria > Sphingomonadales > Sphingomonadaceae > Sphingomicrobium. The sequence goes on along the minus strand of NZ_JACCSU010000045.1, from coordinate 22,115 downwards.
AGGCGCCTTCCAGCCGCGCCACTTCGGCGAGCACATTGTCCCTCAGCACCGCCCAGTCGAAGCGCTTCTCCGGAACGTCCCAGCCGAACATCGCCGCGTCGTCGATGTCCTCGGCGAAATGCGCTCCGTAGACCAGCAGCTTCTTTGGGATGCAGCCGCGCACCACGCAGGTTCCGCCGACCTTATGCTCCTCGGCGATTCCCACCTTGGCGCCGTGCGCCGCCGCGACCCGCGCCGCGCGCACCCCGCCCGACCCGGCGCCGATCACGAACAGGTCGTAATCCGCCATCAGACGCCCGCTCTTTCCATCAGCGCCCGGGTCGATGGATCGAGCGTAGCCTCGTCCGTGCCCTCGCCGAGCTCGCGCGCGATTTGTTTGCCGAGCTCGACTCCGAACTGATCGAACGGGTTGATTCCCAGCAGCACCGCGTTGGCAAACGTCCGGTGCTCGTAAAAAGCGATCAGCGCGCCCAGCGACCGGGCGTCGAGCCGCTCGAGCAGCACCGTCGAGCTCGGCCGGTCGCCCGGGTAGCTGCGTTGCGGATCGTCGCTCGCCCGCCCGTGCATCAGCGCCGCGCCCTGAGCGAATGCGTTGAGCAGCAGCAGCCGGTGATGCTCGTCGGCCTGCGAATGGTCGGCCTCCGCGGCGGCGACGAACTCGGCCGGCACCCTCACCGTCCCCTGGTGGAGCAGCTGGAACACCGCGTGCTGAGCATCGGTCCCGGTGCCGCCCCAGGTGACGGGCGCGCTGGCCTGGCCGAACGGCTTGCCGTCGGCGGTCACCGACTTGCCGTTCGATTCCATCTCCAGCTGCTGGAGATAGGCGGGCAGCAGCCGCAGCCGCTCGTCGTAGGCAAACACGGCGCGCGTCTGGCAGCCCTGGCGCGCGTAAAGGCGGTCGGCGAACGCCGCGACCAGCGGCACGTTCTGCGCGGCTTCCGCAAAGCGGAAATGGCGGTCCATCTCGGCCGCGCCTTCGAGCAGCTCCTCGAACATGTCCCAGCCCAGCGCGAGCGCGGCCGACACTCCGACCGAGCTCCACAGCGAGTAGCGCCCGCCGACGCCCGGCGCGAACTGCAGCACGCGGGTCTCGTCGATGCCCGCCTCGACCGCCGCTTCGGGCCTGGCGGTCACCGCGATCAGCCGCCCGTGCGGGTCCTCGACCCCGGCCGCGGCCAGCCAGCGCAGCGCGGCGCCCATGTTGGCCAGGGTCTCGGTGGTGGTAAAGGTCTTCGATGCGGCCACGACCAGGGTCGTCGCCGGGTCGAGGTCGCCGACCGCCTCGTCGAACGCCTCGCCGTCGATGTTGGACAGGAATTTGACCTTGTAGCCGACGCTCCGCCGGCCGAGCGCGTCGACCAGCAGTGCCGGCCCAAGCACCGATCCGCCGATGCCGATGTGCAGCACTCCGGTGACGTCGCCGAACGCCCCGCCCTCGATCGCGTCGATCAAGGCGCGCATCCGCTGCCGGCGGGCGCTCGCCAGATCCACCGCATCGGGAGCGCCATTGCCGCGCTCGGCGACATGTTCGGCCGGCTGGCCCTCGCTCGGGTTGACGATCCCGCCGGCGAACAACGCCTCGCGAGCGGCCGCGAACCCCTGCTTTTCGCTTAGTGCGGCAAACGTCTCGACCAGCTCCGTATCGAGGTGGGTCTTCGACCAGTCGAAATAGATTCCGGCGACTTCGAAGCTCAGCCGGCTCAAGCGGTCGGGCTCGGCCTTGAACAGCTCATCGAGGCGCCGGGCGCCATGTGAGTCGATCGCCTGCCACTGCTTGCCCGCCATGCAAGCGCCTCATAATCGGCGGCCCTCATATTGCCACCCCCGCTTGACGGTTACGCGTCCGCCCGAAAGAAGCACCGGCTCATGTCCTGGACCCGCCCTAGATCGCGAACCCGGGCCGAGCGCGGCGCCAAAGGCCGTGACGGCGGCCTGCTGCGCTTCCTGCTGATCCTCGCTCTGGCGGCTTGGGCGATCCGCAGCTTCCTGGTCGCTCCGTTCAGCATCCCGACCGGATCGATGATCCCCACCCTCTATGTCGGCGATTATCTGTTCGTCGCCAAATGGCCGTACGGCTATTCGCGCTACAGCTTCCCGTTCACCTTCCCCTCTTTCGACGGGCGAGTGCTGGCGAAACTCCCCGAGCGCGGCGACGTCGCGGTGTTCCGGCCGCCCGGCGCCGAAATGGATTTCGTCAAGCGTGTCATCGCCATTCCCGGCGACACCATCGAGGCCCGGGGCGGGATGCTGATCCTCAACGGCCGGGCGCTGTCCCGCCAATCGCTGCGGCCGTTCGCGATGCCGATCTCCCCCAACAGCCCGTGCAAGGTGGTGCCTCCGGCCCGCCCGTTCGTCATCACTCGCGGCGACGGCCGCAGCTATTGCCTGTATCCCGCCTATCGCGAGACCCTCCCCGGCGGTCCCAGCTACACGGTGCTCGACCAGGTCGAAAATCCCCGAGCCGACGATTTTGCGTCGCTGAAAGTCCCGCCAGGCCATATTTTCCTGATGGGCGACAACCGCGACGACAGCCTCGACAGCCGCTTCACCCCGGCCGAAGGCGGCATCGGCCTGGTTCCCATCGAGAACCTGGTCGGCCGGGGGCTCGTCACCTTCTGGTCGACCGACGGCAGCGCCTCCTACCTCAAGCCATGGACCTGGTTTACCGCGCTTCGCGGCAGCCGCATCGGCAACGGCTATACCGGCGATCCCGAATGAGCGATCTCGCGACCTTCGTCCGCGACAAGCTCGGCCACCAGCCCAACGACCTTGCACTGTTCGAGCGGGCGCTGACTCACCCCAGCTTCGGCCGCGACCATTACCAGCGCCTCGAGTTCCTCGGCGACCGCGTGCTCGGCCTGGTCATGGCCGAATGGCTGAGCGAGCTGTTTCCAAGCGAGCCCGAGGGCTTGCTCTCGCACCGCTTCACCAATCTGGTCTCGCGGGCCCAGTGCGCGCTGGTCGCCCGCGATCTCGGGCTCGTCGATTATCTGCGGCTGGGCAAGCAGGCGTGGGACGACGGCGGGTCCCAGAGCGACAACATCCTCGGCGACGTGACCGAAGGGCTGATCGGCGCGCTTTACCTCGAAGGCGGCGTCAATGCCGCTCGCAGCTTCATTCGCCGCGCGTGGGCGCCGATCGTCGATTCGCAATCGAGCGCGCCCCGGCATCCCAAGTCGCTGCTGCACGAATGGGCCGAGGGGCATGGCCGCAAGCCGCCGACCTACAAGGTGATCGAGCGCACCGGCCCGCCGCATGCGCCCCGCTTCACGGTTCGAGCCTCGGTCAAGGGCTATGGCGAGGCCGACGGCGAAGGTTCGAGCAAGCACGAAGCCGAAACCGCCGCCGCGACCGCTCTGCTGGAGCAGCTGGCATGACCACCCGCTGCGGTTTCGTCGCGGTGATCGGCGCTCCCAACGCCGGCAAGTCGACGCTGGTCAATGCGCTGGTCGGTCAGAAGGTCGCAATCGTCAGCGCCAAGGCGCAGACCACGCGAGCGCGGCTGATGGGAATCGCGATCGAGGACGAGGCGCAGATCCTGCTCGTCGATACGCCGGGCATCTTCGCTCCGCGCCGCCGGCTCGACCGGGCAATGGTCGCCGCCGCCTGGGCCGGAGCCGAGGACGCCGATCTGGTGCTGCTGGTGATCGACGCCGCGGCCCGGCTCGGCGAGCGGGTCGAGGCGATGCTCGCCGGCGTCGAAGGTCATTCGCAGCCGCTGATGATCGCCCTCAACAAGGTCGACATCGCGCCCAAGGAGGATCTGCTCGCTCTCGCGGCGCAGCTTTCCGAGCGGCTCAATCCGCGGCAATTGTTCATGGTTTCGGCCACCACCGGCGATGGAGTCGCCGACCTCAAGCGCGCGCTCGCCGATGCGATGCCCGAAGCGCCGTGGCACTTCCCCGCCGACCAGCTGAGCGACGCCACCGAGCGGATGGTCGCCGCCGAATTGACCCGCGAGCAGATCTACGGGCAGCTGCACGCCGAGCTGCCCTATTCATCGGTCGTCGCGACCGAAAAATGGGAGGATCGCAAGGACGGCTCGACCGTCATCCACCAGCAGATTCTGGTCGACCGCGACAGCCAGAAGGCGATCGTGCTCGGCAAGGGCGGAACGCGCCTGAAGAGCATCGGCCAGGCGGCGCGCGAAGCCATCGCCGAGCACCTCGGCCGCAAGGTCCATCTGTTCCTGCACGTCAAGGTCAACCCGCGCTGGGACGAAGACCGCTCGCTCTACCGCGACATCGGGCTCGAGTGGGCGGAGTGAGCACCGGATAGAAGTTCCTCAACCCACACCGGCACCAGCTCCCCGGCGCGGCCGGTGCGGCTTTCGTCGAACAGGAAGCTGGCCAAGCTCGGCTCGAGGTTGAGCTCGAGCGTCCGGGCGCCGCAGTAGCGCGCGGTCTGGACGAAGCCCGCGGCCGGATAGACGGCGCCCGAAGTGCCGATCGACACGAACAGGTCGCAGCGCTGCAGCGCCTCGTCGATCCGCTCCATCTCGTACGGCATCTCGCCGAACCAGACGATGTCCGGTCGCACCCGGCCTGGCGTGGCGCAAGCCGGGCAGACCGCCCCCTCACCCATCACCCCGTCCCATTCGAACCGGTCGTCGCACTCGAGACACCAGCCGCGCTTGAGCTCGCCATGCATGTGCAGCAGCCGCTTCGAGCCCGCCCGCTCGTGCAGGTCGTCGACGTTCTGGGTGACCAGCAGCAGCTTGCCGGGCCATTCGCAGTCGAGTCGCGCGAGAGCCTCGTGCGCGGCGTTGGGTCCGATGGTGCCGAGCTTCGCGCGCCGGGCATCGTAGAACGCGTGGACCAGCGCCGGGTCGCGCGCAAAGGCCTGCGGAGTCGCGACATCCTCGACCCGGTGCCCCTCCCACAGCCCGTCGGGCCCGCGGAAGGTCGCGACGCCGCTTTCCGCCGACACCCCGGCGCCGGTCAGCACGACGATGTTGCGAATCCCGTGTGAAGTCATGACAGCGCCACTAACCGAGCTTGCCGAACCGCGCGACTTGGAAGCGCAATTCTGCTATTGGACCGGCAGTGCCGTTCCTCGATCCATTCCGCTCACTCCGCTCGCATCCACGGCCATTTCCATTCAGGGACGCCGTGCAAATGGCGGAGTGGGCCGAAGCACAGGAGCGCAAGCGTCGCGGACGCCGGCGCAAGGACCTCGACGATGGCGGCGTTCCGGTCGCTCCGGACAAGCCCAGGAACCTATCCGGCGGGGCTGCCGCGGCGCTCGAGTTCGAGGATGACGGCGAACCTTGACGGAGGTTAGATTTTTTTAATGATATAAGAAGCTTATGGGGAGGCCGCGCGTGTGCTGCGCGGCGATCTGAGTAGGGGCGGGGTCATCAAGAAGATCTTCCGATCGCGGCTACCCGAACGGCTCGAGAGGCGGTTCCCGCCGCTGCTCGTCGAGCTCGGCGTCGCCGTCGTGGTCGCGGTCGCAATGATCGCTGCGCGCATGCCGCTGGAGCCCCTGCTCGGGCAGCAGGCGCCCTATGCGCTGATTTTTCTCGGGGTCGTGATCGCCTGCGCGCTCGCCGGCTGGCGAAGCGGCCTGCTGACCCTGCTGATCGGCCAGTTGTTCACCTTGTACGCGGTCGTGGAGCCTCGCGGGAGTTTCGTGCCGACCGAGACGCAAGCGGCGGGCGCATTCCTGTTCGCAACCGGAGCGCAATTGCTGATCCTGGCGGTCATTGCCTTCTACCAGCGCGAGGTGGCGAACGCGCTCGCCGAGCAGGAGCGGCAGATGGACCTGCTGAGCCAAGCGCTGCGCGAGATCGACCACCGCACCAAGAACAATTACCAGACCGTGGTCGCGCTGCTGATGCTGCAGGCCCAGCGGGCCCAGCTGCCAGAGGTCAGCCAGGCGCTCCGCGACGCCGCCGACCGGGTGAACGCGGTGTCGCGGGCCTCCGAGCAACTCGCGCTTCGAAGCGAAGATCTCGGCACCGTGCGGCTCGGCGATCATCTGTGCGAGCTGTGCGAGCAGATCAGGCGCGGCCTGTCGCGCGACGAAGTGAAGGTCGAATGCGATATCGACGATCTCAGCGCCAGCACCGAAAAGGCGATCCATTTGTCGATCATCGTCAACGAGCTCGTGACCAACTCGCTCAAGCACGCCTTCAATAACGGCTCCGGGGGCGTCATCCGAGTGAGCTCCGAAACGCGCCCCGACGGAGTCGCGATCATCGTCGAGGACAATGGCTCGGGCATTCCGGAGCGGCCGCCCGGAGCGCGAAGCGGCCTTGGCACGCGGCTGGTCGAGCGCTTCGTCACCCAGGTCGGCGCCGTCCATCAAGTGGCGACGTCGAAGAGCGGCACGGTCCACAAGATCCTCGTCCCGAGCCTCGTCTGACGTCCAGTGCGGCTTGTGCGACTCGCCGGGAGATGATTGATCCGGTTTCCGGAGCGCCTGGCGTTCCCAGTGCGTCCTCAAACGCGACGGAGGGAACGATGATCAAGAGGACTTATGTGCTGATATTGGCCGCTTCGGCGGCGCTGCTGCCCGCATGCGACAAGGCCGGGCACCGCGACACGCCCGAGACCGCGCAAGCCAGTACCGCCGCCGACGAGCAGGCGATCCGCGACAATATCGCCCGCTGGCTTCAGCTGATCAAGGCCAACGACTCAGCCGCGATCGCCCAACTCTACGCCGACGATGGGGTGGTCATGGCGCCCAACCAGCCGCTCGTCACCGGCCGGGAGGCGATCGCTCAATACTGGCAGTCGATGAACGCAATGCCGGAAGCGACGCTGACCTTTCAGCCCGAGCGAATCGAGATTTCCAGCGCGGGCGATATGGCCCTGGACCGCGGCACCTATCGATTCACCGCCAAGCCGGGCGGCCAGACTATCGACGATACCGGAAAATATCTCGTCGTCTGGAAAAAGGTCGGCGCCGACTGGAAAGTGGCGGCCGACATGTTCAACAGCGACAAGCCGGCCGCAGGGGGCTGAGCGATCGCGAAAAGGCGGATCCGGATCGGGATCGGCGGGTGGACCTACCCGCCGTGGCGCGGAACTTTTTATCCGCCCAAGCTTGCGCAATCGAAGGAGCTCGAGTTTGCGGCGAGCAGGTTCGGAGCGATCGAGATCAACGCGACCTTCTACGGCCGCCAGAGTCCCAAGAGCTGGGCTGCCTGGGCGGCCGCGGTTCCCGACGGCTTCCAGTTCGCGATCAAGGGCTCGCGCTTTTGCGTCACCCGGCCGCGGCTGGCCGACGCCGGCGAGGGGATCGGCAACTTCCTCGCCCAGGGGCTGAACGCGCTTGGGCCCAAGCTCGGGCCGATCCTGTGGATGCTCGCCGCGCGCCGCAAGTTCGACCGCGACGACATCGCCGCCTTCCTCGAGCTGCTGCCCCGCGAGCTCGACGGAATCCCGCTTCGCCACGTGATCGAACCACGTCACGACAGCTTCCGCGACGATCGCTTTTTCGATCTCTGCCGGGCCCGGGACGTCGCGATCGTGTTCGGCGACGACGACGAGTTCCCGTGCATCGAGGCCGACACCGCGACCTTCGCCTACGCCCGGCTGCAGCGCATGCGCGAGGAGGTTCCCACCGGCTATGACAAGGCGTCGCTGGACGCCTTCGCCCGGCGCGCGCGGCGCTGGCAAAAGGCCGGCCGCGACGTCTACATGTTCATGATCAACGGCGCCAAGATCCGCGCGCCCGCGGCCGCGCTGGCCCTGCAGGAACGCCTCCGCTAAACACCCTCGAATGCGCACCGACCAGCAGCCGATCCGCATCACCTTGTTCGCGCCAAAAGGGCGGATGGGCGAGGCGATCGCCGCTGCGGCCGCCGATGATCCGGGCTTCGCGATCGACCAGGACCATGGCGACGTGCTGGTGGATTTCTCGGCTCCGTCGGCGCTCCAGTCGAGCCTCGACCGGGCGGTCTCGGCCGGAGTCCCGATCATCGTCGGAACAACCGGTCTCGACGACTTGGCCGGCCGCCGGATCGACGCCGCGGCCGAGCGGATCGCAATTCTGCGCGCCGCCAACACCTCGCTCGGGATTGCCGTGCTCGCCGACCTCGTCGAGCGCGCAGCCGCGGTGCTTGGCCCGCAGTGGGACGTCGAGATCGTCGAAGCCCATCATCGCATGAAGGCCGACGCCCCGTCGGGAACCGCGCTCATGCTCGGCCAGGCGGCGGCGCTCGGCCGCGCCACCGAGCTCAGGGCCGAGCGCGGCCGCGACGGCACCGGCCTCAAGCGCGACGAAGGGTCGGTCGGCTTCGCTTCGCTTCGCGGCGGCACCGTCGCCGGCGACCATGACGTGTTGTTCCTCGGGCCCGACGAGCGGCTGGTCCTGTCGCACCGCGCCGAAAGCCGAGCGATCTTCGCCCGCGGGGCGCTCGCCGCCGCGCGCTTCCTCGTCGGCCGACCCGCGGGCCTCTACTCGATGCGCGACGTCATCGATTCCCTTTGAACCCGGCCAGGTGAACAAAGCCAAGGTTCTCGAATTCTTCTCGCGGCTCGCGGAGACCAATCCCGCGCCAACCACCGAGCTTGAATATAGCAACCCCTACACGCTGCTGGTCGCGGTCGTGCTCTCGGCCCAGGCGACCGATGTCAGCGTCAACCTCGCCACCCGCGACCTGTTCAAGCGCGTCCGCACTCCCCGGCAGATGGTCGCGCTCGGCGAGGATGAGCTGCGCGAGCAGATCAAGTCGATCGGACTGTTCAACACCAAGGCGAAGAACGTGATCGCCTTGTCCGAGGCCCTGATCCGCGACCACGGCGGCGACGTGCCGCGCAGCCGCGAGGAGCTCGAACAGCTCCCCGGGGTCGGCCGCAAGACCGCCAACGTCGTCCTCAACACCGCGTTCGGCGAAGAAACGTTCGCGGTCGACACCCACATCTTTCGAGTCTGCAACCGCACCGGCCTCGCTCCCGGCAAGAACCCGCTCGAAGTGGAGCTCAAGCTCGACCGGATCACTCCCCATCCGTTCCGCCGCGACGCGCACCACTGGCTGATCCTCCACGGCCGCTACACCTGCAAGGCGCGGCTGCCGCTGTGCTGGAAATGCCCGGTGATCGACCTCTGCCGCTACAAACCCAAGACGCCGCCGCCCAGGGGCTCAGCGCCCCAAGCTCCCTCTCCCGCGCGCGGGAGAGGGCTGGGGTGAGGGCCTTATCGCCAGCGCCGCTCGAAGCGGCCGCCTAGCGTCGTCAGAAGCTCGTATTGCGACAAGCCCGATTGCCTGGACGCAGTCGGCAGGTCGTAGTCCACCTCCACCCAGTCGCCTTCCTTGAGGTCGGGCGCGGCGTCGCAGCGAACCGCCATCAGATCCATCGACACCCGCCCCAGCACCGGCAGTGCAAGCTCGCCGGCGAACGCGCTGCCGTTGGAGGAGAAGCCGCGCAGATAGCCGTCGGCGTAGCCGATGTTGAGGATCGCCGCCTCGGTCTCGGCCTCGGCGACGAACGTCGCGCCATAGCCGCAGCTTTCGCCGGCGCGGATGGTTCGGCGCTGGACGATTTGCGCCTCGACGTGAGCAACCTGGCGGATATGACCCTCGGCCTCGCGCCGCGGGACCCCGCCGTAGATCGCGATCCCCGGTCGGACGAGGTCGAACGCATAGTCGCGGCCAAGACAGATGCCGGCCGAGTTGGCGAGGCTGTATCGGGTTGCCGGGACCGCAGCGGCGACCTCGCGAAAACGCTCGAGCTGTGTCGCGTTGAGCGGATGGTCCTCGTCGGCGCAGGCGAGGTGGCTCATCAGCGTGTCGATCGCCAGCTCGTCGAGGCAACCGGTCTCATCCGGGCGCAGCCCGAGCCGGTTGATGCCCGTGTCGAGCATCACGTCGCACGGCCGCCCGGGAGCGATCTCCTTCCACCGGCCGACCTGCTCGCCGCTGTTGAGCACCGGGCGCGCGCTCGAGCCCAGCGCGGCCTCGACGTCGCCCGGCCCGACCCCGTGCAGCACGCCGAGGCTCGCACCCGCCGGCAGATCGCCCAGCTCCGCCGCCTCGGCCCAGTTGGATACGAAAAAATCGCGGCAGCCGGCTTCGTGCAATGCCGCCATCGCCTCGCGAGCGCCGATTCCATAACCGTCGGCCTTGATTGCCGCCCCGCACGCGGTCCCCGCCGTCTCCGCGAGCCAGCGCCAGTTGTGCTGGAGCGCGGCTCGGTCGAGCGTCAGTCGGAGCGGGCGGTGCATCGATGAAGCTATCCCCGTTCGTCCCGAGCTTGTCGAGGGACTGCCATTTGACTTCAGCTCCGAGAGGAAAAGACAGCTCTTGGCCTTCCCCCGGAAGGTCCTTGATCGCAGAGCCGATCATGAACCTTCCCCCGGAAGGTCCTTAATCGCCTCTTCCCAGTGCTGCCCGTCGAACCAGTCGACGATCACCTCGACCGGCTCATCGAGGCAATGCGCGTTGACGCTCCATGAATCGGGATGCGAGCGGGGCTGGTAGAAGCTCTTTGCGCCGCACTTCGAGCAGAACAGATGCTCGGCCGCGCCGGTCCCGAACCGGTAGCTGCTCAGACTGTGCTGGCCGGTTTCCAGTGCGAAATCCGAGTGCGGGACGATGATGTGCAGGAAGCCCGTCATCCGGCAGATCGAGCAATTGCAATCGATTGCCGGCACCGGCGGCTGGGGGATTGTCGCGGTGAACCGCACCGCGTTGCAATGACAGCCGCCCCGGACCTCGATCATCGGAAGCGACGCTAGGGCGGCTGCGGCGCGGGGACAAGCGGAACGGCGCCCCTGGGGAAAAGGCGCCGCTCCATGGGGATTCTTCTAACGAGCGGCGGCCACCGCGATCACTCCATTGCGCCTGGCGATGAGGGAATCGCGCTGAGCCCGGGCCTTGGCAATGGTTTCGTCGCGGCATTCGCGCACCGCATTCTTGCCTTCGACGTCGGCGTCGGACGCGGCTCCGCAAACTTCGCGCGCGGCGCGGGCAAGCCGAAGCTCGAGCTTGCGCCGGCCGACTTCGCTGCTGAGGTCGAGGTCGCCGGTCCGCACCAGGCTGATGTTCGTCTCGGTCCCTGCGGGCTCCTGAGCGATCGCCGGCGCGGCCTTGATCGCCGCAGTGGTGATCAGCGCCGACGCGAGCGCGATATAGATGGCCTTTTTCATGGTCGCTTCCTCCTGTGAGCCATTGTTAGCTTCGAAAGGGCCGGCTTTCCCGGCGCGACCGTTTATTTAGTCGCAAATTGCAACTTACGTGAGCAACGATGTTGCGCTATGATTCTGCAAATATGCCGAACCGACCGCCGCTCGACTGGAACGACTTGCGCTATTTCCTCGGCGTCGCGCGCGGCGGAAGCACGCTCGCCGCCAGCCGTTCGCTGCGGGTCAGCCAGACGACCGTCGCGCGCCGCATCGCCGCCCTCGAGGAGGCGGTGAAGCTGACCTTGTTCGACAGGCGCCAGGCCGGTTACGCGCTGACTCCGGAGGGGGCCGAGCTCCTCGTCCACGCCGAGGCGGTCGAGGCCGCCGCGCAAAGGTTCGACAGCGCCGCTTTGGCCAGCGGCCGGGATTTGAGCGGCAACGTGCGGGTCACCACCGAGGAGATCTTCGCCGTCACCTTGCTCGCGCCGATGCTCCGCGAGCTCCACGATCTCCACCCGCAGATCCGGATCGAGCTCGACACCGCACAGGCGATCCGCGACCTCGGCGCCGGCGAGGCCGACATCGCCATCCGAAGCACCGTCCAGGCCGACGGCAACGGCCTCGTCGGGCGGCGCCTTTGCCGGGACGATTGGACGCTTTACTGCAGCCGTGACTATGCGGCTCGCAACGGCGTTCCCGAAAGCCCCGACGACCTTCGGAACCACGCGATCATCGGCGGCGGCGGCGGCAACCTTTGGCGTCATTACCAGGCGTGGCTGCGAAGCCTCGGGCTCGAGGACCAGGTGGCGATGCACCACGCGTCGTCGACCGGCCTGCTGTCGGGAGCCCGCTCCGGCTTCGGGATCGCGGTGCTGCCCTGCATCGTCGCCGATGCGGAGCCCGACCTGGTCCGCTGCCTGCCGCCGCGCAAGGACCATGACCGGAGTTTCTGGCTCTTGACCCACGAGCGGGTCCGCAACGCTCCGCGCGTCCGCACGGTGATCGATTTCCTCTACGAACGCCTGAGGCGCCACGTCGCCTCGCTGCCCGAGCGCCTAGAGCAGGCCGATCAGGATCGCCGCCAGCAGCGCCAGGCCTAGCGCAACACCGACCGCCATGCCGGCAAGCGCGGCCTTGCCGCACCGACCGCGCGGGCCCGCCGGTTCCCACAGGCTTTTCACTCGACCGTGACGCTCTTGGCGAGGTTGCGCGGCTGGTCGACGTCGGTGCCCTTGAGCACCGCGACATGATAGGCGAGCAGCTGCACCGGCACCGCATAGACCAGCGGCGCGATCAGCGGGTGGACTTCGGGCATCTCGATGGTCGCCATCGTCCCCTCGCCCGCCTCGGCCAGGCCCCTGGCATCGCTGATCAGGACGATCTTGCCGCCGCGGGCGCGGACTTCCTGCATGTTGCTGACGGTCTTCTCGAACAGCGGCCCGGACGGCGCCAGGACGATCACCGGCACGTCCTCGTCGATCAAGGCGATCGGGCCGTGCTTCATCTCGCCCGCGGCATAGCCCTCGGCGTGAATGTAGCTGATCTCCTTGAGCTTCAGCGCGCCCTCGAGCGCCATCGGATAGTCGGGCCCGCGGCCCAAATAGAGCACGTCCCGGGCCGGAGCGATCAGGTGCGCCATGCCGGCGATCTCGTCGTCGTGGCCGAGCGCCGCGTTAATCGCCGCCGGCGCCTGCTGGAGGTGGGCGACGATGGTTTTCTCCTCATCGCGCGACAGCCGGCTCTTGGCCCGCGCCAGGTTCGCGGCCAGCGCCGCGAGCACCGCCAGCTGGCACGTGAAGGCCTTGGTCGAAGCGACCCCGATCTCGGGACCAGCGTGGGTCGGCAGCAGCAGGTCCGCCTCGCGCGCCATCGAGCTGGTCGGGACATTGACCACGACCGCGATTCGCTGCTGCTCGGATCGCGCATGCCTGAGCGCGGCGAGCGTGTCGGCGGTTTCGCCCGACTGGCTGACGAACAGCGCCAGCCCGCCCGGTTCGAGCACCGGCTGCCGGTAGCGGAACTCGGATGCCACATCGATGTCGACCGGAACCCGGGCGAACTGCTCGAACCAGTATTTGGCGACCATGCCGGCGTAGAAACTGGTGCCGCAAGCGACGATGGTGACTCGGTCGATCGCCGCCAGATCGAGCTCTCCGGTCGGCAGCGCGACCTCGCCCTCGAACGGCCGGACGTAGCTTTGCAGGGTCTGGGCGACGACGATCGGCTGCTCGAAGATCTCCTTTTGCATGTAATGGCGGTAATTGCCCTTATCGATCCGCGCGGCCGAGGCTCCGGACTCGACGATCTCGCGCTTGACGGGCTTGTTCTCGCGGTCGAAGATCTCGACCCGGTCGTGCCTAGCGGCGACCCAGTCGCCTTCCTCGAGATAGGCAATGCGCTGGGTCAGCGGCGCCAGCGCCAGCGCGTCCGAGCCGACGTAATTCTCCCCCTTCCCATAGCCGACGGTCAGCGGCGCTCCCATCCGTGCGCCGATGATCAGGTCGGGGTGGTCGCGGAACAGGAAGGCGATGGCGAACGCGCCGTGAAGCCGCGGCAGGACGGTGGCCACCGAGTCCTCGGGTGACGACCCGCGTTCGATCTCGCGCGCGACGAGATGGGCGACGACTTCGCTGTCGGTTTCCGACGCGAACTCGCGGCCATCGGCGATCAGCTCGTCGCGCAGCGGCTTGAAATTCTCGATGATTCCGTTGTGGACCAGGGCCACCGGCCCGGCGATGTGCGGATGGGCGTTGCCGACCGTCGGAGCGCCATGGGTCGCCCAGCGCGTGTGGGCGATCCCGATCGTCCCGCCCAGAGGCTCGCGCGACAGTTCCGTCGCCAGATTTTCGAGCTTGCCCTCGGCCCGCCGCCGCTTCAGCCCGCCGTCGTTGACCGTGCAGATTCCCGCCGAGTCATAGCCGCGATATTCGAGCCGCTTCAAACCGTCGAACAGCCGCTGAGCGACATCCGACTTGCCAACGATTCCGACGATTCCGCACATGAGTGAAGGTCCTGCTAGAGCGTGTAGGCGACAGTCGTTATTCGGCGGCTTTCTTGGCGGCCTTGGCTGCACGGAAGCGTTTGGCCCAGCCGGCGATGCCTTTCTGCTCATTGCGCTCGACCGCGAGGCTGTGCGGCGCGACGTCCTGGGTAATCACCGAGCCGGCTCCGACCACCGCACCCTCGCCGATCGTCACCGGCGCGACCAGGGCCGTGTTCGAGCCGATGAAGGCGCCGTCGCCGATCACCGTCTGATGCTTGTCGAACCCGTCGTAATTGCAGGTGATGGTGCCGGCGCCGATATTGGCGTCCTCGCCGACGACGCTGTCGCCGACATAGCTTAGATGATTGACCTTGGCGCCGCGGCCCACCAGCGCCTTCTTGAGCTCGACGAAATTGCCGATGCGCGAGCCTGGGCCGAGCCGGCTTCCGGGCCGGATTCGGGCAAATGGGCCGACGCTCGCTCGAGCGCCGATCACCGCGCCCTCGATGTGGCTGAACGCCTTGATATAGGCGCCGTCGGCAACCTCGACCCGGGGTCCGAAGACGACGTGCGGCTCGACCGTCACGTCGCGGCCGAGCTTGGTGTCGAAGGCGAACCAGACGCTTTCGGGATCGATCAGGGTCGCTCCTTCCTCGAGCGCCTGCTCGCGCCGCCGCCGCTGCCATTCGAGCTCGAGATGCGCGAGCTCGGCGCGGCTGTTGACCCCCGCGGTCTCATACGGATCGCCCTCGATGACCACCGCCTCGCGCCCCTCGGCGGCCGCAATGTTGACCACGTCGGGCAGGTAATATTCGCCGGCCGCATTGTCGTTGCCGACCTTGTCCAGCCAGCGGAACAGGTCGCGCGCACGAAGCGCCATCATGCCGCTGTTGCACAGGCGGACGGCGCGCTCCTCCTCGGTCGCGTCGCGATACTCGACCATCTTGGCGATGCGGTCGCCTTGCCCAAGGATGATCCGGCCGTAAGTCTTGGGATCGGCCGGCCGCGAGGCCATCACGACGACGCCGGGCCCGTCGTCGCCGTCGAGGCGGTCGAGCATCTTCCTCAAGGTCTCCGCTTCGACGAACGGCGTGTCGGCGTAGAGGATCAGGACCGCGCCGTCGTAGCCGCCGAGCGCCTGGGCCGCCTGCTGGACCGCGTGCGCAGTGCCTTTCTGCTGCGCCTGATGCGCGACCGTGACGTCGCGGCCGTTGAGCGCCACCTCGACCTGGTCGCGGCCCTTGCCGACGACCACCACGCGCTTTTGCGCGCCGAGCCCGTCGACCCGGTCGAGCAGGTGCAGCAGCAGCGGCCGGCCGGCGATCGGATGGAGGACCTTGTGCATGTCGGAGCGCATTCGCGTGCCTTGCCCGGCGGCGAGGATGGCGACTGCGAAATCAAGGGTCTGGCTCACCCGCGGCCCAATGGCACGAGGATTCCCCAAGCGCCAGAGGGCGGTGGATTCAGGGCCGTGCCACCCCCAATCGGCTAGAAGTTGGCGTGCGCTTCGTTGCCCACGAACCCCATATTGCTCACGCCCGCTCGCTTACTGATCGCGAGAACCTCGTCGACCAACTCATACCGAGCGCTTGCCTCGGGCTGCAGGTGGAGTTCGGGGGATGGCTTCATTTGCTGAGTGAGATGGAGGTTGCGGCTCAGCCCGTCCTTCGAGATGGGAATTCCATTCCACAGGATCTGATCGGCGGTCGTCACGACCACCTTATTCTTGATGGGACTGAGCACATATTCCCTCTCGGGCGGTGCGATTGGAAGATCGAATTTCACCGCGTGGGTCTGAATCGGAATCGTGATGATGAACATGATCAGGAGAACGAGCAGCACGTCGATCAGCGGCGTGGTGTTGATGTCCAGGAACAGCGGCTCCTCACGGTAGCGCAGCGCTTCAGGCATGATCCGGCCCTCCAGGATGATGTTACATCATCTCATGGTTCGCTCCTGAAGACAAGTCTCGAACGAAAAAGGCGGCCCGCGAGGATCGCCCTATCGGATCAGCGAAACGGAAGCCCGTTTTAGAAAGTCGCGTATTGCTCGTTGCCGACGAAGCCCATCTTTTCGACCCGCGCCTGTTTGGTGACTGCCAGCACCTGGTCGACGACCTCGTAACGCGCTTCGGGCTCGGGCTGCAGGTGAAGCTCGGGCACCGGGTCCATCTGCTGCGAAACGTCGAGATACTGGCGCAGCTGCATCGCGCTGACCGGGGTGCCGTTCCACAGGATCGCCCCGGGTTGGGTGATCACGACCTTGTTCTTGACCGGGTCGACCGGCGGCGGGTTCGGATCGTTCGTGTTCTGCGGCAGATCCAGCTTCACCGCGTGGGTCTGGATCGGGATGGTGATGATGAACATGATCAACAGCACCAGCAGGACGTCGATCAGCGGCGTCATGTTGATGTCCATGATCGGCTCGCCCTGGAGGTTGTCCGTGGTGGTTTGCATTGCCATGGCGGCTTGCTCCTATCCGGCTACAGGCGCGTCGTGACGCCACCCGCGGGCGGCTCGGAAATGAAGCCGACCCGCGCGAAGCCCGCGCGCTGCATGGTGTAGATGGTCCCGCCGATGCACTTGTACGGGGTATTGACGTCGCCTCGGATATGCGCCTCCGGCATCGTCTCTTCGGTGATGTTCTCGACCCCGCCCTGGCGCTCGATCTCGTCCTCGAGTTTCTTGACGGCGCGGTCGAGCAGATTCTTGCTGTCGACCTTGGTCAGGTTCCAGTAAACGCCGCATGAACCGTCCGGCTCGCCACGGACGGTCAGATTGACGTTCTCGGGCTTGGTCGTGGTCGGCTGAAAGCGCACTGCGGGCAGCTTGACCGGCACCGACTGCAGCACGACTGGGATGGCGATCAGGAAAATGATCAGCATCACCAGCATCACGTCGACCAGCGGCACGACGTTGATGTCGGACATCGCCTCCATCTCTTCGCCCTCGCCGGGGCCTACGCTAACTGCCATCGCCAGTTTCGCCTTCTGCTGGTTGCATTCGGGTTCGAACGAAGGGCGCCGACACGGTGCCGGCGCTCTTCGATTGTCTTACGTTCGGTCGGATACGGTCGGCGTAGCCTCGGTGCCACTGCGGGTGTCGCTGCGCAACGGTTCGTTGCCCCGCTGAGTCGAGGTGGTGGCGCCTCTCGTGGGCGTGGTGCCACGGGTGCCGTCCGCGACTCCGGCCATGCTCGGTTTCACTTGGCCGTTGGACATCAAATAGCCGTGGAGGTCGTTGGTGAACGCCGCCAGATCCTCCATGATCGACTTGTTGCGTCGCACGAGCCAGTTGTAGGCAAGCACCGCCGGAACCGCGACGACCAGGCCCAGCGCGGTCATGATCAGCGCTTCGCCGACCGGCCCCGCGACGGTGTCGATGGACGCTTGTCCCGATGCACCGATCTTGATCAGCGCGCGGTAGATTCCGACGACGGTGCCGAACAGGCCGATGAACGGTGCCGTCGAGCCGACCGTCGCGAGGAAGGCGAGGCCTTCGCCGAGCCTCGCACCGATCGATCCCTGGCTGCGCGCCAGGCTGTTGCCCATCCAGTCGTGCTGGTCGATCGGGTCGGTCAGCTTGCCGTGCTGCTCCTGGGCGAGCAGCGCGTCATCGACGATCGCTCGATAGGCGCTGCGCTTCTCGAGCTTGGTCGAGGCTTCGCGCAGATTGGGCGAGTTCCAGAAGCTGGCTCGCACTTTCCGCCCCTGGCTCATGATCTTTTGCTGCTGCATGAGCTTGGTGAACAGGATGTAGAAGGTGCCCAGGGACATGATCACGAGGATGCCGAAGGTGGTCCAGGCAATGATGCCGCCCTCCTCGAGAGCCTGCATCAGGCCATAGGGGCTATCGCCGGCGGGTGCTGGTGCTGCCATGATCGTTACTTTCCTCCGATGGTTGTGCCATTCATGGCGGTTACTGCAGCCGCCACGTGATGCGTTGCGAAACTGAATCGGTCGTCGGGTTCCCGCTGCTGTCGCGCGCCGGGGTGAACTTCGCCCGGCTCTGCAGGATCCGGCAGGTCGTACTGTCGAGCGTTCTTGAGCCGCTCGACGAAGTTACGTTGCAGCCGGTGACTCGCCCCGTCGTGCCGATCGTAAGAGAGACCGACACGGTGCCCTGCTCCTCCCTGTCCATCGCGCTCTGCGGATAGTCGCTGTCGCGGAACAACCCCTGCAGATTTCCGACGGCGCTCCTGGCCTCGACTCGCTTGACCGGCGGCGGCGGCGGCGGCGGCGCCGGTGGCGCCGGCCGATAGACCGGGACGATCGGCGCTGGCGGCGGCGGGGTCGGAGTGGTCTGGATCATCGGCGGCGCGGTGTTGGTGCGCACCAGCGGCGGCGGCGCGGCGATCTGCGGCGGCGGCGGAGTGTCCGGCTGCTCGGGTGGCGGCGGCGGCTCTTCGGGGGGCGGCGGCTCTTCCTCGACGTCGAAGGTCTTCAAATCTTCCATCGCATTCTTGGCGACATTATAGGCAAGTCCAGTAATGAGAGCGTAACCGAGCACCACGTGGAGCAACGCGACGACGACGATCGCCGCCGTCCGATTACTGCTCATCTGTCTGCGTTGAGCGTAGGACATTAAGCCGCAATTCTCCTCGACACGCCGCCGGTAGAGCGGTCAGACCGGACGTCTGGACACGCGCCCCGTCTGGTGGACTGAAGCTGCCGATGTATCAACATATCATCGGCCGCAAGCGCGCCTCCTTATAACCCGCTCAAAGGCCGCGCAATCGATTTTGTTCCACAACCGCAAGGTGCCACGCCAAAGTGGTGGCAGGTTTCAAATGAACGAGGCGATTTCGACCCCCACCCCGCGTGCTTCCGCATAGATGTCGGGTTTCGCGGTCGCGACGCGCAGTGCCTTGACCCCGCGCAGTGCGGCGAATCGATTGTAGATCGCGTGCGCCAGAGTCTCCTGCAAATTGTAGCGCCGGGCGCTGGCCAGCGCCTGCACTTCGGTGCGCAGATAGTCGTAGTCCCAGGCCGCCGACGGGTCCTCCTCGTCCGGCGGAGCGAGGTCGTCGAGCCAGATCTCGACGGTGACCAGCAGCCGCTGCGGCCGGCCGATCTCATAGTCGTGGAACCCGATGTCGGCCTGCACCTCGAGCGAATCCAGCAGAATCCGGCTCGAGCGCACGCGCAAGTCATCGGGGACGAGGCCATCGAGCCTGGGTTCGTCGGGCTTCATTGCTTCTCCACCCATTGCCCCTCGCCCGACGGCGAGAGGAACTGAACGTCGCGCTCGAGCGACCAGAAGCGCTGGCCGCCGTCGATGGTCAGCACTTGTCCGGTCACCGCGGGCGCGGCAATCAGGTAGCGCAGCGCAGCGACCACGTCGCCCGGCTCGACTCCCCGGCGCAACGGGTTGGCGCGCTGCATCGCCGCGAAATTCTCCTCGCTCTGGCCGGTCGAGCGCAGCATCAGCGACGGGGCCAGGCCATTGACCCGGATGCCCTTGGGGGCAAGCGCCCTGGCCGCCAGCTCGGTCAGCCCGGCAAGCGCCTGCTTGGACAACGTGTAGCTGAGGAAATCGGGATTGGGCGCGGCGAGCTTGGAGTCGAGGATGTTGACGATCAGCCCGTCGCGCTCGCCGTCGTGCGCGGCCGCGAACGCTTCGGTCAGGAGCAGCGGCGCTCGGACATTGACCGTCAGGTGCGCGTCGAACTCCTCGGCGTTGAACGCGCCGAACCCGTCCCGCTCGAACCGAGCGGCATTGTTGACCAGCAGGCGAACCGGCGGCAGCTCCCGGGCGGCTGCGAAAATGGCTTCCGCGCACCCCGCATCGGCGAGGTCCGCCGCTGCCTTCACCGTCCCTTCCGGGACCGGATCCCCGTCGCGCCGGACATGGGCGAGGACGGTCCAGCCATCCGCGACCAGCGCCCGGGCGATTTTAGCTCCGACCCGCTTGCCGGCGCCGGTGACGATCGCGGTTCGAGGTCCATCCATGCTCCGTCCTTGCGAGGAGCGTTGCGACGAAGCAATCCAGTTTGTGCGTGGATTGCTTCGCCGTGCTCGCAATGACAGAGGGAGGCCCATGCCCGAGAGCCGCCCCCCAATCGAGCTTCGAGGCCTCGGCCTGGCCGAGCTGCAGGCGCTGATCGATGAGCGCCGATTGCCGCCGGTCGACCAGTGGGACCCGGAGCGCTGCGGTCATTCGGGGATGCGCATCGCGCGCGACGGGACCTGGTACCATCAGGGCGATCCGATCCGCCGCCCGGCGATGGTGCGGCTGTTCTCGACCGTGCTTCGCCGCGAGCCGGACGGGCGCCACATGCTGGTCACTCCGGTCGAAAAGCTCGAAGTCGACGTCGAGGCGACCGCCTTCCGGGCGATTGAGATGGAAAGCGAGGGCGAGGGTGAGGAGCGCAAGATCGCGCTTCGCCTCGACAGCGGCGATGCGGTGATCCTCGGGCCCGGCCACCCGCTGCGGCTGGTGCCCGACGAGCACGGACCGAGCCCGCGAGTGCTCGTCCGCCACGGACTCGAGGCCGAGCTTGCTCGGCCCGTCTTTTATGAGCTCGCCGAGATCGCGCTCGCCGAGGGCCACCAGCCGCCGGGCGTGTGGAGCGACGGCGCCTTCTTCCCGCTGGACCAACGTTCGTGAAGGCCGCGAGGACTCCGGCCCAGACCAGGCTGGCCGACCGGCTGCGAGAGGCCCTGCGCGCGCCGCCCTTTGAGCCGATTCTCGCCGGCGATGATTGGTCGGCGGGCTCGTCCCCAGCGCCGGCCGCGGTGCTGATCGCCATCACCGACCGGCCCGAACCGGGAGTCATCCTCACCGTCCGCCATGCCGACCTGCGCACCCACGCCGGCCAGGTCGCCTTTCCCGGCGGCCGCATCGACTCGGACGAAGACCCGACCGCCGCCGCGCTTCGCGAGGCGTGGGAGGAGCTTGGGCTGGAGCCGGCAGCGGTCGAGCCGATCGCGGCCCTCGAGCCCTATCGAACGATCACCGGCTTTGCCGTCACTCCAGTCGTCGGAGTCGTCGCGCCGGACCTGCCGCTCGCTCCCCATGAGCAGGAAGTCGAGGACTGGTTCGAGGCGCCGCTCGCCTTTCTCCTCGACCCCGCCAACCAGCAGCTCCAGGCGATGCTGTTCGAGGGCCGCGAGCGCCATTATTACCGCATCGCCTGGAACGGCCGGGACATCTGGGGGGCGACCGCGGCGATGCTCGTCAATCTTTCGCGCAGGCTGCGATGGAGCTGAAGCTGGATGCCGCCAAATGGCGCCGCCGACGCGGCATGAAGCGGCTTTTGAAAGCGCTTGGCGCGGACGAAGGTCTGACCCGCTACGTCGGCGGGGCGGTGCGCGACGACCTGCTCGGGCTGCCCGTCAGCGATATCGACCTGGCAACCCGGATCCGCCCCCCGGAAGTGGTCCAGCGGCTCGAGAAAGTCGGAGTCAAGGTGGTCCCGACCGGGATCGCGCACGGCACCGTCACTGCGGTCAGCGACGGCCTGCCGGTCGAAGTCACCAGCCTTCGCCGCGACGTATCGACGGACGGCCGGCGCGCGACGATCGCCTACACCGACGACTGGCAGGAGGACGCGGCGCGGCGCGATTTCACCTTGAACGCGCTCAGCGCCGACCCCAACAGCGGCGAGATCTTCGACTATTTCGGCGGACTGGAGGACCTCGAGGCCCGACGCGTGCGATTCATCGGCGAGCCGTTCGCCCGAATTGCCGAAGACCATCTGCGGATCCTGCGATTCTTCCGCTTCCACGCGCGCTTCGGCGCCGGCGAGCCCGACCCGGCGGCGCTCGCGGCCTGCGCCGCGCGTGCCAACGATTTGATGGCCTTGTCGCGCGAGCGCATCGCCGACGAGCTGTTGAAGCTGCTCGCCATGCCCGACCCCTCGCCGACCGTCGCGGTAATGCTCGACCGGGCGATCCTCAAGCCGGTGCTGCCGGAGATCGAACCGGGCGCGCTCGCCTCTCTGGAACGCGTGATCGCCGCCGAGCGCGAGGCGATGATCGAGCCCGACGCGCTTCGCCGGCTGGCGGCGCTGCTTCCGCCCGACGAGCTGCTGGCG
The DNA here is from genome assembly GCF_013812825.1 of Sphingomonas sp. Classification (GTDB taxonomy): domain Bacteria; phylum Pseudomonadota; class Alphaproteobacteria; order Sphingomonadales; family Sphingomonadaceae; genus Sphingomicrobium. The sequence continues at coordinate 19 of NZ_JACCSU010000045.1, read as the reverse complement.
GAGAAGATCGCCATCCGGC
>NZ_JACCSU010000040.1 GCF_013812825.1 Sphingomonas sp. | reverse complement strand
CGTCGGCGAGGATCTCGCGCTTGTTCTTGGGATTCTGGAGATTGTTCTTTTTGATGTGATTCCAGATTTTGCGGACGACCTCGGTCCGCGGCAGCGGCGCTTCGCCGGTGATGGCCGCCAGCTCACGCGATGGCTTGACCGGCTTCATGAACGCGTTCTGTGCTGCTTTTGCCATGTCCGACTCCTTGCTGCTGACCAAGGGACTTTGCACGCGCTTCCAGCGTCTGCAAAGGGTGGAAAGCGGACATTTCTTTTTACCATGCTGGTCACGGTCGGCATCGATCCCGGCTTTGCTGCCTGGCGATGAACGCGAAAACATCGGTGATGAGATATTGTAACTTCGCGCCGGCGGCGATATATTGCCGGTGCAATGTCCCAGCTGCTGGCCCAGACCCTGCGCCGATCCCCGCTTGCCGGGCTCGATTTGAGGCGCCTCGACCGGATGGCGATCACGCTGTCCGGGCTGTGTGTGGTGCATTGCCTCGCGACCGCGGTGGCGCTGGCGCTGCTGGCGTCGGCCGGCGGCCTGCTCGGAAGTCCCTGGATCCATGAGGTCGGGCTGACCCTGGCGATGGTGCTCGGAGCGGTCGCGCTCGGGCGCGGCGTTTACGAGCACGGCTTCATGATGCCGAGCGCGGTCGGCGGGCTCGGCCTGGGAGTGATGGCGGGGGCACTGACCTTGCCGCATGACGGCAGCGAGGCGCTGTTCACGATCGTCGGAGTGGCGATCCTGGCGCTCGGCCATCAGCTCAACCGGATCGCCGCGAACTAGTTGCCGCCAGCGCTCGTTGCGCTTGCCGCGAGGAAGGCGGAGGCTTATCTTGCACAGCGTGGCCAAACAGCAGCACCAGCCCCACGATCATCGGATGCACGAGGGCGAGTCGCTGAAATCAGCGGCCGCCAAGCGGCTGACCACCCAGGGCGAGCAGTGGACAGAGATGCGCGCCGCGGTGTTCGACGCGCTCGCCGGGTTTGAGCGCCCGGCCTCCGCCTACGACATCGCCGAGGCGGTCTCCAGGAGCGAAGGCCGCCGGGTCGCGGCCAACAGCGTCTACCGGATCCTCGACCTGTTCGTCGGCGCCAACCTCGCGCGGCGGGTCGAAAGCGCCAACGCCTATGTCGCCAATGCCCACCCCGACTGCCTGCACGACTGCATCTTCCTGATATGCGACAGCTGCGGCCAGACCGTGCACCTCGACGACGACAGTCTGTCGGGCGGAGTCCGCCAGGCCGCCAAGACCGCCGGCTTCACCGCTCCGCGGCCGGTGATCGAGGTCCGCGGCACCTGCGGGGATTGCGACCAGGATTGAGACATCGGCGCCAGGCGGCCTGATTTCAGCGAAATCTCAGAACTTGCTCATGCCAATCGCGGCCCGGCCCGTCAGAACTGGCTTGATGGCAATGATGATCCAAATGTTCGACTTCTCGCCGTGGCTCGGGCTATGGGGCCGCGCATGAGTGATCGCCCCACTGAGCGCCCCAGTGATCGGCCGGTGACCCCGCTGCTCGACACGATTTCGTCGCCCGCCGACATCAGGGCGCTGGCGAAATCGCAGCTGCCGCAGCTCGCCGACGAGCTTCGCCAGGAGGTGATATCTGCGGTGTCGGTGACCGGCGGGCATCTCGGCGCCGGCCTCGGGGTCGTCGAGCTGACGGTCGCAATCCACTACGTGTTCGACACTCCCCGCGACAAATTGATCTGGGACGTCGGCCACCAGGCCTACCCGCACAAGATCGTCACCGGGCGGCGCGATCGGATCCGGACCTTGCGGCAGGGCGGGGGCCTGAGTGGCTTCACCCGCCGCTGCGAGAGCGAGTACGACCCGTTCGGAGCGGCGCACAGCTCGACCTCGATCTCCTCGGCGCTGGGTTTCGCCGTCGCCGGCAAATTGTCGGGCGAGCCGGGGCGCGCGATCGCGGTGATCGGCGACGGGGCGCTGTCCGCGGGCATGGCCTATGAGGCGATGAACAACGCCCAAGCCGCCGGCAACCGGCTGATCGTCATCCTCAACGACAACGACATGTCGATCGCTCCGCCGGTCGGGGCGCTCAGCAACTCGCTCGCCCGGCTGGTGTCGTCGAACAAATATCTGACGCCGCGCCGGGTCGCCCAGAAGCTGGCCCGCAAGATGCCCGGCCCGATCCACCGCTGGGCCCGCCGCGTCGAGGAATATACCCGCGGCTTCTGGACCGGCGGCACCTTGTTCGAGGAGCTCGGATTCTACTACGTCGGGCCGATCGACGGCCACAATGTCGAGGCGCTGGTCGAAATCCTCGAGAACGTCCGCGATGCACCTGAAGGGCCGATGCTGGTCCACGCCGTCACCCGCAAGGGCAAGGGCTACGCTCCGGCCGAGGCCGCGGCCGACAAATATCACGGAGTCGTCAAGTTCGACGTTGTCTCCGGCAAGCAGGACAAGGGGCCGGGCGGCGGGCCGCCGAGCTACACGTCCGTGTTTGCCAAGGCGCTGTCGGCGGAAATGGAGCGGGACGAGAAGATCGTCGCGATCACCGCGGCGATGCCGTCCGGCACCGGGCTCGACAAGGTCGAGGAGCGCTTCCCCGGGCGGACGTTCGACGTCGGCATCGCCGAGCAGCACGCGGTGACCTTCGCCGGCGGGCTCGCGGCGAGCGGCTACCGGCCGTTCTGCGCGATCTACTCGACGTTCCTGCAGCGCGCCTACGACCAGGTCGTCCACGACATCGCCATCCAGAATTTGCCGGTGCGCTTCGCGATGGACCGCGCCGGGCTGGTCGGCGCCGACGGAGCCACCCATTGCGGAGCGTTCGACCTCGCCTATCTGTGCACGCTGCCCAACTTCGTCGTCATGGCTGCGGCCGACGAGGTCGAGCTGACGCACATGATCCACACCATGGCGCTGCACGACAGCGGGCCGATCGCGGTCCGCTATCCGCGCGGCGAAGGGCGCGGGCTGCAGCTGCCGGCGGAGCTGCAGGCGCTCGAGATCGGCAAGGGCCGGCTGGTCCGCGAAGGCAAGACGGTCGCGATCCTGTCGCTTGGCACCCGGCTCGAGGAAGCGGAGAAGGCGGCCGACCAACTGGACGCGATGGGGCTTCCGGCCACCGTCGCCGACCTGCGCTTCGCCAAGCCGCTCGACGCCGAGCTGATCCGCAAGCTGCTCGCCAGCCACGAGGTCGCGGTGACGATCGAGGAGGCGTCGGTCGGCGGCCTGGGAGCGCATGTGCTGACCCTGGCCAGCGACGAGGGGCTGGTCGACGCGGGCCTGAAGATCCGAACGATGCGGCTGCCCGACCGCTTCCAGGACCACGACAAGCCCGAGAAGCAATATGCCGAGGCCGGGCTCGACGCCGCCGGGATCGTCGACACGGTCTTGAAGGCGCTCCGCCGAAACAGCGTCGGCATCGAGGAGGTGCGGGCCTGAGCACCGGGTTCGGAATCCCCCTCATTCTGACAGCCGTCATCGTCGGCCTGTTTCTTCTCGCGTTTGGCGAGTGGCTACGGAAACCGCGTGGCTGAAACTCAGGTAAATTCGTGATCTCATCCCTTCTCATCGCCAACCGCGGCGAGATTGCTTGCCGGGTGATCCGCACCGCCCGGGCGCTCGGCGTTCGGACGGTGGCGGTCTACTCCGATGTGGATCGAGACGCGCTGCATGTGCGGATAGCCGACGAGGCGGTGCCTATCGGCGGCTCGCCGGCGCGGGAGTCGTATCTGGTCGGCGAGCGGATCATCGCCGCAGCAAAGGAGACGGGCGCGGAGGCGATCCACCCGGGCTACGGTTTCCTCAGCGAAAATGCGGATTTTGCCCAGGCGGTGCTCGACTCCGGGCTGATCTGGGTCGGGCCCAAGCCCGACAGCATCCGGGCGATGGGCTTCAAAGACGCGGCCAAGAAATTGATGGCGGACGCGGGTGTGCCGGTGACGCCCGGCTATCTCGGCGAGGACCAGTCGCCCGAAACATTGCAGAAGGAAGCCGCGGCAATCGGCTGGCCGGTGCTGATCAAGGCGGTCGCCGGCGGCGGCGGCAAGGGGATGCGGCGGGTCGACGCAGCGGCGGATTTCATCGACGCGCTCGACAGCTGCAAGCGCGAGGCGGCCTCATCCTTCGGCGACGACCGGGTGATCGTCGAGAAATATATCGAGCGGCCGCGCCACATCGAGGTGCAGGTGTTCGGCGACGCGCACGGCAACCTCGTCCATCTGTTCGAGCGCGACTGCTCGCTTCAGCGCCGCCACCAGAAAGTGATCGAGGAAGCCCCGGCGCCGGGGATGGACGAGGCGACGCGGCAAGCCGTTTGCGCGGCGGCGGTGCGGGCGGCGAAGGCGGTGAATTACGAAGGCGCGGGGACCGTCGAGTTCATCGCCGACGCTTCGCAAGGGCTGCAGGCCGACCGCATCTGGTTCATGGAAATGAACACCCGGCTGCAGGTCGAGCACCCGGTCACCGAAGCGATCACCGGGGTCGATCTGGTCGAGTGGCAGCTGCGGGTCGCTTCCGGCGAGGAGCTGCCGAAGTCTCAGGACGAGCTGGCGATCGCCGGCCACTCGATCGAGGCGCGGCTGTACGCCGAGGACCCGGCCAAGGGCTTCCTGCCGAGCGTCGGCCGGCTCGAACATTTCGAGCTCGATGAAGAGGACGGGCGCGTCGACACCGGGGTCGCGGAAGGCGATTCGATCTCGCCATACTACGATCCGATGATCGCCAAGCTGGTCGCGCACGGCGACGACCGCGCCGAGGCGATCGACAAACTGGCGGCAATGCTCGACGGCACCGAAGTGTGGCCGGTCAAGACCAACGCCGGCTTCCTGTTCAACGCGCTGCTGCACCCCGAGTTCGGAAGCGGGGAGATCGACACCGGCTTCATCGAGCGCCACCTCGACGAGCTGGTGCCTGAGGCCGAGCCGGACGAGGCGATCTGGCGCGGCGCGGCGGCGGTCGCGGTGGCGATGGACGAGCAGGATGAGCTGGTCGCCGACCTCGCCGGCTTCCGCATGAACGCCGAGCCGAATGCCAGCGTCAACCTGGGGCGCGGCGGCGAGTTCCGCACCGTCGCGCTCGACGACGAGGCGCCGATGGCCGCGGTGTCGGGCTTCCGCGACGAAGAGCGCGTGGTCGTCTTCCATGAGGGCCAGGCGTACGAGTTCGAACTGAGCTCGCGCGGCAGCCTCGGCGGGCATGGGATCGCGGACGGGGTGATCGTCGCGCCGATGCCGGGGCGGGTGGCGTCGGTCGAGGTGACGGCCGGCGAGCGGGTCGCCAAGGGCCAGCGGCTGCTGACGCTGGAGGCGATGAAGATGGAGCATGGGCTGGTGGCGCCGTTCGACGGCACGGTCGCGGAGCTCGGCGCTCAAGCCGGCGCCCAGGTCGGCGAGGGCGCGGTGCTGGCGAGGGTGGAGCCGGGAGCGGCCGCTGAACCAAGTCCGGCGTGACGGGTTGATCGGCTGGAGGTTCGAGCCATGCGCTATTCCCTTGCACTCATGATGACCGCGGCGCTGCCGCTGGCGCTGGCCGGCTGCGTCGGCACCGGCGAGCCCCAGGGCGGGCCGGTGTTCGCCCTCGTCAATCACGCCGGGCAGTCGATCGGATCGGTGCGGATGTGGGAGACTCCGGGCGGAGTCACCTTCCGCATCGGAGCCGCCGGCCTGCCGCACGGAATCCACGGGATCCACGTCCACTCGGTCGGCCGCTGCGACCCGCCGCGGTTCGAGAGCAGCGGCCCGCACTTCAACCCGACCGGCGCCAGGCACGGCTTCAACAACCCGGCCGGCCCGCACCGCGGCGACCTGCCGAACATTACCGTACCGGCCAACGGCGTGTTACAGGAAGCGCTCAGCCTGCCCGGGACCAGCTTCGGAGCGCTGCTCGACGCGGACGGCGCGGCGCTGGTGATCCATTCGAACGCCGACGATTATGCGACCGACCCGAGCGGCAACAGCGGCGGACGGATCGCGTGCGGAGTAATCGCGATGACAGTGCCGGCGGCGCGTTAAAGAAAAAACCGCGAAAATCCGCCATTTTTCGGAACAATCAGCCTCGTCGTCCGTTGGTTGTATGAAGGCCTTGCGTCGCAGGGCCGCACCCCAATCACCGTATGAAAGGAGCCATTTCAATGGCCGACCCCAACATGAACAAGAACCAGAACCAGAGCAACGAGACGATGCAGGGCGAGCAGGCCAAGGCCAGCGTCGCCGGCGGCCGCACTCCCGAGCAGGGCAAAAGCGACGAGGATCGCCGCGAGCAGGGCCGCATCGACAAGGAAGGCCGCGAGAAGAGCGCGATCGGCGGCGGCGAGAAGGGCCAGGGCATGGGCCAGTCCAGCCAGGGCAGCAGCCAGACGGGCGAGCCCGGCCGCAGCCGCAGCGAGCTCGATCAGGGCCGTGAGTCCGACAAGAGCCGCGAGTCCGACAAGGGCCGCAGCGAGCCGACCAGCCGCTAAGCGCGCTGACTAACGGCACTGTATCAAGTGCAAGACGGGCCGTCCTTCGGGGCGGCCCTTTTTTGTGGAGTCGAGCGAAGTGGTACTTCGCTCGAGACAGCTGGAGACCGGAAAGTCCCGAAAGTCGCACTGCACGCGCGTGAGTCCCCGGCGGCGGACCGTTCTGCGCCGTCGGACGGCGTGCGTGAGGTCGTGGCGTCCGTGCGAGCTGCAGCCGTGGAATGCTTGATCCAAGCGTCATCAACGAGCTTGGACCATGGTTCGGGCAAATAGGACAGGCCTGGCTCAAATGCGATCTCGTCTGTCGACTGGCTACTCCTCGGAGCGGCCGGTGGACTCGCGGTTGCGCTGGTAGCTGCGTGTGAGCGGGAACGGCGGCAGCCAGGACTCGCGGCGGACGGTCCACAGCTCGTAGGTCGGAATCAGCTGGTCGGGGGCATCGAGCGCGCCGAGGTGCACTTCGACCTCGTCGCCGCTGCGCCCGAACAGCGACGAGCCGCAGCGCGGGCAGAAATGCCGCCCGGCATAGTCGCTTGTCTCGCCTTCGACGGCCACCGCGTCGGCGGGGAACATCGCGGCGGCGAAAAACAGCGCCCCGTGATGCTTGCGGCAGTCGAGGCAGTGGCACAGGCCGACCCGGTACGGCCGCCCCGACGCGACGATCCGCACGTCGCCGCACATGCAAGAGCCGGTGAATTGGGACATGCTGCGGCTCCTTCTGAAGCTGGAGAGAAGCTAACGCCTAGCAGGGTCGCGCCACGGCCGCATCGGCCATGAGGAGATCGTCGGCGGGCACCATACGCCGGCGGAGCTGCGGCGGGTGGTGGAGAAGTGTGGGGGGAGCAGGTAATTAATGCACTGTCACCGGATTCAGAAGATCATGCCGTCAGCTGGAAAGATGGCCCATGTGGTGCTGATCGGCAGCAAGAGCCCCTCGAGTTGGGAGTAGGGCCGACGAGATCGAAATCTGCCGGCCCCTTCTCAGCCGTTACCCATGATCGTTCGTTCGGCTATTCGCAGTTGTTCGCTCCGTTGTCGCAGCACCTTCCATCTCCTTCCACGCAGCGGAGCATGCAGGCAGCAAAGCCTCTCTTGCGCGCGCAACACAAGGAGCAAGAAATATAGTCACCGAGAGCTCGTTTCAGCTCATCGCGGCTATCACCCTCGGTTAATTCGGCCGCGCCGATGCAGATCGTGTATTGCTCACCGTTCACTTCGAACGTGATGCAAAGGTCGGCAGGTGACTGCCGATCTTTCCGGACTTTCTCGTTCAACATTCTGAATCTCCTCAGGGGAGGCGATTCGGCACGACTCGGCTTTTAACACGGAGTAAACTCGCTCGCGATGCAGGAGTGGCAGCTGGAAAGAAGAGGGAAGCGCTGCGGGCGGAGTTGGGTATGAGGAGATTGTCGGCGGGCACCGTACGCCGGCTGAGCTGCGGCGGGTGGTGGAGAACGTAGTTCGGATTGCAATTGATATTTACAGTTTTCTTCCGAGCACCGTCATCAAGAGCTGCAAGAATCGGGTAAACTCGCGCAGCTGAGTCAGTTCACTTTCACCGACACCGTCAGGATCAAAATGCATAACATCGTTTCGTATGATCCGAACCTGATCGAGTTTCTCACAGAACATGACGCGATCGACTTCAATCGTTAGTTTTTCCCACCGTTCGGGCTTTTGCAGAAGACGGATGTACTCACCAAAGCTCAAGTCAGCGATCGTTGCCACAGGTCCTCTGCCGACGTCACTTGAGTCGCACGCTTCGGCCAGTTCCTCGGCCGAAAATCTATCTCCGATGAGATTTCTGAGCAGGTTCTCAATTTCGCTCAGGAGAAGGAACGGCTCGGTCAACTCTCTGAATTGAAGGCTCAGATCAGCAGCCGTGATGATGCCACTTATCTTATTCGTGTCATCTCGAACCAACACATAATCGCTAGCGAGAATGGTGGGAATTGCATCGAAAATCGATCGGTCGGACCGGATCTCGTGGTGCGGTTCGCTAAGGTCTGAAGCGCAAGTCCCTCCCACTCCCAAGGCCAGCCTCGAACCTATTGTCTGCCACGAAACAATGCCACGAACCTCTCTGTCATTCTGCATCACGGGGAGCTGGGAGAAACCGCCAGCCATCATCCTCGTGATAATTGATCTAAGCGGCTCCTGAGGATTTGCGGATACGACCGTCTTGTTCGCCGCTGCCAAACGACTGATCCGGTATGTTGCCTCTCTCGATACCCAGATGGCCCCCGAACCTTCACTTGCTGTGCCTTCGGTTGGTGAGATCTCTACCTCAACAGGCTCAGCGGTCCCCTCTGCTTCCGTGTCTGTCTCCAGGAGCAACTCGAAAATGATTGAACCATCGATCCAGGCGTATTCGAAATTCGGGATTGTACGAAGACCGAACTCTTGAAGCCGGGACTTTATCTGTCGAACAATCCAATATCCGCGACGTTGTGCGCCAAACCACCAAAGGAAGTCCCGGACTGTGATCGTCGGTGAGTCCTCTCCACTGCGCAACTTTCTAGCAATCCCTTCGAGCCTACTCGAGGGAGTGACTGCCATGCCTTCGTTCGTTTCGGCCATTCCTTACAACACCTTCCTGAACCTGTTCCGTCCGTCGATCTTGTAAATAAACGGTCGCCTTTCGATTCTGGTGAGCTCTCGAATCTTGCGGTAGCTAAGAGCAAAGCTGGTCAATTGAAAAAAACCAATCGATGACGCGCCGTACAGATAAAAACAGCCAATTTTGTGCTGCGCTATCGCTTCGGTGGCAGCTGTCTCGTCCTGCCATTTGGCGTCGAAGCTGAGCACGACCCATTTTTTGGGGCCCACTGTATGGAGCCACACATCGTCTTGCGTGTTGTGTTTGAAGCCTTCGCCTTGGTGATATTTCACTTCAAAGGGGCAGTTTAGTTGAAGCAATGCGAGGGGAAGCTGCTTCCCCACGCATCTATCAAAAAATAACGTCAGCTCTTCCGCCACGCCCCAGGAGCGTCGTCAACGCCTTCAAACTTGAGAGCCTGAAGGACGTGAGGCTCGGGAATATCATAATCGTTAGCGAGGAGATGCGGAGGCTCACCGGCCTCCCATCTCATTCTCAAGAGCCGAGTGGGTATACCTTCGACTGACGGTGCTCCGAAGCTTATCCGTGGATCGATTATGATCGGCGAGCGTCGGCCTGCCACGTGCCATCGAGCGGCTACGCCAAATGTCCGATCGTAATCGAATTCGCGTAAACGGCCGATGATTTCGGTCCAGCCGAGTTGGCCGTGTTGGCTTGTGCTGAGTACTTTCCCACGGCCCGACCTGCCAACAATTTCAACGAAATCGAGCCACAGCTCCTTGCCGTCTGTCTTGAAGCGATACTCGGCGAAGGGGAACTGCGATTTCAGCTCCTTGCTGCAGTATTCCCGTGCACGCCGAATGGCCGACAAACTTACGCCTGTTTTTCTTGCTGAAGCCACTACGGCGAGCTCGATCAGCTGAAGGTACGAAAGCGCTTCGCCTGGGTCCTTCCTACCAAGAGGAGTCGGCTTGTTACTTGGTTTGTGCCAATTGCGAACTGTACCGCCGCTTACATGCGCATAACGGGCCGCATCGGCAACGTGGTATACTGGAAGCTTGAGTCGCGAGCGCCAGAATTCCTGTGGGTTGGAAGGTGCGTTCATCGGGACCGGCAGCGCTCAAATGACTGACGGGCGAGCACGACTTGCATAATCCACCCTAGGTAGTCGCAACCGAGCGGGACAACACTAACGGCAAATTTGTTCACAAAGCAAACTCCGTCGTCCACCCTACTTGGCCGGGATGAGGTCGGGCTGGTCCTCGGATGAGGAGGTTTTGCGCGCCCCTCGACCCCTCGATTTTGCTCGGGACAGGCTTTGCTCGGGACGAACGGATTCGGTAGAGTCCTTGTTGGGCTGGGCCCCGGCCTTCGCCGGGGAACTGGGCTCCGCACGGGTGGAGCGCTCGAGCAGCGGTTTCAGGTACTGACCGGTGAAGCTCCTCGGCTCCGCCGCCACCGCTTCCTGCTTCGCCCTCGGTGTCATGCCCCCGGCATGACAGTCGGTCGAAGCTTCGCCGACGTTCCGCATCATTGCTGAAGGCCCGTCATTTCGCGGCGATCAAATCTGGCTGGTCAGCATCTGCTTTCCGGCTCCGTTTGCGCGGCTTCGATGGCGCGTCCGAGATGACGGGCTTGACGGACGAGCGTTCGAGGAGCGGCTTGAGATATTGCCCGGTCGCTGACGTGGGCTCCTGCGCGATTGTTTCGGGTGGGCCTTCAGCAATGATGCGGCCGCCGTTCACCCCGCCGCCGGGACCCAGGTCGAGCACCCAGTCCGCGGTCTTGATGACGTCGAGGTTGTGCTCGATGACGACGACGGTGTTGCCTTGCTCGACCAGGCGGTGGAGCACTTCCAGCAGCTTGCGCACGTCCTCGAAGTGCAGGCCCGTGGTCGGCTCGTCCAAGATGTAGAGGGTCTGGCCGGTGGCCCGCCGCGACAGCTCCTTGGCGAGCTTGACGCGCTGCGCCTCGCCGCCGCTCAGCGTCGTCGCCTGCTGGCCGACCTTGATGTAGCCGAGGCCGACCTCCAAGAGCATGCGCATCTTGTCGCGGATGCCGGGGACCGCCTTGAAGAACTCGGCGGCGTCCTCGACGGTCATGTCGAGCACGTCGGCGATCGACTTGCCTTTGAATTTTACTTCCAGAGTCTCGCGGTTGTAGCGGCGGCCGTGGCAGACGTCGCAGGTCACGTAGACGTCGGGGAGGAAGTGCATCTCGATCTTGAGCAGGCCGTCGCCCTTGCACGCCTCGCAGCGGCCGCCCTTGACGTTGAACGAAAAGCGGCCGGGCTTGTAGCCGCGCGCGGCGCTCTCGGGCAGGCCGGCGAACCAGTCGCGGATCTGGGTGAACGCGCCGGTGTAGGTCGCCGGGTTGCTCCGCGGCGTGCGGCCGATCGGCGACTGGTCGATGTCGATCACCTTGTCGAGCCATTCGAGGCCGGTGACTCGATCGTGGCGGCCGGCGAGGATCCGGGCGCCGTTGAGGGTGCGCGCGGCGGCCGCGTAGAGCGTGTCGACGGTGAGGCTGGACTTGCCCGAGCCCGAGACGCCGGTGACGCAGGTGAACGTGCCGAGCGGGAAGGCGGCGGTGACGTGCGCGAGGTTGTTGGCGGTGGCGCCGTGGACGACGACCTTCCTGCCCGAGCCCTTGCGGCGCTTGTCGCGCAGCGGGATCGCCTTGCGGCCGGTCAGATAATCGGCGGTCAGCGACTCCCTGCAGTCGAGCAGGTCGTCGAGCGTTCCCGCGCAGACCACTTCGCCGCCGTGGACTCCGGCGCCGGGGCCCATGTCGATCACATGGTCGGCGCTCCGGATCGCCTCCTCGTCATGCTCGACGACCAGCACCGTGTTGCCCAGGCCGCGCAGCCGCTTGAGGGTTCCGAGCAGCCGGTCGTTGTCCTTCTGGTGGAGGCCGATCGACGGCTCGTCGAGCACGTACAGCACTCCCGACAGGCCCGAGCCGATCTGGCTGGCGAGGCGGATGCGCTGGCTCTCGCCGCCCGACAGCGTGCCCGACGTGCGGTCGAGGTGCAGGTAATCGAGCCCGACATTGTGGAGGAAGCCGAGGCGCTCGTTGATCTCCTTGAGGATGGCGCGGGCGATCTCCTGCTGCTGCGGGTTGAGCCTGGCCTCGAGGCCGCCGAACCATTTCAACGCCTCGGCGACCGAGCGGCGGGTGGCGGTCGAAATGTCCTCGCCGGCGATCTTGACGCTCAAGGGCTCGGGCTTGAGGCGGGCACCGTTGCACGTCTCGCACGGCTGGCTCGACTGGTAGCGCGACAGCTCCTCGCGCATCCACGCGCTCTCGGTCTGGAGCATCCGCCGGTTGAGGTTGCCGAGCACGCCCTCGAACGGCTTCTTGACCTCGTAGCTCTTGCGCCCGTCGACGAAGCGCAGGGTGACGGGGCGGCCCCTGGTGCCGTGAAGGACGACGTCGCGGGCCTGCTGCTCCAGCTCGCCCCACGGAGTCGCGAGGTCGAAATCATAGGCTCGGGCGAGCGAGCTCAGCACCTGCATGTAATAGGGCGAGGGCGGCTGCGACTTGGCCCACGGCACGACCGCGCCCTTGGCGATCGACAGGCTGTGGTTGGGGACGACCAGATCCTCGTCGAACACCAGCTTCTCGCCGAGGCCGTCGCACGCTGGGCAGGCGCCCTGCGGAGCGTTGAACGAGAACAGCCGCGGCTCGATCTCGGCGATGGTGAAGCCCGACAGCGGGCAGGCGAATTTTTCGGAAAAGATGATCCGGCCGGATACCCCGAAGTCGAGCTTCATGCCCGATTGTGCATTGCTGTCGGCATCGGCGGGCGGGTCGGCGGGGTCGAGATAGGCGAGCCCTTCGGCGAGCTTGAGCGCGGTCTCGAAGCTGTCGGCGAGGCGCGGCTCGATGCCCGGGCGGACGACGATCCTGTCGACCACCACCTCGATGTCGTGGACGTATTTCTTGTCGAGCGCCGGCGCGTCCTCGATGTCGTGGAACTCGCCGTCGATGCGCACCCGGGTGAAGCCGGCCTTCTGCCACTCGGCGAGCTCCTTGCGGTACTCGCCCTTGCGGCCGCGGACCACCGGAGCGAGCAGATAATGGCGCGAGCCATCGGGGAGGCTCATTACCCGGTCGACCATCTGGCTGACCTGCTGCGCCTCGATCGGCAGGCCGGTCGCGGGCGAGTAGGGGATCCCGACCCGCGCCCACAGCAGCCGCATGTAATCGTAGATCTCGGTGACCGTTGCGACCGTGGAGCGCGGGTTGCGGCTGGTGGTCTTCTGCTCGATCGAGATCGCCGGCGACAGGCCGTCGATATGCTCGACGTCGGGCTTCTGCATCATCTCGAGGAACTGGCGCGCATACGCGCTCAGGCTCTCGACGTAGCGCCGCTGCCCCTCGGCGTAGATGGTATCGAAGGCGAGGCTGGACTTGCCCGAGCCCGACAGGCCGGTGATCACCGTCAGGCTCTCGCGCGGGATGTCGACCGAGATGCCCTTGAGATTATGTTCGCGAGCGCCGCGGACGCTTATGTGGGTCAGCATACGGCAGGCCTATGCTGAGCGATGTGAGTGAGCATGGTCGAGCGTTTGTTCCAGCTATGTTCCAGTGAATTACGCGAGCATCGGCGGATGGTCAACGCGAAGCATCCAAGATGGGTGCGGGAAGCGCAAACGCAATGCGCTTGCCTCGGCCGCCGGGGCGAGTAGCCTGCGCGCCATGAGAAAAATCCGCTTCGGGCTGATGGCCCTTTCCGCCCTGCTCGCCGCCGCCTGTTCGGCGCAGCCGCAGCTGGCCGACGTCGCGCCGCCGCCGCCGCTGCCGGTTTACGATGTCATCATTCGGGGCGGCACGGTTTACGACGGATCGGGAAGCACGCCCTTCATCGGCGACGTGGTGGTCAACAGCGACCGCATCGTCTCAGTCGGCGGGCCGGCCGCCAAGGCGCGCGGCCGGACCGAGGTCGACGCGCGCGGACTCGCCGTCGCTCCGGGCTTCATCAACATGCTGAGCTGGGCGACCGTGACCCTGATCGCCGACGGCCGCGGCCAGAGCGACGTTCGCCAGGGCGTGACGCTCGAGGTCATGGGCGAGGGCGAATCGATGGGCCCGTGGAACGCCGAAATGAAAGCCAACAGGCTCAAGCGCCAGGGGGACATCAAATACGACATCACCTGGACCAGCCTTGGCGATTATCTCGAGACCATGGAGCGCAAGGGCGTGTCGCCCAACATCGCCAGCTTCGTCGGGGCGACGACGGTTCGGGTCCACGAGCTCGGCGAAAAGGACGTCGACCCGACCCCGGCGCAACTGGCCCGAATGCGGGCGCTGGTGCGAAGCGCGATGAACGAGGGGGCGATGGGGGTCGGCTCGTCGCTGATCTACGCTCCGGCCAATTTCGCCGAGACGCCCGAGCTGATCGCGCTCGCGGCCGAAGCGGGGCGCTGCGGCGGCATGTACATCAGCCACATCCGCGACGAGGGGCCCAAGCTGCTCGAATCGATCGACGAGCTGATCGAGATCTCGGCCAAATCGGGAGCGCCGGCGGAAATCTACCATTTCAAGCAGTCGGGCCGCCAGAACTGGCACAAGATCGAAGCGGCGATCGGCCGGGTCGAGGCGGCCCGGGCGCGCGGCCTCAAGGTGACCGCCGACATGTATACCTATCCGGCGAGCTCGACCGGGTTCGACGCCGCCTTCCCGCTGTGGATCCAGGACGGCGGGGTCGAAGCCTGGGTCGAGCGCTTGAAGGACCGCAAGCTGCGCTCCAGGGCGTTCGCTGAGATGCGCCGGCCGGACGCGTCGGAGAACACCAAGCTGGTGGTGGACGAGCCCGACAAGGTGCTTCTGGTCGGCTTCAAGAACGAGAAGTTGAAGCCGCTGACCGGAAAGACCCTGGCCGAGGTCGCCAAGGCGCGCGGCAAATCCCCCGAAGAGACCGCGGCGCAGCTGATCGTCGAGGACGAGACGCGGGTCCAGGTGGTCTATTTCGGAATGAGCGAGGCCAATGTCGCGCGCGAGGTGACTCTGCCGTGGATGAGCTTCGGCTCCGACGCCGGCGCCCAGGCGCCCGAAGGCGTGTTCCTGAAGTCGAGCACCCACCCGCGCGCCTACGGCAATTTCGCCCGGCTGCTGGGCAAATATGTCCGCGACGAAAAGCGCGTGCCGCTGGCCGAGGCGGTGCGGCGGCTGGCGGCGATGCCGTCCGATAATCTCGGGATCCGCGACCGCGGCCGGCTGAAGCCCGGCCATTTCGCCGACATCGCCGTGTTCGATCCGGACAAGATTGCCGACAAGGCAACCTTTGCCAAACCGCAACAATATGCGGTCGGCATGCGCCACGTGTTCGTCAACGGAGTGGCGGTGCTGCGGGACGGCGAGCACACCGGAGCAACCCCGGGCCGCTTCGTCCGCGGGCCGGGGTGGAGGAGGTGCAGCTAGCTGCGGAGTTTCAGATCGTCCTGCAAAGGGGCGGCGCGTTTGCGGCCGAGCAGAAGTCCGGGCGCTTGCCGGTCTTTCGCCAATAATGAATTAGCCCGAGCCGTTCGGCGACGGCGGCAAATTCGGGCTCCGCGCGGGCGCCGGCCATGCTCGGGTAGAACAGCCATTTTCGCACCCCGCTCCTTCCGGCCCGCTCGGCCGCCTCGATCCCCGCAAGGGCCTCGCGGTTGGCGCCTAGCGCACCGAGAAGCGTGACGGGGAGACGCCCCTGGAACTCTTCGGGAAGGGAGACGAGCCGCGCCGCGGCTGCGGCCTTGGCAACCTGGTCATTCGCCACGAGGGCGTGGAAAGCGGCGACCAGCGCCGACCCTAGTGGTGCCGGCACGTCGCTTTGCTTTTTCAGTATCGCAGCAGCAGCAGCATATTGGCCGGTGATCGGTGCCGTCGCCACGACCTTCTCGTCGGCATAGTTCGGCCTGCCAGCAAGGTCGGCCGCAGCGTCGAGATGTTTTTTTGCCTCATCGGGCCGGCCGACGATTAATAGCGCTTCGCCGAGCGAAAGCTGCGAACCGGATTTTAGTGCGAGGACATCGGTCGACCGCCGAAACTCGATGATCGCCTCGGCCGTCCGGCCCACTTCCTCGAGCAGATTGCCGTAGAAATGATGTTCGCAGCCGCACGGCAGCGGCCGGGCATCGAGCGACTGGCGGAGCAACGCCTCGCGACCTACCAGGTCGCGAGCGTCGATCAGATAGCTTTTGAAGGCAAGCGCTTCGCTGTTGGTCGGATCGAGGCCGATCGCCTTGTCGGACGCCTGGCGCCCCTGCGCCCTGACCGCCGCCATTTGCGCCGGGGACTGCTTGATTTGCGTTGTGTTCATCGCCGCCTTGGCGACCGCCGACCAGCCCCACGAGAAGTCCGGCGCAGCCGCAACGGTCTTGTCAGCGAAATCGAGCGCCTTGGTCGGCTCGAACTCGACCTCGCCGACATTGTGGCAATATTGAAAATAGTTGATCAGAATCGGATCGGGCAAAGCCCTGGGATAGGTGGTTGCGCCGAACAGGCCGCAGCGGACGAGGTTACCGGCGGCGACTGCGACCCGGCGCGGGACGCGCGAGAGCTGGTCGGCGGCGTAAGTGAAGTTGTGCGACCACAGCGTCGTTCCAGAGCGTTCGTTGGTGAGGCGCGCGATGACGCGAATCCTGTCGCCATCGCGGCGGATCGTTCCGCCGAGTGCGTAAGCGGGGTCGGTTCCTCCTGGCGCCTGCGTGGCGGTCGACACGCTGATCACTCCCTCGTCGCTGAAAGCGGCGAGGAATTCCTCGCTGAGCGCCTGCCCGATCGTTTCGGGCAATTCCGGCGACAGGCGCTCGAAGCCGGTCAAGCGAACCTGCATGCTGTGCGCCGCGGCGTCAGCGGGCCGAAGCAGCAGCCAGGCGGCGAGCCCGGCGGCGACGACCAGCGCCAGGACCGCGGCGACGACCATGGGCGCCTTGCGGTGTGCGGCTGTTCTGGCCGGGCGGGGCGGAACCGAATCGCCGCCGGCGGGGCCCTGGCTGCCGCACGAAATCTGCTCGAGCCGGCGATTGAGCGAATCGATCGACTTGTCCCAGCCTTCGAACGCGTCGATCCATTGGCGGGTCGACAGCTCGTAGGCGAAGGCGTCGCTCGGCTCGACGTCCTCGATCCGCACCGCCATCACTGGGATCCGGTGGCGGCTGACCAGCGACAGCTCCTTCTTGATCTCGTCGCTGTTGTTGGCGGCATCGGAAAACACCAGCACCATCGCCGGAGCGCCGCGGATCGCCCGGACGATCGCCTCCTGATAATTCTCGCCCGGCTCGACGTCGCGGCACGATATCCAGCATTTGGTGCCGCGGCGCTCGAGCGCCTTGCACAGCGCGAGCGCCTGCTTGCGGTCGCTGGTCGCGTAGCTGACGAACACCGGCCCGGCTGCGCGGCGCTGTTCGGTTGTCACGTGGCCTGGTTCGTTCACGCCTGTCCCCCGCCGGAACCGCAATGTTTATAGCCGCTTGCGCCGATTGGGAAGCCGCCGCTCAAGCAGCGGATAGTCGGCGACCTCCTCGTAGTGCGGGCCGTGGCGCGACAGGCGGCTTTCGTAAAGGATGAACCGGTCGACCGCGAAGCTCTCCGAGGCAAGCGCGCGGTTGCGCTCGAGGAAGGCCTGCGCGGCCGCGGCCTCGCGCCGGTTCCATCGGGCGAGGGTGACGTGCGGGTGGAACGCCCGGCGCTCGGGCTCGAGGCCGGCGCCGACACACGCGCGCTCGACCTTGGCGGCGAGCGCGGCAACGGGCTCCCGAGGCTGGACTCCCGCCCACAGCGCGCCGCCGCTTCGCTGCTCGAACATGCCGACGCCGGTGAGCCGCAGCTCGAAGGCCTCCGAGCGAATGCGGGACAGCGAAAGCGCGATGTCGTCGGCCAGCGGCCGCTCGACCTCGCCGATGAAGCGCAGCGTCAAATGGAGGTTGTCGTCCTGGACCCAGCGCAGCTCGGGCGAATCGCCCATCGCGTCGATCAGCAGGTCGCGAATGGCCTCGGGCGGACGGATGGCGACGAACAGGCGGTGCATCGCGGGCTTCTAGCGCAATGTCCGGCACGGGTGGAAAGCGGACACGTCGGAACCGACACGGAAGCTGCTGGACGGGCCCTTCGATCGATGCCGAGACGCTAGGGCACCTCGTACCCCGTCGCCCGCAGGTCAAGCGCGTGGCGCCGCGGGTCACGACTGAAGATCAGGCCAGCCCTCCGCTGTGAATGGCCAGGAAGGTAGTTCAAGGTCGCGTTGCTGGTCTCGACCGTCTGGCCGCCTTGCCTGAGTTCCCCCTGGATTTCCACGGCAGCGGCAGCGTGACCGGACCGGTTGGTCACTTCGAGCTCCACCACATGCGACCTTCCACTGCTGGCGATCGCGACCGGAGTGACCTCGAGGATCGGCGGCCCGCTCTCCTTCGAGGCAATTGCATCCATGGCGATGAACGTCAAAATGCCGATCACGAGCAGGGCGCCGATGGCCGCTGCCATCCATTCGAGCAGCGAGGGCCCGTTGCGCTCCTTCTCTCTCTTTTCCTTGAGTTCAACCATCGCCCTGTCAGACCACCAGCCGGGCAATGGCGGCGCCGATCGCGCCCGGGAACGCCAGCACTGCCACCATCGAGGCAATCTGCGGCGCGCTCACTCCGTCGGTGCGCCCGAATGTCCACAGAACGTAGAGGCTGACGAGCAGCGCGATGCCGTAGCCGACGATGCTGAAACGAAAGAAGGTGCCCAGAAAGCCCGTCGCGCCCGGCGGCTTCTTCTCACCCTTGAAGCCGACGGTGTAGACGAGCGCGTGAAGCAGCACGATCGAGACGAGCACGAGCGCCAGGCTGTGCCAAGCGGTCATGCGGAACGAAATCAGGACCATCTCGTCAGTTGGCGCGAGGTTGAAGCCAAGGAACAGCGCTCCCGCCATCATCAGGAAGAGCTGCGCAACATAGCCGCTTCGCGCTTGCTGCTCGGCGGTCTTCCTGCCTTCGCCGAGCTGCTTGCCGGCAAGCATTGCGCCGAAGCTTGCCGGCACCGACTGAACCGCAACCTTTCCGATGATCTCGCCATGGGGCATGCCTGGCTCGATGACCCCGAACAGCCACAGCGCCGTCGCCGACGCAACGACGCCGAGGGCATAGGCGGAAAGCGCGTCGAGCAGGTCGTCCATCCAGCTCACCGTCGCCTCGAACCCGGAGACATGGGAAAGTCCCACCAGAACCACCAGGTTCACCAGCAGGAATTGCAGCAGCCGGAGCCTGTCCAGGTAGAAGCCAAGCCACCACATCTCCATGGTCATCAGCAGCGGCAGGCTGAAGATGACGGCGCCGGCCAGTGCCCGGCCGAGCCCCTTTGCATAGGCCCGATTGGCATCAGGTTCGAAGTTGACCAGTTGCATGCGGGCCATCGGAAATCGTTGCGTTCGCCCAACGAGGATTCCACCCACGCAGTTCCAAATGGCGGCCGGGTGGGGTCACCAGGACGGCCGAAATGAACGCGGGACGCTCGCCTAATGTCCGCAATGGGTGGAAAGCGGGCATTCAGCTTTGAGCGCCGATGTCCGTATTTCCTTGAATCCCCTTCGGCCATCCACGATATATTGGAGGCGTGAAGGGCCATTCGCCCTTACAGAGGAGATGAGATGCAGAACCAGTTCGACCCGCGCACGCGAACGACCGGCGTAAATCCCGCCGTCTCGGTCGGCGTCCCGCGCGCCGCCCGCGACGCGGGCCTTCGGTCCTACATGCTTTCGGTCTACAACTACATGGCCTCGGGCGTGCTCCTGACCGGCATCGTCGCGATGCTGTTCGCGAGCAGCGGCATGGCCGCGCAAGTGTTCCAGGGGGGCGGCGTGCTGCCCTGGCTGATCATCCTGTCGCCACTGGCGATCGTCATCGCCATGAGCTTCGGCCAGAACCGGATGTCGACCGCGACGCTGCAGATGCTGTTCTGGTCGTTCGCCACCCTGATGGGCCTGTCGATGTCGACCATCTTCCTGGTCTACACCGGCGTGTCGATCGCCCAGACGTTCTTCGCGGTCTCGGCCGGCTTCCTCGGCCTGTCGCTGTGGGGCTACACGACCAAGAAGGATCTCAGCGGCTGGGGCACGTTCCTGATCATGGGCGTGGTCGGCCTGATCGTCGCGATGGCCATCAACTTCTTCTTCCTCAAGTCGGCTGGAATGCAGATGGCGATCAGCGCCATTGGCGTTCTCATCTTCGCCGGCCTGACCGCCTACGACACGCAAAAGATCAAGAGCATGTACGCCTATGTCGCCGGGACAGACATGATGGGCAAGGTCGTGATCATGGGGGCGCTCAACCTCTACCTCGACTTCATCAATATGTTCATGTTCCTGCTCAACTTCATGGGCAGCCGCGAATAGAGGCGGCACAATCTAGCCATCACCAGGAGGGCCGTCCGGCAACGGGCGGCCCTTTTTTCATGCGCTCAGATGCTTGCGGAAGAAGCGCAGCGTGCGCTTCCAGGCGAGGCCGGCGGCGGCCTTGTCGTAGCGCTCGGCCGAAGTGTCGTTGTTGAACGCGTGGTTGGCGCCTTGGTAGTTGAAGTAGGTGACGGGCTTGCCGGCCGCCCGAAGCGCGGTGATCCATGGCCACAGCGTCTGCGCGATGCGGGCGTCGAGCCCGGCGTGGTGGATCATCAGCGGCGCCTGCACCTTTGATGCTTCCGACCGGTCCGGCGCCGGCCCGTAATAGACGACCCCGGCGTCGAGCCGGTCGCCGGCGGCGACGGCCAGGCGGTTGACGAAGCCGCCGCCCCAGCAAAACCCGACCGCTCCGACCTGCGGCCCGCCGTCGACGCGCGCCTTGAGCTCGCCGATCATCTCGACGGCCGCCGCGGTCGAAGCCGCGAGATCGAGCTTGCCGATCGCCTCTCGCGCCGAGTCCTCGTCCGCGGGCGTGCCGCCCGACGGCGACAGGAAATCGGGAGCGACCGCGTAGAAGCCGGCGACCGCGAGCCGCCGGGTGACGTCCTTGATATGGGCATTGAGGCCGCGGTTCTCGTGGATCACCATCACCGTCGGGCGCCGCGGCGGCGCCTTGGCCTGCTCGGCGATATAGACCGAATGGCGCGGGAATTTGCCCGTTCCAAGCAGCGAACCGGTCGAGGTGCGGATCCGGCGGTCGTTCTCGGGGATGATCGCAGCGGCGGCGGGGCTTGCCGAGATCGCTCCGATCAGCGCCTCGGCGGCCGCCACGCTGCCGGCCAGGGCGACCATCCGGCGCATGAACAGCCGGCGGTCCATGCCTTCGTGGGTGAAGCGGTCGTAGAGGGCGATCGCCTGGCTGCGGATGTCGTCGTCAAGCATCGGCTTTTTCCTGTTTCGCCTGGATTTCGGCGATCAGCCTGCCGTCGATCTCGTGCGCGCGTCGGAACGCATCCCGGTCGGTCATCCGCGCCGCATAATCGGTGAACGCCGGCCGCGGCTCGATCAGCTTGAATTGCAGCATGAAGTTCACATAGGCGCCGACAAACAGGTCGGCGGCGGTGAAGCGGTTGCTCGCGATGTACTCGCGGCCGGTGAGCGCCTTTTCGAGCGTGTTGATGGCGAGGTCGTAATTGCCGTAGCCGATCGTCGCCTGCTTGTCGGCGGGCGGATCCCACCCGAGCGCCCGATTGCTGAACGCGGCTTCGACCGGGCCCGAGGTGAAGAAGATCCAGCGGTAATAGTCGGCGCGCTGCGACGGCGGCGGCGCCAGCCCGGCTTGCGGAAAGGCGTCGGCCAGATAGCAGCAGATCGCGGCAACCTCGGTCACCACTTTGCCCGAGTGCCGGATCGCCGGGACCTTGCCCATCGGGTTGATCGACAGATAGGGCTCGGCCTTCATCGTCGATCCATATTCGAGGATCTCGGTCTCGTAAGGCTCGCCGACCTCCTCGAGCAGCCAGCGGACCGTCTGACCGCGGGACATCGGGTGGGTGTAGAAGGTGATTTCGGACATCCCTGGTCTCCTAGCGCGCAGCAAGCCTGAAGATTAGCCGGAGCGATCGCCAACGGCCAGCGAAGCGAAAGGCCGGCAGGCAGGGGAACGCCGCCGCGCCCGAGCGGCGGACTAGAGCGCTTCCTCGAGCATCTCCAGCATGGTCCGAAGCGACTGGACCCGCACCGGGCCGCGGCCCGCCGGACCGAAATGCTCGACTCGATGTTTGGTGGGCCCGCCCCTCCGGGCGAGCGCGAAATGGACCAGGCCCTCCTCGCAGCCGTCGCCGGCCGGGCCGGCGAAACCGGTGACTGCGATGGCGATGTCGGCCTTCGAGCGGTCGAGCGCTCCTTCGGCCATCGCCTGGGCGACGGGTTCGGACACCGCTTCGTTCTGGTCGAGCAGCTCGGCGTCGATGCCGAGCAGGTCGCGTTTCGACTGCTTGGTGTAGGCGACGAAGCCGCGCTCGAAGCCGTGGCCGGCGCCCTCGATGTCGGTCAGGAGCGCGGCGAGCATTCCGCCGGTGCAGCTCTCGGCCGTGGCGATGGTCAGCTCCTGGTCGCACAACCGGCGCATCAGCCGCTCCGCCTGGCGGTCGAGCTGGTCGGGAAGCGCCGGCTCGAGCGTTGCGCTCAACCGCGCTCTCCGTCTCGCGGCGGGACCGGCGGTACCGGCTGCGGCGGCGCAGTCGGCGTTGGCGCGCGTTCGCCGGCGGTCCGGTCGCGGGTGGAGCGGAACTGGCTGTCCTCGCTCCAGTTCGGCCAGTCGTTCGAATTGGCGAGCCGGTAGCCGACGGCGTGGAGCAGTTGCCCGTCCCGGGCGATGCCGGTGAAATCCCAGCTCGGCAGATATTCGTCGTCCTGCTGGTGATAGCGCTTGGCGGTATAGTCGGTGAGCATCGCCATGCCGCGCTCGCGGCCGCCGTTGACCAGGTCCGTTCCCGATCGCCAGGAGATCGCCGGGACCCCCGCCTTGGCGAACGGGAAATGGTCGGAGCGGAAGAAGCTTCCCGCCTCGGGGCGCGGGTCGCCGGCCATCGTCCGGCCGCTGCGGCCAGCTTCGGCGACGAGCGCGTCGATCAGGTCGAGCTTGGCGGTGCCGGCGATCCCGAAGTCGCGCGCCGGCCCCCATACGGCCATCGAGTCGGTGTTGAGGACGGCGACCGTCTTGCCGAGCGGGTAAAGCGGGTTGGCGACGTAATATTCGGTGCCCAGAAGCCCCTTTTCCTCCGCTCCGACGGCGAGGAACAGGACCGAGCGCTGGGTCCGCGGGCGGCGCGCGAAAGCCCGCGCCTGCTCGATCAAATGGGCGATGCCGGTGGCGTTGTCGAGCGCTCCGTTGAAGATCCGGTCGCCGTTGGAGTCGGGCTCGCCGATCCCCAGATGGTCGTGGTGCGCGGTGTAGATCACCGTCTCGTCGGGGCGGGTCCGGCCCGGGAGCAAGGCGGCGACGTTGTAGGACGTGATCGTCTCGGCCTTCGCGTTGACCTGGGCGGTCAGGAAGGATCGGAGGTCGACCGGCTGGAAGTCGCGGCGCTTGGCGGCTTGCTTGGCGGCTTCGAAATCGAGGCCCGCCGAACGGAACAAAGCGACCGCCGTGTCGCGCTGGATCCAGCCCTCGATGGGCGCATGGTCGGCGGCCGGGTTCGCCCGGACGATGTCGAACATGGTGTTGGTGTTGCTGTTCTTGACCGTCGCCCAGCCGTAGGACGCCGGCTCGGTCTCATGGATCACCAGCACGCCGGCCGCGCCGCGCTTGGCGGCTTCCTCATATTTGTAGGTCCAGCGGCCGTAATAGGTCATCGACCTGCCGTCGAAATTGCCCTCGCCGCCTTCGAAATCGGGGTCGTTGACGAGGACCAGGATGACCTTGCCACGCACGTCGGTGTTCTTGAAGTCGTCCCACTGCCGCTCGGGCGCGGTGGCTCCGTAGCCCGCGAAGATGATCGGCGCGGCGTTCACCGCCACCTGCTGCTGGCCGTTCAGTGGCGAGCGGACCGCGATCTGCTCGCCCTGGGTCAGCGGGACCGTCCCCGCTGGAGTGCGGAACTGGAGCTGCGGAGTGCCGACGATATCGGACTTGAGGAGCGGCACCCGCTGCGTCCACTGGCGCTTGCCGGCGACCAATTCGCCGCCCGGCCGAAGCCCCGCGGCGCGGAACTCTCGGATCAGATAATCGACGGTCATCCGCTCGGCCCGGGTCGCCGGAGCGCGGCCTTCGTAGGCGTCGGAGCCGAGCGTTCGGACATGGCGCTGAAGGCGCGCCGGGTCGAACGTCGGCGCGGACTGGGCGGGGGCCTGGGCGGCAAGGGGCGGAACCGCGACGAGCGCCATCGCGCTTGCGGCCAGCCAGAAGATGCGAGTCATTGGAAACCTACTCCCTGCTCGTGACGGCTTCGCGGAGGAAGACGAGCCGAGCGGCAATAGGTTTCATGGATCAGGCTTCGGCGTTGCCGTCCTTGGCCTTGGCCTTGACGCCGGCCTTGCCGCCTTTGCCCTTGGACTTGCCGACCTTGGGCGGCGATGGGGTGATCTCGAACGCCGGCGCATTGTCCTTGATCCGCACCTTGACCTCGCCGCCGTTGACCAGCTTGCCGAACAGCAGCTCCTCGGCCAGCGGCTGCTTGATCTTTTCCTGGACCAGGCGGCCCATCGGGCGGGCGCCGTAGAGCTTGTCGTAGCCGCGCTCGGTCAGCCAGGCGCGAGCGTCGTCGTCGAGGTCGATATGGACTCCGCGATCGGCCAGTTGCAGCTCGAGCTGGAGGATGAACTTGTCGACCACCCGGGCGACCACCGCCGGCGGCAAATAGGAGAAGGGCACGATCGCATCGAGGCGGTTGCGGAACTCGGGCGTGAACATCTTCTTGACCGCATCCTCCTGGGCGTCCTCGCGGCTCATCGCCCCGAAGCCGATGCCTTCGCGCGCCATGTCCGCCGCGCCGGCGTTCGTGGTCATGATCAGGATCGAGTTGCGGAAATCGACCGTCTTGCCGTGGTGGTCGGTCAATTTGCCGTGGTCCATGATCTGCAACAGGATGTTGAACAAATCCTGGTGGGCCTTCTCGATCTCGTCGAGCAGGAGGACGCTGTGCGGGTGCTGGTCGATCGCGTCGGTCAGTAGCCCGCCCTGGTCGTAGCCGACGTAGCCGGGGGGCGCTCCGATCAGCCGGCTGACCGAGTGCCGCTCCATATATTCCGACATGTCGAAGCGCTGCAGCGGGATGCCCATGATCGAGGCGAGCTGGCGCGCGACCTCGGTCTTGCCGACTCCGGTCGGGCCGGAGAACAGATAATTGCCGATCGGCTTGTCGGGATCACGAAGCCCGGCGCGCGACAGCTTGATCGCCGACGCCAGTTTCTCGATCGCCATGTCCTGGCCGAACACGACCCGCTTCAGGTCCGCGTCGAGGGTCTCCAGGACGCGCTTGTCGTCGGTCGACACCGACTTGGGGGGGATTCGAGCGATGGTCGCGACCACCGCCTCGATCTCCTTGGGAGTGATCACCTTCTTGCGGCGCGACGGCGGCACCAGCATCTGCATCGCCCCGACCTCGTCGATCACGTCGATCGCCTTGTCGGGCAGCTTGCGGTCGTGGATGTAGCGGGCCGACAGCTCGACCGCGCTCTTGATCGCGTCGGGCGTGTAGCGGACTCCGTGGTGGCCCTCGAACGACGGGCGCAGCCCGGCGATGATCTTGATCGTGTCCTCGATGGTCGGCTCGTTGACGTCGATCTTCTGGAACCGGCGAAGCAGCGCCCGGTCCTTCTCGAAATGGTTGCGGAACTCTTTGTAGGTCGTCGAGCCGATGCAGCGGATCGTGCCCGACGACAGCGCGGGCTTGAGGAGGTTGGAGGCGTCCATCGCCCCGCCGCTGGTCGCTCCGGCGCCGATCACGGTGTGGATCTCGTCGATGAACAGGATCGCATGCTCGAGTTTCTCGAGCTCGCCGACGACCGATTTCAGCCGTTCCTCGAAATCGCCGCGGTAGCGGGTGCCGGCCAGCAGTGCGCCCATGTCGAGTGCGTAGATGACGGCGGGCTTCAACACGTCGGGCACGTCGCCCTCGATGATCTTGCGCGCCAACCCCTCGGCAATCGCGGTTTTGCCGACCCCCGGGTCGCCGACGTACAGCGGGTTGTTCTTCGAGCGTCGGCACAGGATCTGCACCGTCCGGTCGACCTCGGGCATCCGGCCGATCAGCGGATCGACCTTGCCCTGGCGCGCCTTCTCGTTGAGGTCGACGGTAAACTGCTTGAGGGCGCTCTCCTTCTTGCCCTCGGACTTGTCGCTCTTTTCCTCGGAGCCGGTGACCTCTCGAGTTTCGGCGGGAGTGTCGCCCTTGCCGACTCCGTGGCTGATGTAGGTCACCGCATCGAGGCGGCTCATGTCCTGCTGCTGGAGGAAAAAGACCGCGTAGCTTTCGCGTTCGGAGAACAAAGCGACCAGCACGTTGGCGCCGGTGACCTCGTCGCGGCCGGATGACTGGACGTGGAGGATCGCCCGCTGGACGACGCGCTGGAAGCCGCTGGTCGGGGTCGGGTCGGTGCCGCTGTCGGCGACTAGGGCCCCCAATTCATTGTCGAGATATTGCTTGACGCTGGCGCGCAGCTCGTCGCGGCTGACCCCGCACGCGGCCATCACCTTGGACGCATGCTCGTCGTCGACCAGGGCGATCAGGAGATGCTCGAGGGTCGCATATTCGTGGCGACGCCGGCTGGCTTCCCCCAGCGCGTTGTGGAGGGTCTGTTCGAGCTCGCGGGCGAAACTGGGCATTGGGACGAAAACTCCTCGCCCGAACCAGGACCGTCGGGCTCCTCCCCAATGTCATACGGGGAGGCGCTTCAATCAAGTGTGAACGCCCCCTTTTCGGTGGATTATCGCTTGAACAGCTCTTCGGCGGCCGAGCGGTCGCGGTTGACGCGCTCGATATGCGCTTCGACCCGGGCGATCTCGGCCTGGAGGATCGCGATTCGCTCGTTGAGCTCCTCGATCGACAGCGGATCGAGGTCCTGGCGGATGAGGCCGGCCAGCGGATCGGCGGGTTTGTCGGGGAACAGCTCGTCGAGGTCCATGGCGCGCAAATCGTTGACCCGCTCGGGGCGCGTGTCAATAAGCTCGCGCCAGGTGAACAGCGCAATCCCTTCCCGAATGAGGGCCGTCGTGGCGCCGCAGCCGGACGGTGCCGAAGATCTCCAGATCACCGAGCGCCCGGTGCCTCGGGCGGGCCCGGGCGAAGTGCTGATCGAGGTCGCGGCGGCGGGGGTCAACCGCCCCGACATCCTCCAGCGGCGCGGCCTGTATCCGCCGCCGCCTGGAGCCCCGGACATCCTCGGCCTCGAGGTCGCCGGAACGGTGGTCGAAGCCGGTGAAGGGGCCGAGAATCTAGCCGGCATGGCGGTGTGCGCGCTGGTCGCCGGCGGCGGCTACGCCGAATATTGCGTGGCGCCGGCCGGAACCTGCCTGCCGGTGCCGGAAGTGATGAGCCTGGTCGAGGCGGCGGCGATGCCCGAGACCTTGTTCACGGTATGGGTCAATTTGTTCGAGCGCGGCTTTGCCGCCGATGGCGACTGGGTGCTGGTCCACGGCGGCACCAGCGGCATCGGCACCATGGCGATTGCGCTCGGGCGCCTGTTCGGCCTCGAGGTCATCGTCACCTGCGGATCGGATGAAAAATGCGCTGCGGCGCTGGAGATCGGCGCGGCGGCGGCGATCAATTACAAGACCCAGGACTTCGTCGCCGAGGCCAAGCGCCTGACTGGCGGGCGCGGGGTGGCGGTCGTGCTCGACATGGTGGGCGGCGACTATCTGCCGCGCAACCTCGCCGCGCTCGCCAACGACGGGCGGCACGTGTCGATCGCCTTCCAGCGCGGGGCCAAGGCCGAGCTGGTGATCCCCGAGATCATGGCCCGGCGGTTGACCTTGACGGGGTCGACGCTTCGGCCGCGGTCGGTCGAGTTCAAGACCATGGTCGCCGACGAGATCGCCAACACGGTCTGGGCCTATGCCGAAGGGGGTCGCCTGAAGCCGGTGATCGACCGCGTCTTTCCGCTCGACAAGGCGGCCGAGGCGCACGCTCGGATGGAGGCCGGCGAGCATGTCGGCAAGATCGTGCTGGCGGTGAAGGTTCAGGAGCAAGCAGCGGGGAGCGCGCGCGCTTGAGAATCCTTGCCCTGCGCGCTTCGCAGGACTAAACCGCCGGTTCGATGGCCGCTCCGCGAGGGGCGGCCCTATTCGTTTGTAATGGAGTTCAAAATCCGTGGCGCAGCCCCTCATGCCGCATGCGACCGCCTCCTGGCTGGTCGAGAATAGTTCGCTCACTTTCGAGCAGATCGCCGACTTCTGCGGCCTCCACATCCTCGAGGTGCAGGCGATCGCCGACGATACCGCGGCAACCAAGCTGACCGGGCGCGACCCGGTCCGCGCCGGGGAGCTGACCCACGAGGAGATCGAGAAGGGCCAGGCCGACCCCGACTGTCGGCTGACCATGCACAAGGCGCCGGACCCGGTCCGCCGCACCCGCGGTCCGCGCTACACGCCGGTCAGCAAGCGCCAGGACAAGCCCGACGGGATCGCGTGGATCATCCGCAACCACCCGGAGGTCAGCGACGGCCAGATCGGCAAACTGATCGGCACGACGCGCACCACCATCGCCGCGATCCGCGAGCGCACCCACTGGAACATGGCCAACATCCAGCCCAAGGACCCGGTGACGCTCGGCCTGACCAGCCAGCGCGAGCTCGATGCGGCGATCGCCAAGGCGGCCAAGGCGGCGGGCACCCCGGCCTATGTCGACACGACGCTCGACAGCGACCGGCTGGCGCTGATCGACGAGCTGCGCGCCGAGCGCGACCAGCATGCGCGCGACGCCGAAGCGGCGCTGGCCGCGGCCGAAGCGGGGGAGCCCGATACGTCGGACGAGATCCTCCCCGGCATCAAGGACCCGTTCAAGCGTTGATTCCAGACCGCCGAGAGGCCAAGGTCTGACCAATGGAACAGGGCGACATCGAGACCATGAGCTTCGAAGCGGCGCTGGCCGAGCTCGAAGGCATCGTCCGCGGCCTAGAGCAGGGGCAGGCGCCGCTCGATGAGTCGATCGAGCTTTACCAGCGCGGCGACAAATTGAAGCGCCATTGCGAGGCGCGGCTGAAAGCGGCGCAGGCGCGGATCGAAAAGATCGCGCTCGGCCCGG
>NZ_JACCSU010000037.1 GCF_013812825.1 Sphingomonas sp. | reverse complement strand
CCCGGAACCCGCGCGGCGGACGACGTGATGGGCGGATGGATGGACCGGCTGATGCAGCCAGCCGTGCTGCGCGCGGTGCAGCAATTGAAGCCGATCGCCGAGCAGGCCGGCCTGACTCTGCCGCAGTTCGCGCTCGCCTGGGTGCTGCGCGAGCCCATTGGCCAGGCAGGTGATGCCGGGGGCATCACCGCGACGTCTTCCGGACGTCGAACCTGGCCAATCGCTTCGGCGATCATCGGCGCGTCGCGCCCCGAGCAGGTGCTCGAAAACGCCCAGGCATCGGGAGCGATGGTCGACGCCGAGCTGTTCGTGCGCGCCGAAGCGCTGATCGACGCGGCGCAGGCCAGGGCGGCTGCGGACTAGATCGCTTTCGAGCTTCGCCGGGCCGGCGAGACGAAGACCTCCTCGATCGGCATATCGAACAGCTCGGCGATCCGGAAGGCGAGCGGTAGCGACGGGTCGTAGCGACCGGTCTCGATCGCATTGACGCTCTGACGCGACACCTCGAGCTTGTGAGCGAGGTGGCCCTGGCTCCAACTGCGCGCGGCGCGAAGCGACTTCAGACGGTTTTCCAAGCGGCAAGCCTCCGCGCGTTTGTAAAGGTAGCTTTACTCTCATCCGGCGTCATGTCAATGGTGCTTGACTACCCGGCCCGCAAGCAATCGGTTGAGGCAGTGGCTGTGCGCCGCTACATGGCCGGTCCGATGACCACGCTGTTCAAGATCGCGCTTCCCGACGGCTCGGTTCGGGAAATGCCCGAGGGCTCGACCCCGGCCGACGTCGCGGCGGCGATCGGGCCGGGCCTCGCCAAGGCGGCGCTGGCGGCCAAGGTCGACGGCGAATTGCGCGACCTCAACCGGCCGCTCGAGGGCGATGCGCGCGTCGAGCTGGTGACCTCGCGCGACGAGAAGGACGCGCTGGAGCTGGTCCGGCACGATTTTGCGCACGTGCTTGCCGAGGCGGTCCAGAACCTGTTTCCGGGAACTCAGATCACGTTCGGCCCGGCGACCGAGGACGGCTTCTATTACGATTTCGCGCCGCCCCCCGACCGTGGCCCCTTTACCGAGGAGGACCTGCCGGCGATCGAGGAGGAGATGCGGCGGATCATCGCCGCCGACGAGCCGCTCATCCGCGAGGTGTGGACCCGCGACCGGGTGCGCGACTATTTCGAGAAGAGCGGCGAGGCGTTCAAGGCCGAATGGGTGATGGAGCTGCCCGAGGGCGAGCCGATCACCATGTACCGCTCGGGCGAAGGCGACAGCGCGTGGATGGACCTGTGCCGCGGCCCGCACCTCGCCTCGACCGGGAAGCTCGATCCGCTGTCGTTCAAGCTGACCCGGGTTTCGGGCGCCTATTGGCGCGGCGATCCGAGGAATCCGATGCTGAGTCGGATCTACGGCACCGCCTGGCTCAACAAGAAGCAGCTCGACGCTTATCTCGTCCGCCTCGAGGAAGCGGCCAAGCGCGATCACCGCAAGATCGGCCAGGAGATGGACCTGTTCCACCTCCAGGCCGAAGCCCACGGGTCGGTCTTCTGGCACCCCAACGGCTGGACCATTTGGCGCCAGCTCGAGGCCTATCTCCGTCGGCGGCTCGACAAGGCCGGCTACCAGGAGATTAAGACGCCGCAGCTCATGGACCTTAAGGTCTGGGAGACGTCGGGCCACTGGGAGAAGTTCCGCGAGAGCATGTTCGTCGTGCCTGACGAGGTTCCGGGCACGGGCGAGGGCGACCAGTCGGTTCTAAGCGGCTCGGCGGGATTGATGGCGCTGAAGCCGATGAACTGTCCGGCGCATGTACAAGTATTCCGCCAGGGGATTAAGTCCTACCGCGACCTGCCGCTTCGGCTCGCCGAGTTCGGCTCTTGCCACCGGAACGAGCCCCACGGCGCTCTCCACGGGATTATGCGGGTTCGACAGCTCACGCAGGACGACGCCCACATCTTTTGCACGGACGACCAGATCGTCGATGAGACCAAGGCCTTCTGTGCCCTGCTCGATACCGTGTACCGGGAACTAGGGTTCGAGAGCTATGCGGTGAAGCTGGCGCTTCGGCCCGATCTTCGTGCCGGCGATGATGCTTTGTGGGAACGCGCGGAGAACGATCTCCGGGAGGCTCTGCGACAGGCAGGTCTCACAGGCGAGCGCTTCGATTACGAGGAGTTGCCCGGTGAGGGAGCCTTCTATGGCCCGAAGATTGAGTTCCATTTGACGGACGCGATCGGTCGGGCGTGGCAGTGCGGCACGCTCCAGCTCGACTATGTGCTGCCGGAACGGCTCGATGCAGCCTATATCGCCGAGGATGGGCAAAGGCACCGGCCCGTCATGCTCCACCGGGCGGTGCTCGGCTCGCTCGAGCGCTTCATCGGCATCCTCATCGAACATCACGCCGGCAAGTTCCCGCTGTGGCTGGCGCCGGTCCAAGCGGTGGTCGCGACCATCGTTTCCGATGCCGATGGCTATGCCCAGGAGGTCGCGGCCGACCTTGGCGAAGCGGGCGTGCGAGTCGAGACGGACCTTCGCAACGAGACGATCAACTACAAGGTGCGCGAGCACAGCCTGGCCAAGGTCCCGCTGCTGCTGGTGGTCGGCAAGCGCGAGGCCGACGAGCGCAGCGTCGCGCTTCGCCGGCTCGGCTCGGAGGAGCGCCAGCAGATGATGAGCCTCGAGGAAGCCGTGGCGATGATCGCCGCCGAAGCCGTGCCGCCCGACTTGCGCCGTTGAACGCCCGCTCAAAAACCCTGACGCCGCATCGCCACAGGTGGAGTCAAAAACGACTCGGCGTCGGCGCGAGCCTTTCCAACTCCGATCCAACCGCCTAACTCGCATCGGTCGAACAACCCAACGGAGACCAAGCTATACCCCCGCCCTATCCGCGCCGACCGCAGACGCCGCCGGCTATGTCCGGCCCCCGCTACAACGAGTTCATCACCGCTCCCAAGGTTCGGGTGATCGACGAAAACGGCGAAAACCTGGGGGTAATGTATACCCGCGAAGCGATCGAGCAGGCCGCCGAGGTCGGGCTCGACCTCGTCGAGATTTCTCCCAACGCCGACCCGCCGGTGGCAAAATACCTCGATATCGGCCGCTACAAATATGAGGCCCAGAAAAAGGCCAGCGAGCAGCGCAAGAAGCAGAAGACGCAGGAGATCAAGGAGATCAAGATGCGTCCCAACATCGACGACCACGACTATGACACGAAGATGAAGAAGGTCTTCGAGTTCCTCGAGGAGGGCGACAAGGTC
>NZ_JACCSU010000029.1 GCF_013812825.1 Sphingomonas sp. | reverse complement strand
TGTTCGGCGGCTTCACCGAGGGGCTGCAATTGTTCGCCAGCTTCGCGATGCTGATGAACTTCCCGCGCTTCAACAAGATGAAGGGCATGGGCCAGATCGTCAGCTGGTCGGTGCGCGACGAATCGCTCCACTGCGAGGGCATCATCAAGCTGTTCCACACCTTCGTGAAGGAACGCGACTGCCTGACCAGGTCGGTCAAGGACGAGATCATGGACGTCTGCCAGAAGACTGTCCGGCTCGAGGACGCGTTCATCGACCTGGCGTTCGAGCAGGGGCCGGTGCCCGGAATGACTCCCAAGGAGATCAAGAAGTACATCCGCTACATCGCCGACTGGCGCCTCGGCCAACTGGGCTTTGCGCCGATCTACATGGTCGACGAGCACCCGCTCCCCTGGCTCGCCCCGCTGTTGAACGGGGTCGAGCACGCCAACTTCTTCGAAACGAGGGCGACGGAGTATTCAAAGGCGGCGACGCGGGGGAGCTGGAATGATGTCTGGGACAATTTCGACCGGAGGCAGAAGGCGAAAGCGGACGCGGCGAATGACGCGCCGGCGGATGCGGCTGGCGAGGGTGAGGACATGTTTGCCAGGGCTGGGGTTGCGGC
This sequence comes from Sphingomonas sp., assembly GCF_013812825.1. GTDB lineage: Bacteria > Pseudomonadota > Alphaproteobacteria > Sphingomonadales > Sphingomonadaceae > Sphingomicrobium. The sequence continues at coordinate 38,723 of NZ_JACCSU010000029.1, read as the reverse complement.
GGAGTAGCCTGTGACGACGTTACGTCCTCGTACCTTCAAAGCTTACGCTGTCATCGAAGCTCTTAGAAGCGGTTCTGAGGACATCCGAGGGGCGGTGATCCCATTCTTTCATCCGCTCCTCGCATTTATGAACGGTCGAACTCTCAATCCAGCCGAACTCGCAGAAACCGCAAATGACGCCTACGCGTGGAACCTATCCAGCGATGTCGTAGAAGGCCTAATCCCTCACTTCATTGACCAAGGCTGGGTCGAGCCTCTCGAATCAAATGACCAGAACGCCGTTTATCAGGTGACTTGCTACCTGCCAGATGGCGCCTTCCACTCAGGCCTTACCGAGGACCTGAAGAGACTCGAAAACGAGTTCTGCGAATACACGGAGAAGCAGTCGCCATTATTCTTCGGGCAGCGCACCAGGGAAGATCTCCTCAGTTTGCTGCTTCGCTGGGTAGTGTCCTTAGATGTCTATGATGTTGAGCAGCTTCGACGCACCGTGGATGCAGGCGAGGCTGCGGACGCGGTTGAAAAGGAAGGCGCGAACAACCGCTTCAATACCGATGAACAGTTTGTCTGCGCCAGCTTCACGAAGCATCTCCACTCATTGGGTTCCCCTTTGATTGAAATCCTCGCCCATGTTGTCCAGGTCGGATTGCTTGCTGAAGCCGCGGAAGACTTTGCGCGCCCGACGACAGCAGTTAAACGCACGACTTTGGCGCTCTACCTCGATGCGCCAGTGGCTATGGACCTGCTCAATATCTCGGGCAAAGAGGCCTACCAGAACATCCGCTTAATTACTGATCGGGTGAAATCTCTCGGCGGGTCACTTCGCATTTTTGATGACTCAGTTGCAGAGATACAGCGCAACCTTCGAGCGCTGTTTCGCCGCCCCACTCCGCAACGAACGGGGCCGACAGCGACCGCCATAAGGAAGCGCGAAACTCTCGAAAATTACGTTCAAGAGGTACAAGCCCGACCGGTGGTGGCCTTGGAGCGCGCAGGTGTTCAAGTTGTAAGTCGCTCTCTCGATCAATTTCCTAATGATCACAAGTACTTCGATCGAGATTGCTATCGGGATTTGTACTCTCAAATTCAATGGCACATCGAAGACATACCCCGAGCGCACGATGCCTTGGTTGTGACCAACATCATGCGAATGCGCCAAGGCAAGCAAACGACGGACCTGTTCGAGAGTGGCCATCTGCTGGTCACCCGAAATGCTATCCTAACCGGAGCCGCTCGACGCGTTGCAATCGATCAGGCCAAGATAAATCGCTATTCGATCGGGCCAGTAGTCCATCAAAGACAATTGGCCACCGCCATTTGGCTGCGAGCAGGATTGAAAGATTCGGAGCGAAAATCGATCCCACTACATCTGCTCCTGGCATCTTGCGAACGAGTTTTGCAGCTCCGACCCGACGTGGTCCAGAAAGCGCGACACATTGCGCAGCGCCGTGGCCCTGACACGGCGGAACAATTGGACTTGCTGCTGACGGTTGATCGAAGCACGCAGGTCCTGATGCAAAAGACGTTGAATACGGCATCGGTAGTGGACGAGGCCATGTTTGACGACGTGCTGAAAAGCATGAGGGAAAGCCTCATCGCAGAGAAGGCTGCCGAATTTCAATCGAACCTCGATGCGGTGAGAAGGGAAGCCGAGGCTGAGCGGGCTAGGCTCGCGAGGGAGGCGGCGCTACAGGCATCAGTACTCGAAAGCCAGGTCTCACAGGCTCAGGAGAGCGTTTCCCAGAAGGAAGAAGAGTTATCCTCGCTTACGAATGAGGATGATATTGCGATTGACGCGCTGCTCACCTTCACAAACGGCGAGATAGTGAAGAGAAGGCGCCGATCAGGTCACTTCGTATTGGCCGGTGCCATAATGATAGATTTGGTTCTGTTGGCACTGACAATTGCCTATCCGTCCCCCGCGCCAGCGTTGTTATTTCTGCTCGCGCTTCTTACGACCGCGGCCCATCTGACTGGGAAGATTCAAGACTACACCGGCTACGGAGTGGTCACGCGTGAAACCGCCGAAGCGATGTTGTGGGTCGAGGCCAATCGACGAGCTGTTGAACCTAAGCTTCAGCGCGTGACACTTGATTTTGTGGATCAACAATTCGTCAGAACGATGTAATCGGGAAACTCTACCGCTTCGGTATCCAGCGATAGTCTTCATTCACTCCAAGCTCGCCTACGCGCCGAGCGCGCCGCAAAAAGAACTGTCCTACAGCATCCCATTTGGTTCATGCTGCGCATCGCAGAAGAACCAGAAGGAATCAACGAGCATGGGCAAGCCATCGAAACAGCAGATCGCCGAGGCGATCATCCATGTGCATAGTCGGCCACCTCGGCCGATGCTCCTCGCGCGGTCGCGGAGTGAACTTAGTGAACTTCCGGCGCAGCGGCTGCCGGGGGCAGTCGTGAGCACGGAAGCGGCGCAGCGGCTGCCGGAGGCCGTGCCGGCTGAGGCTCTTTCTCGTCGTGGATCACGATCGCCCCGAAAGCTTCGACCGGCCGCTAAAGTCACAAACATGGGCGTGTTCTACGGGACAATAGCGAACTTAAGCGATTGCCAATGGCGCACTGACGCCCCGCCGCGCCAATTACTCCGCGATCGTCATCTCGACCTTGTACTCCCGCGGCGACCAGCTCGAGTAGCTGCCGAACGCGAGGATGACGACGAAGATCGCCAGCGCGAAGGCGAGCACTCCGACGATCACCACCCACTGGTCACGCTCTTCGAAATCGACGACCACCTTCTCCTTCACCGGCGGCGGCGGATCGCGGCGGATTCGCGACACGCGCGGCCCCGCCGACGCCAGGTTCGACGCCAGATTGACGGTCGGCTTCGCGGTTTGCAGCGGACTTGCCATGGTGCCTCGACCTAAAGCGAAGGAATTATGATCCGGTTAGCGCCGGCCGGCGACCCGCCTCTTGGGCGCGGCGGCCTCTTCGGGGACGCTCTCTTCGGCGACCTCTTCGGCCCGGCGGCGCAGCCGTTCCTGCACTTGGGCCGTGTTGTCGAGCGTCGCTCCATTGCAGCGGACGTGGCACAGGCACAAAGTGTCGAGCCCGCCGCCGGCGTCTTTCGACCTGGGGCCGACCGGCTCGAGGGTCGGCGCCTGGTCATGGCCGGGCGGCAGGTCGAAGCGCATCGGCCGCCGGCAGCGCCGGCAATTGTCGCCGTCGCGCTGGCGCAGCTCGGCCAGGCGCCGCCGCTTCTTGTCGCGCTTGAGCGTCCACGGCTTGATGAATCGGGCGATGGCCATCCCAGCGACGATACGCCCCGGTTATTTCCAAAGCGTTGCCGGCTCGGGCGCCCATTCAGGGCTGTGGTTCGGTCTTCGAGTCCAGCGCCGCCTTCGCCTTCGCTGCCGCGGCCGCTTCGGCTTCCTTCGCCTCGCGCGCCCGCTTGGCCTCCTGGTACAGCTCATATTCGGTCGGCTCGGGCCTGGTGATGAACATCTTGCCGACATTCTCGCCGCGGATCGCCTTGGTGGCCATCGTGCCCAGGACCATCGCCGCTCCGAGCAGGTCGATCCCGGCGCCGCCCATTCCGGCGCAGCCCATCGGCCCGACGCTGGCGCAGCTGTTGTCGACCATTCGGTCGGGCCGCTTGAGCTTGCCGCGGCGCTTGGCGCGGTCCGCCTCGAGCACGTCGGGGTCGATCCGGTACCCTTGCGGCCGCGGCGCGCAGACGAAGATTTCGCCCGGCTCGATGGCTGCCGGTGCGGGCCCGCAGCCGTTGGCCGCCTTTGCAGCCGGCTGGGAATTGTTCGCGGCTTGCCCGGGTTCGGGCCCCGCGTCCGTGGGTTCCGCAGCGGCGACCCCGACGAGCAGTGCGATCGCGAGGGAAAGACCGGCCGGCATCCGCCCATCCTGTCGGCAGAGAGGTCGCGGCGCAATGAATGTCTTGCCCCGCGCACTTGCCTCCCCACCCGACTGCTGTAGTGCCGCCGTTCGCCATGGCCGACCTGCTGCCCGTCATCGAAACCTACGAGCACCGCTGGATGCGCGCTTGGGTCGGGCGCGACTCCAGGGCGCTGAAGTCGTTGACGGCGCGCAACTTCGTCATGCTGATCGGTTCGAAACCGCCGGTCCTGCTCGATGCGCCGAGCTGGCTGGAGGCGGCGACCACCCGCTATTTGTGCAAGTCCTACCGCTTCGGCGACCTCTACGCGCGCAGCATCGGCTCGATCGCTTTGTTCGCCGCCGCGGCGGAGATCGAGGCGACGATGGACGGCCACGACTGGTCCGGCCGGATCTGGGTGACCGACCTGTGGCGCAAGGGGCGCGTGCGGCGCGGCTGGCGAATGGTCGAGCGGATCATCTCGCGAACCGACGACAATCCGCAGGTCCCGGCCGCGATCCGCTCGCTGCAGCTGTGGAGGTAGCGGGCGGCATGCAACGCCGCGACTTCTCCGGCGTTTGCTAGATGTCCGGAGGGGAACAGGAAGGAGTGAGCGACATGCGCACGATGTTGCTTGGCCTGGCGGCGCCGCTGGCCGCCCTTGCCCTCCCGGCCGCACCGGCCTTGGCGATCGACCCGGCCGGCCCGCAATTCACGCTCGGCGCGCCCGCCGGAGTCACCGTCCATCGCGGCGGGCCCGGCCGTTTCGACGGCGATTTGCGGCGCGGCGACCGCCGCGGCCATCATCGCCACCGCCACGATTGGCGCCGGCACCGCGACCTCGACGGCTTCGTCTTCCTCGACGACCGCGAATGGCAGGGCGACACGGCGTGGCGGCCCGACAGCTACAACGACTGGTGGCACGAGCGGCCCGAGCGAAGCCTCCCGCGCTGGGTGCGGAACAACCAGGACTGCCAGCGGCAATGGTGGTCGGGCGGCGGCTGGCGCTGCTAGACGCGAGCTGATCTAGCCGTCGATCCAGCCTGGCGGTGCGGTGCCGACTTCCGCTGGTTGCGGCAGGCGCTCGGGGTAGCGCTTGCCCGGAATGGCGACGATGATGATCAGGAAGGCGAGCACGGCCATCGCCATGAACAGCAGGACGAACGGCAGCATTCCCAGCGACATCAGGCGCGGGGCCGACAGCTCGGTGCGCGGCTTGAGGCGGCGCCGGCGACGCTCGCCCGCGCGGCGCCATAGCCGGGCAAGGTCGAGATAATCCTCGATCCGAGTCCAGCCCCGCGGCGAGTCCACGGCTGGCGGTGTCACCTCGTCAGGCTTTGCCATCGCCTGCAAAATGGGCCTGTCGCGGCCCCGATGCAACTCGGGAGGCCGGTAAATCGGCTTACCGAAGCACCCCCTTCTTCTGCATCGCCCGCGAATAGAGCAACAGCGCGGCCGGTCGCAGATGCTGTGCGCGCTGACAGTCTGGCTGGAGCACGGGATCAATCTGCGCGACGGTCTCTATCAGTAGCCGCGCGGAACCACCCCGGCGCGAGCCGGTTGCACTCAGCGATGGCGATCTTGCGTGCAAAAGCCCGGTTCGCGCTCGCTGCGATGGCGTTGCTCGGCGCGTGCGCTGAAGCGCCGCCCGCGGACCCGGCCGCCACGGCGCAGTCGATCCTGCAAAGCTCGACTCCGGCCCACGGCTCAACCGTCGTGGGCCCGGTCGACTCCCTCGAGTTGCGCTTCTCTCCGCCCGCGAGACTGCTCGAGCTGACCGTCACCGGCAGCGACGGACTGACCATGCCGATGATGGTCACCGCGGTCGGCGAGGTCGCGCGTTATTCGATCCCGCTGTCCGGCCTCCAAGCCGGCGCCTACACGGTCAATTGGCGCGCGGCCGTGGCGGGCACCTCGCACAGCGACAGCTTCCGGTTCACCGTCCGCTGAAGCCGCGGACTTGGGGCGATGATCATCGCCTTTCCCGCGCCAGTCGCGACATCAGGATCGCCGCGCGCTTGGCCTGGCGGAAGATCGACGGGATATTGACCGTCTCGCCCGGCGCATGATCGCCGCGGCTTGCCGGTCCCAGACCGGCCAGGCCGTCGACGTCCTTGGCGACAAAGCTGATGTCGGCGGCGCCGCGCTTGACCGGATCGAGCTCGCCCATCTCGGGAAGCCCGATGTCGCGATTGACCCGGTTGAGCCGCGCCAGCAGCGCGCGATTGGCGTCCGTCGGCGCCATCGGCGGATAGCCGTCGGCAAGGAACTCGATCGTCGCCGTCGCCCCGGGTAGCGGCCGTGCGACGATCGCCCGCATCCGTTCCTGAGCGCGAGCGATCTGCTCGGGGCTGATCGCGCGCAGGTCCCCGCGCGCCACCGCCGCGCTGGCAATGATGTTGGTCTTCCCGGTCGCCGCGATGCGAATCCGGTCGGCGGCGAGTTGGGCGCTGTCGCCGCCTCCGACGAGCCCGACATTGAAGGTCAAATTCGGTTCCGGAAGCTCACGCCGGAAGCTGTCGATGATCCGCGCGACCTCATAGATCGCTCCAGCACCGGCATTGGCCGTGAAGATGCCGCTCGAATGGCCGCCGCGCGCCTTGACGGTAATCGTCCACTCGTCGCTGCTGCGCCGGGCGATCGACCCCATGTCGCGGCCCTGATCCTGGACCAGCCCCTCGAAATCGAGCGCGACGTCGGCCCATTTGCCGGCCGTCACCAGATCGCGGCGGGCGATTTCGACCGGCCCGGCATCCTCCTCGTCGCCGGTCAGGAACACGGTGATGTCCGCGTTCTTGAGCGTTCCTGCCGCTTTCATTGCGCGCAGGGCGGCGACGATCACCGCCATTCCGCCCTTGTCATCCCCGGCGCCCGGGCCTTCGCCCTCGTCGCCGCGGCGGACCCAGCGCTGGAACGGCGAGTCCGGCTCGAACACCGTGTCGAGATGCCCGATCAGCAGCATCCGCTTGCCGCGGCCGTTGCCCTTGTGCCGGGCGACGAGATGGCCCGCGCGGTTGGCAGCCTTGAGGTCGATCCACTCGACCTTGAAGCCGAGCGGTTCCAGTTCGGCGCGAAGCATGTCGCCGACCGCCTTGACGCCGGCGAAGTTCATCGTCCCGCTGTTCTGGTCGACCCATCGCCCAAGCATCGCGACGGTGCGCTCCTGCTCGGCGTCGACGGTTTGGATCATCGCCAGCTCAGGCCGACTCAGCTCGGCCGCGGCTGGGAAGGCGAAGGATAAGGCGAAGGCAGCGGCGAGCGCCGGAAGCAGGCCGAGTTTCATGGCGGCAATCGTAGCCCGGTTGGCCGACGGCGTCATCCCGGCGCCGCCATCCACCACCGGAATTCCAATCCATTTGAGCGCGCTTGGCGAATTCGCTGTCCTACAACCCACCTATCTGGTTACAAAGCCGCGACTCGGAAGAATATGAGCGGCGGGAGGATAATTAGTGGGCGAAGCGGTTGATGACGCTGACCGGCTGATCGACGAACTGATTGAGCGCGAGGGCGGCTTCGTCAACCATCCCGCCGACCGCGGTGGCCCGACCCGTTTCGGAATCACCGAGGCGGTGGCGCGCGCTCACGGCTATTCCGGAGCGATGGCAATGCTTCCCCGCGACGAGGCGGCGGCGATCTACCGCCGATTGTACTGGCTTCGCCCGCGCTTCGACGAAATCGCCAAGCGCGCACCCAAGGTCGCCACGGAGCTGTTCGACACGGGCGCCAACATGGGTCCGGCGGTCGCCATCACCTTTCTGCAGCGGGCGCTGACCGCGCTCAACCGCAATGGCAAGGACTACCCCGACCTCGTGCCCGACGGCCGGGCGGGCCCGCGGACCCTGGCGGCGCTCGACGGCTTTCTCCGGGCACGCGGCCGCCGCAGCGGCGAGACGGTGCTGCTGCGAGCGCTCGAGGCGCTGCAAGGCGAGCGCTACATCCGCCTCGCCGAGCGGCGCCCCGCCAACGAAGCCTTCCTTTACGGCTGGCTCGCCAATCGGATCGATTCACGATGAGCCGGCTTCCGCCTCCGGCTACCTTCGCCGAAGGCCAGCGGCTGGTCTACGGCCTGCTGGCCGCCGCCGGCGGCATGTTCTGCGGCGTTGGGGCCGTCGCCCTGGTCGCGCTGCTGATGTGGGGCGGCTGGTCGGCTCGGGTCGAGCACAGCATCGTCGCCATTTTCGGCTGGTCGCTGGGTGGGTTCATCGTCGCCATGATCGCGGTGATCGTCGGCCTGCTCGCCGGCGGCCCGGTCGGCCGCTTCAAGGTCGCTGCGGGCCGCGACGGCGCCTCGCTCGAAGCCGATTGTCCGCCGGAGTCCAAGCGATGATCCCGCGCTTCCTCAATTTGCAGGGCATGATCGGCATCGCCGCCGCCATGCTCGTGCTGACGCTGTTCGTGGTCAAGGCGAGCGAGGCGCGACACTGGCGCAAGCAATCCGGCCGCTACGAGCAACTCTATCTCGCCGAGCAAGGCTCGCGAGCCCAGACCATCGCCAACTACCGAGCCGCCGCCGAAGCCGCGCGCAAGGAAGATCTGGCGCACGCCGGCCGAGTCGCCGCGAAGCAGCGCACCATCTCTGAAAGGACCACCCATGACCTTGAAGCACGCCTGGCCGATGCTCGCGCTCGCGCTGTCCGCCTGCAGCTCGAGCAAAGATCGGCCGCAGCCGCTGGCGGCGGTCGCCGAGCAGCGGCTGTGCCCGCCGCCGGCGCAGCCCCCGGCGCGGCTGGTCGTGCCGCCCAGGAAGACGGATTTTCTTTCTCCGACCGCCTTTTAGCGACCGAGCAAGCCATCCAGCTCGACGAGCTGATCAAATGGGTGAACGCGCAGGCGGGCCTCGCGACGACGGCGGAGCCCGAACAGCCGAATTAGCCGCGACAGTTGCGGTGCGCGTGCCGGGCACCCAGATGCATTGCATGACCGAGCACGTCCCGATCGCCAAGCCGCGCCGCCGCCTTCGAAACCGCTCGGCATTGGCGGCGTCCATGCTGGCCCTGACCGGCTGCACGCCGGCGGGATTCCTGACCGGCCTCGACCGAGTGAGCTCCAGCGCCGATGCCCGGAAGGTCGGCAATGGACTCGCCTACGGCAGCGACGCTCGCCAGCGGCTCGATGTCTGGGCTCCGCGAGCGCGCTCCGCCAGTCCCCAGACGGCCGATCCTTTGCCAGTCGTGGTCTTCTTCTACGGCGGCGGCTGGAACGAGGGATCGCGCGGCGATTACGGCTTTGCCGGCGCCGCTTACGCGGGGCAGGGTTTCATCGCCGTCGTGCCCGATTACCGGCTGGTGCCGGCGGTGCGCTTCCCGGCGTTCGTCGAGGACGGGGCGCTCGCCGTGAAATGGGCGCGCGACAATGCCAAACGTTTCGGCGGCGACCCCCGCCGGATCACGCTCGCCGGCCATTCGGCGGGCGCTTACAATGCGGCGATGCTGGTGTTCGACCGCCGCTTCCTCGATCGGGTCGGAGTCGATCCCAAGATCGTCCGGGCGGCGGCATTGCTGTCCGGCCCGTACGATTTCTACCCGTTCACCGAAGCGCGCGGCCGCAACGCCTTCGGTTCCTGGAAGCAGCCGCTCGAAACCCAGCCGGTCCGCTTCGCCCGCGCCGACGCGCCGCCGATGTTCCTCGCCCACGGCGCGGCCGACCGGATCGTGCTTCCGCACAACAGCCACTCGCTGGCGCGGCGCCTCAACCAACTCGGAGCGCCGGTAACGCTGCGCATCTATCCCAACGCGAACCACGTCGACCTCGCCGCCTCGCTGTCGCGGCCGTTCCGCGGCCGAACGCCGGTGCTGGCCGAAAGCAGCGCTTTCCTGCTGCGGCACTCGCGCTGAGGCGCCGCGCTTGCAAGCCCGGCCCTCGCATCCCAAATCGCTGACCGAAGGAGCGGGCATTTGGACAGCTGGCACGGGACAACCATCCTCGGGGTGAAGAAAGGCGGGCGGACGGTCATCGCCGGTGACGGCCAGGTCAGCCTCGGCAACACCATCATCAAGCCGAACGCGAAGAAGGTCCGGCGGCTGGGTGAGTACGACAAGGTGATCGGCGGCTTTGCCGGAGCGACCGCCGACGCCTTCACCTTGTTCGAGCGGCTGGAGCGCAAGCTCGAGCAGTATCAAGGCCAGCTGATGCGCGCCGCGGTCGAGCTCGCCAAGGACTGGCGTACCGACAAATATCTTCGCAACCTCGAGGCGATGATGATCGTCGCCGATGCCGGCTCGATGCTGATCCTGACCGGCACCGGCGATGTGCTGGAGCCCGAGGCCGAGGACGGCAATGCCATCGCCGCGATCGGCTCGGGCGGGAATTATGCGCTCGCCGCCGCCCGAGCGCTCGCCGAGTATGAGCCCGACCCGGAAAAGCTCGCTCGCCGGGCGATGGCGATCGCCGCCGAAGTCTGCGTGTTCACCAACGACCGCCTGACCGTCGAGACGGTCGGGCCCGGCGAGTGACGATTCCGGCGCCCTGAATGCCGTTGCCGCGAGCCTCCATTCTCGATTAGTCTGCGCGAACTGCTCGGGGTCTTGCTAAGCGCCGCTCCCCGCCCGGGGCGCGGCTGGAAACGGGGGCATGATGACCAGCTTCATCAAACTCTGCATCGCCGCGATTCTCCTCGCGGTGGCATCGCCGGCTTTCGCCCAGGCGACTCGAACCTGGGTTTCGGGCGTCGGCGACGACGTCAATCCATGCAGCCGCACCGCGCCCTGCAAGACTTTCGCGGCAGCAATTTCGAAGACCGCCAATAACGGCGAGATCAATGTGCTCGATTCGGGCGGCTTCGGCGCCGTCACGATCACCAAGTCGATCACCATCGACGGCGCCGGCCCGCATGCGTCGATCCTGGTGGCCGGTCAGAACGGAGTCACCATCAACGGAGCGGGGATCACGGTCAATCTGCGCAACCTGTCGATCAACGGCGTCAACGCCACGTTCGGCAACGGCATTCGCATTCTTCAGGCGGCGGCGGTGAACATCGACAACGTCAACATCATGAACTTCGCCGGCACTGGGACGAACGGCCGCGCGATCACGATCGAGACCTCGACCACGGCCGTCAGGGTCAACGTTTCCAACTCCTCGATCTACAACATGGAGAACCACGCGATCCATTCGGCACCGCCCGCCGGCAACGTGATTCTCGTTGTCGACAATGTTCGCATCGCGAGGGGAGCGCTGGCGGCCATCAACCTGCAGCAGTTGACCGCGGCCTCGATTCACCGGTCCGCGCTCACCAATAACCGCAACGCGGCAGGCGTCCGGCTCGAGCAGTCGACCGCCACGGCGACGATCAGCGACAGCTTGCTGGCCAACAATGCCGCTGGCGTGACCCTTGCCACTCCGGGCCAGACGCCGGCGGTCTTCCTTTACGGCAACACGATTACCGGGAACACGGTTGCAGCGCTGCAAAACGGCAGCGGCACCGTCACCTCGCTGGGCAACAACATCATCCGGGGCAATGCCGGCAATCAAGCTCCGACGGCGACGATCGCAACGCAATAGCCGCCGCTCGGCCCGCTCTTCGTTTCGACGGCGGCCACGCTCGAGACGGTTGAAGCCTGACGGCGGGCGCGGCTAAGCGCTTGCCGATGCTTGTCAACCTGGACAGACGCGCGCTCCTGGCCGGTGGCGCCGCAACGCTGCTTTCGGGCTGTGCGACGAGCGGGCGCCGGCTGAAAGGCGAATGCACGCCGCTGACGCCGGTCAAACTGGATGCGGCGCAAATCACCCGCGCCTATGGCTGCCTGCGGCCGTACCGCGCCGCCGGCTTCGTGGTGCGCCGCGATCGGTTCAGCGACAAGGCGCTGGTCCACAATTACGGCCACGGCGGGGCTGGCATCACGTTGAGCTGGGGGACCTCGCGCCTCGCGACGAGCCTGGGCCTCGCCGGGCACAGCGGACCCGTGGCGGTGATCGGCGCGGGCGTGATGGGCCTGACCACCGCGCGTTTGGTGCAGGAGGCGGGATTTCCGGTCACCATCTACACCGCCGAAGTACCCATGAACACGACGTCGAACCTTGCCGGCGGCCAGTGGGGCCCGACCGGCCATTACCGCGAAAGCGCCGTCACGGCCGAATGGCGCAGTCAGTACAAGGCGGCGCTGGCGGCGAGCTGGGAACGCTTTCGAGCGATGGACGAGCAGCGCTACGGAATCCGCTGGCTGCCGACATACACCGAGGCCGATCGGCTCGCGGCGCCTGGGCTCGCGCCCTATTTCCCCGGCTCTCGATTGCTTGCCCAGAGCGACCACCCTTTTTCAGTCCGCGACCTTGCAGTCTATCGAACCATGTACGTCGAAGTCGGACGCTATCTGGCCGAGCTCGCCGCCGATTTCCTGCGCGCTGGCGGCAGCATTCGCATGCGCCGTTTCACCACTCCGGCCGAACTGTCCGAGCTTGCCGAGCCGCTGCTGTTCAACTGCACCGGGCTTGGCGCGCGCGAGCTGTTCGGCGATCAGGAATTGGGCCCTGTTCGCGGCCAGATCGTGATGCTCGCACCCCAGCCCGAGGTGCAATATGCGTACACTCTGCCGAGCGGCTACATGTTCCCGCGCGGCGACGGCATCGTTCTCGGCGGCACTTTCGAGCGAAACATGTGGTCGACGGTGCCCGACCCCCAAACGGTGTCAGGAATCGTCGAAGCGCACCGTCGGCTGATGGCCGGCTTGCGCTGCACCGCTTGAACTGGCCCGCCGCGCCTCCATGTTGCCTGGCGAAATGAACTACGAAGCCTCAGTCGCTGGCGCGGCGACCCAAATCCCGCCAAAGGATGCGCTGACTCCCAAGGCGATCGTCGCGGCGCTCGACGAGCATATCGTCGGCCAGGACGACGCCAAGAAAGCGGTTGCGGTCGCGTTGCGCAATCGCTGGCGGCGCCAGCAGCTGTCGCCCGAGCTGCGCGAGGAAGTGACTCCCAAGAACATCCTGATGATCGGCCCGACCGGCTGCGGCAAAACCGAGATCAGCCGGCGTTTGGCCAAGCTTGCCGACGCTCCCTTCGTCAAGGTCGAGGCGACCAAGTTCACCGAGGTCGGCTATGTCGGCCGCGACGTCGAGCAGATCGCCCGCGACCTCGTCGAGGAAGCGGTTCGGCTCGAGCGCGAGCGGCGCCGCAACGCGGTCAAGGCGGCGGCCGAGGAAGCGGCCATGGACCGGCTCCTGGACGCCTTGACTGGCAAGGGATCGAGCGAGGCGACCCGCGCCAGCTTCCGCCAGCGCCTCGCCGACGGCAGCCTCAACGCCGCCGAGGTCGAGATCGAGGTCCAGGAAGCGCCGAGCATGCCGTTCGACATCCCCGGCATGGGCGGCCAGGCCGGGATGATCAACATCAGCGAGATGATGGGCAAGGCGCTCGGCAAGGCTCCGGGCAAGCGCCGCAAGCTGAAAGTGCCGGACGCGTTCGCCCGGCTGACCGAGGAGGAGGCCGACCGAAGACTCGATCCCGACGACGTCCATCGCGCGGCGCTCGCCGACGCCGAGTCCAATGGCATCGTCTTCCTCGACGAAATCGACAAGATCGCGGTCAGCGACGTTCGCGGCGGCTCGGTGTCGCGCGAGGGCGTTCAGCGCGACCTGCTGCCGCTGATCGAGGGGACAACGGTCGCCACGAAATACGGGCCGATCAAAACCGACCACATGCTGTTCATCGCCTCGGGGGCGTTCCACATGGCCAAGCCCGCCGACCTGCTTCCGGAGCTGCAGGGGCGGCTTCCGATCCGGGTCGAGCTGAAGGCGCTGACGCAGCAGGATTTCGTCCGCATCCTGTCGGCGACGCGCGCCAGCCTGACCGAGCAATATCAGGCGCTGCTGGCGACCGAGGGCGTGACCGTCAACTTTGCCGATGATGGCATCGAAGCGCTCGCCCGAATCGCCGCCGAGGTCAACGAAGCGGTCGAGAACATCGGCGCTCGGCGCCTCCAGACGGTGATGGAGAAGCTGCTCGAGGACATCAGCTTCGAGGCGGAGGACCGGGGCGGCGAGACCCTGATGATCGACTCCGCGTTCGTCGACAAGCAACTGTCGGGGATCGCCAAGAACGCCGACCTCAGCCGCTACGTGCTGTGATCCGCCTTCCGGTACCGCCACAGCAGCCCCTGGACGAACGGCGGCCACAGGCTGGTCTCGACCCCGGCGAGGCGCAGGCGGTTGGCCGCCCAGCTGTTGCAGGTGCGGAACGCGCTCGCCTTGCCGGTCGCCCAGTAAAAAGCGTCGCAGCAGCCGTATCCGGGCGCGTGGATGTGCCGGGGGCGCCCTTGCGCATCGAGCTCGAAGTCGGCGCGGATCGCCGCCCACAGCCGGCGGTATTCGTGCGGGCGAAGGCGGATTTCGCGCGCGGCGTAGCGCGGATCGCGGACCCACTCGACGTGCATCACGCGCTTGCCGCCGGAGAGCGCCGACCAGACGGTCCTGGGCTTGATGTCGCGCCAGCGCGGAGTTTCCAGATAGACGCGCTCTTCGCCCGACCCGAACGCCACCCATTGCGCCTGTGGATCGGGCGCGGCGAAATGGCGCTTGGGCACCAGCGGTTCCCAGTCCAGCGTGCCAAGCCTGGCCGGCATGATGATGTCGGCGTGGATTCCGTTGTCGGCGAGATAGATGGTGATGCCCCGGTCGGTTTCCTCCCAGCCGCGGTTGACCGGGATCAGCGAGCCCAGCAGCGCCGCGAGCAGATACAGTGCGGGGACCGCCGCGATCCCCAGCACAATCCGCCGCGCCCAGCGCCCGAAACCCTTCGATTTTCGCCTTCGACGAGCCACTCGGCCTCCCGCTTGCACCTTGCCTTGACGGGCGCTCCTGACTAGATGCGCCGTCGCCGCAAGACGATGTCCTCGGGGCATCCTATCGCAGCAACTGGTCGGGGCGTAGCGCAGCCTGGTAGCGCATCACACTGGGGGTGTGGGGGTCGCTGGTTCGAATCCAGTCGCCCCGACCATCCGGTCCAATGGAAAGATCGTTCTCGCCTATGACCACGCCACTCCTGATGACCGCGGCATCGCCGAACGATTCCTCGGCAATTCTTTTCGGAATTCTGCCCTGGCTGCTGATCTTCGTCATTTTCTATTTGCTGATGATTCGCCCGCAGCAGAAGCGGCTGAAGCAGCATCAGGCGACGATCGGGGCGGTCAAGAAGGGCGATGAGGTGATCACCGGCGGCGGCATCCGCGGCCGCGTCACCAAGGTGATGGACGACGACGTCGAGGTCGAGATCGGGCAGGGAACGCGGGTCCGAATCGTCAAGGCGACGCTCAGCCACGTCGTCACCAAACCCGGCAAGCCGGCCAACGACTAGGCCTCGCTGGAATGCTCGACTTTCCCCGCTGGAAGATCTGGGCGGTCTCGCTGACCGTCGCGATCGGAATATTGTTCGCGATCCCGAGCCTGATCGCCGGCACCCCGCTCAGCGACAAATGGCCAGGCTGGCTGCCGAGCGCCCAGATCAGCCTCGGCCTCGACCTGTCGGGCGGGAGCCAATTGCTGCTCGAGGCGGACGCGGAGGATGCCGCCAAGCAGCGGCTGGCGGCGATGGAGGATACGGTCTCGACCGAGCTCCGCCGAGCCAAGCCGCGGATCGAGATCGGCGATATCTCGACGACCGGTGGCCGGCTGTCGTTCATGGTCCGCGACCCGGCCCGGGTCGACGCCGCGGTCGAGCGGCTGCGCGCTCTGACCCAGCCGGTCGCCCTCACCGGAGCGCGCGACTGGGACGTCAGCGTCGTCGATTCGACTCGGATCGTGCTGACTCCGACACGGTCCGGATCGGCCAAGGCGCTGCGCGACGCGATGACCGTCGCGCGCGACGTCGTCCGCCGCCGGATCGACCCGCAGGGCACCAAGGAAGTCACGGTCATCAACCAGGGCGAGCGGCGGATCCTCGTCCAGGTCCCTGGGGTCGAGGACCCCGAGGCGCTGAAGCAGCTGATCGGCCAGACCGCGCGGCTCGAGTTCAAGCTGGTCGACCTGACCGCCGACCAAGCCCAGGTCGCGGCCGGCCGAGCCCCGGCCGGCAGCCAGGTGCTGCCGCTCGCCGACGGCACCGGCGCGATGGCGGTGAAGCGCCGGGTGATGGTCTCGGGCGACCAGCTGGTCGACGCCAAGCAGACCTTCGACCAGGACGGTCAGCCGGTCGTCTCGATCACTTTCAACAGCTCCGGCGCTCGCCGTTTCGGGCGGGTCACCCAAGAGAATGTCAACAAGCCGTTCGCGATCATCCTCGACGAGAAAATCCTGTCGGCGCCCAACATCAACGAGCCGATCCTCGGCGGCCAGGCGCAGATCAGCGGCAGCTTCACGGTCGAGAGCGCCAACGCGCTCGCCGTGTCGCTCGCCTCGGGCAAGCTGCCGGTCAAGCTGAACGTGATCGAGGAGCGGACCGTCGGGCCCGAGCTCGGCAAGGACTCCATCCGCAAGGGCACCATCGCCAGCATCGTCGCGACGGTGGCGGTGATCGGCTTCATGCTCATCACCTACGGGCGCTTCGGGGTCTATGCGACCGCGGCGCTGCTGGTGAACGCGCTGATGATCCTGGGCATCATGGCGATCTTCGGAGCCGCGCTGACGCTGCCCGGCATCGCCGGCTTCGTTCTCACCATCGGCGCGGCGGTCGACGCCAACGTGCTGATCAACGAGCGCATCCGCGAGGAGCAGCGGCGCGGCCGCAAGATCCTCGATTCGATCGAGACCGGCTACAAGGAGGCCTCGACCGCGATCTTCGACGCCAACATCACCAACGTCATCGCGGCGGCGCTGATGTGGTACTTCGGCTCCGGCCCGATCCGCGGCTTCGCGGTCGTCCTGATGATCGGAATCGTCACTTCGGTGTTCACCGCCGTCAACTTCACGCGAATGCTGGTTGCGCTGTGGGTCAGGCGCAAGCGGCCCCGCGCGCTGTACATCTGAGGTGATGCAATGCGGCTCCTGAAGCTCGTTCCCGACAACACCAATCTCGACTTCATGGGGTGGCGCAATGTCGCCCTGGTGATCTCGGTGCTGGTCACCGTCGCCAGCCTGGTGCTGGTCGGAGCCCGCGGCCTCAACCTCGGGGTCGATTTCGTCGGCGGGCAGATGATCCGAACGACTTTCGCGCAGCCGATCGACGTCGATCAGCTGCGGAGCCGGGTCGGATCCCTCAACCTCGGCGATGCCAGCATCCAGGAAGCCGGCGGCCCGACCACCTACCAGATCCGGCTGCCCAAGCCGGAGGGCGGCGAAGCGGCCGCCAACCGGGCGGCCTCGCAGGTTCGCGCCATGGTCGAGCGAAGTTATCCCGGCGCCCGCGTCGATGCGGTCGAGACGGTGTCCGGCAAGGTCAGCGAGGAGCTGGCCCTCGACGGCGCGCTGGCGATCACCCTGGCGATGCTGGGGATCGCGATCTACATCTGGTTCCGGTTCGAATGGCAGTTCGGGGTCGGGGCCCTGGTCACCCTGTTCCACGACGTCAGCCTGATCTTCGGCTTTTTCGCGCTGACCCAGCTGCAGGTCGATCTCAACATCGTCGCCGCCTTTCTCGCCATCGTCGGCTATTCGCTCAACGACACGGTGGTGATCTACGACCGGATCCGGGAGAATCTGCGCAAATACCGCAAGATGGGGATCGCCCCGCTCCTGAACCTGTCGCTCAACGAGACCCTTTCGCGCACCATCGTCACCTCGCTGTCGATCATGCTCGCTTTGGCGATGCTTCTGATCTTCGGCCCCGACGTGATCTTCGGGCTGACCCTGGCGATCCTGCTCGGCACCTTCATCGGCACCTATTCGTCGATCTACATCTCGGCGCCGATGCTGATCTGGCTGGGCCTCGCGCCCGACAGCTTCCTTCAGGTCGACGCGAAGAACCAGCCCGAGCCGCAGGAAGCCTGAGCGTCTCGGCCCCGGTTTGTCGGCGACAGGGCCATGGACCCGAAGATTCGATGCCCGAGCGGCCCTCCCGCGCTAGACGCTCCTCATGTGGCCAGCCTTCGCCGCCTTCCTGTTCGGCTTCCTCGCCGGTTTCGTGATGCTCCGGCTGGGCCGGAACAAGCCGCTGGCCGCCTGGGAGCGCCGGGTGCTGCGGCCGCTCGGCTGGACACTGATGGCGGCTTCCCTGACCCTGGCCGTCGTACTTTTCGGGTGGGCAGTTTCCGGATTCATCTCACGGTAAGCTGTTATCGACCAGGGTTCCGGCAGTTTTAGGAGATGCCAGTGCCGTTTCGTCCCAACTTGCTGTCAACGCACGCCGGCCTGGCTGCCGTCGCTCTAGCGGCTGCGGTCGTTGCGGCGCCGGCTTCGGCGCAGTGGACGCCATGGGCGCAGCCGGCGCCGTTGCAGCCGGCGCCCTGGCAGCCCGCGCTGACCCCGCCGCCGGTGCCGGCATCCGGCGCCGTGATCCGGTTCTACGAGAACCGCGGCAACACCCCGATCTGGTTCCGGGCGGGGCCGCGCAGCGACGCCGCGACCCAGTTCCTGTCGATCCTTCACCGCTCCACGGTCGACGGCTTCGCCGAGGGGCCGCGACTTGCCGCCGGCCTCCAGCAGGCGATCCGCAATGCGCAATTTGGCGGCCCGCCGGCGATGCTCCACGCCGATCGCCTGCTGTCGACCGCGTGGGTGCGCTACGTCCAGGCGGTCCGCTCCCCGTCGCGCGGAGTGCTCTACGGGACCGACGAAATCGCCCGTCCGACCGCGGTCGACGCAATCCTCAGGGAAACCGCGTCCGCCCCTCATCTCGTCAGCCATGTGCGCTCCGTCTCCGACGTCAATCCGGTCTATGCCCAGCTTCGCGACGCGGCCTGGAACCTGGCGCAGATGACCGGCGGCGTTCTCGACCGCCGGGTGATGGCCAACCTCGAGCGGGCCCGCGCCTTCCCGTCGAGCGGCCGGTACGTCGTCGTCGACGTCGCCTCGCAGCAGCTTTTCATGTTCGAGGACGGGCAGGTGCGCGATTCGATGAAAGTGATCGTCGGCAAGCGCGAGCAGAAGACGCCGATGATCGCCAGCATGATCCACTTTGCGACCTTCAATCCCTACTGGAACGTGCCGGACGATCTGGTCCGGAGCCTGATCGCTCCCAACGTTCTGAACCAGGGCACGTCCTACTTGCAGGCGCGCGGCTATGAGGTCGTCCTCAACTGGGCTGACAATGCGCCGCGCCTGGCGCCGGAGAAGATCGACTGGAAGGCCGTGGCGGCGGGCCGCGAGCGAATCCGGGTGCGCCAGAAGCCCGGTCCGGCCAATTCCATGGGCGATTTCAAATTCTCCTTCGCCAACCCGGTCGGCATCTACCTCCACGACACGCCGCAGAAGGAGCTGTTCAACGCCAGCAAGCGGACCTTGAGCAACGGCTGCGTCCGGCTCGAGGACGCGCCGCGTTTCGCCCGCTGGCTGCTCGGCCGCTCCCCGGTGGCGCCCTCGTCGGCGCCCGAGCAGCACGTCCAGCTCGCTCAGGGCGTCCCGGTGTTCCTCACCTATCTGACGGTCCGGTCGGATGGCGCTCGGCTGACCTTCACCGACGACGTCTACGACCTCGATGGAGCCGCGGATTACGAGCTCGCGGCGCGCTAGGACGCCGCGCCTGATTTGCGATCGGCGTTCCGGGGGCTGACCGCAGGCCTACTCCCCTGGGAGCGGTGGCTAGGGGGCTTCCTGCGAGATTTCGCCAAGAGACATTCGGGGTTCATCGCCGGCTTGCCATCTCGCCGCTTGGCCTTCGCCGGGGGCCACGCTAATGAGGTTGCCATGTCCACATTCCATCGTAGCGCTGCGGCGCTGATCGCCTGCGCGCTCGTCCTTCCCATCGCCGGCTGCGCCCGCAACAAGTCCGCCGCCGACACCGCCTATATCGCCCGCGACGTCAACACGCTCTATGCGCTCGCCAAGCAGCGCATGGACCAGGGCCAGTACGAGGAGTCGGCCAAGCTCTTCGACGAGGTCGAGCGCCAGCACCCCTATTCGGTGTGGGCGCGGCGAGCCCAGCTGATGAGCGCCTTCAGCTACTATCTGGCGCGCAAATATCCCGAGGCGATCAGCTCGGCCCGGCGCTTCCTCACCATCCATCCCGGCAACAGGGAAGCGCCCTACGCCCACTATCTGGTGGCGATGAGCCATTATCAGCAGATGGAGGACGTAACCCGCGACCAGCGCATCACCCAGCAGGCGGCCGACGCCTTCGGTGAGCTCGTTCGCCGCTATCCCGAGAGCCGCTACGCCGCCGACGCTCGGGTCAAGCTCGACCTGATCAACGACCATCTCGCCGGCAAGGAGATGGAGATCGGGCGCTTCTACCAGCGGTCCGGCAACTGGCTCGCCGCGACCAACCGGTTCCGCACCGTGATCGAGAAGTACCAGACCACCAGCCACACGCCCGAAGCGCTCCACCGGCTGGTCGAATCCTACCTGGCGCTCGGGATCCCGGTCGAGGCTCGGAAAGCCGCGGTCGTCCTCGGCGCCAATTATCCGGACAGCGTCTGGTACCACCGCGCCTACCGGCTGATTTACTACAAAGAGCCGCGGGGCCAGACCCGGCGCAGCTGACAAACATGGCGGGTGGGTCGAAGCCGTGCTGAGGCAGCTCGCCATCCGGGACGTCGTTCTGGTCGACCGGCTCGAGCTCGAGTTCGAACCTGGCCTTGGAGTCCTCACCGGCGAGACCGGCGCCGGCAAGTCGATCCTGCTCGACGCATTGGGGCTGGCGCTCGGCCTGCGCGCCGACGCCGGCCTCGTTCGCCACGGCCGCGATACGGCGTCGGTCTCAGCCGAGCTGGACATGCCGAGCGGGCATTCGGTCCACGCTTTGCTCGTCGAGCTCGGTGTTGAAACCGAGGCCGGCGAGCCGCTGCTGCTTCGGCGGACGCTGAAAGCCGACGGCGGCAGCCGGGCGTTCGCCGGCGGGACTCCGGTCTCGGCCGCGGTGCTGCGCGATATCGCCGCGGTCAGCATCGAGGTCCACGGCCAGCATGACGACCGCGGCCTGCTCAACCCCAAGGGCCACCGGCAATTGCTCGATGCGTTCCGCAGGATCGACACCGGCCGGGTCGCCGCCGCCTGGGCCGAGGTCACCCGGATCGAGCGCGAGCTCGGCCAAGCGCGGGCCGACGCCGCCGAATCCGAGCGCGACCGCGACTGGCTGAGCCATGCGTCGGCGGAGATCGAGGTGCTGGCCCCCCAAGCTGGCGAAGAAACCAGGCTGGCCGAAGAGCGATCGGCGATGCAGGCCGGGGCCAAGGCGGGGGAAGCGCTGAGCGGCCTCGACGAACTGCTCGGCGGCTCGGACGGCGCCTTGGCGAAACTGCGGCTGGCGGCCCGGCGGATCGAGCGTGGCGCCGCCGACCATCCGCTGCTCGCCGAAGCGCTGGCGTCGCTCGACCGGGCGCTGATCGAGGCCTGCGAGGGCGAGGACCGGATCGCCCGCGCGGCCGATGCGCTGGCGTTCGATCCGGCGCGGCTGGAAGCGGTCGAAGCGCGGCTGTTCGAGATCCGCGCACTCGCCCGCAAGCACCGGGTCGAGGCCGACGCTCTGAATGCGCTCGGCGAGCAGATGCGCGGCCAGCTGGCGCTGATCGAGCAAGGCGGCGAGCGCATCGCCCGGCTCGATTCCGAGCTGCTCGCGGCACGCGCGGCCTATTCGCAAGCGGCCGAAGCCCTGAGCTCGGCGCGGCAGGCGGGAGCCAAGGCTCTGGACGCAGCGGTGGCGGGGGAGCTCGCCCCATTGAAGCTCGATTCCGCGCGCTTCCGAACCGCGATTGCACCAACCGAGGCCGGCCCGTCGGGCACCGATCGAGTCGAATTCGAGGTCTCGACCAACCCCGGCGCTCCGTTCGGCCCGCTGACCCGCATCGCCAGCGGCGGCGAGCTGTCGCGCTTCATTCTCGCCCTCAAGGTCGCGCTGGCCGAGGCCGGGACCGCCTCGACGATGATCTTCGACGAGATCGACCGCGGCGTCGGCGGAGCGGTGGCGAGCGCGATCGGCGAGCGCCTTGCCCGGCTCGCGCGGGATTCGCAGGTGCTGGTCGTCACTCACTCGCCGCAGGTCGCGGCGCGCGCCGCGCACCATTACCGGATCGAGAAAGCGCACGGGTCCGAGGGCGCCCGCACGCTGGTCCGCCGCCTCGACGAATCCGAGCGGCGCGAGGAGATCGCCCGGATGCTGTCGGGCGCGCTGGTCACCGACGAGGCCCGCGCCCAGGCCGCCCGGCTGCTGGAGGCGGCGTGACGGCTTACGTCGCGCTGCTCCGCGCGGTGAATGTCGGCGGGACGTCCAAGCTGCCGATGGCCGAGTTGAAAAGCATCGCCGAGGACCTCGGTTTCGCAAGCCCACGAACGTTCATCGCCAGCGGCAACCTCGTCTTCACCAGCGGCAAGAGCGAAGCGGCGGTCCGGGCTGCGCTCGAGAAACGCCTGGCCGAGCATATGGGCAAGCCCGTCGCGGTGATGGTCCGTACCGCCGCTGAGCTGGCCGCGGTCGTCAAGGCCAATCCGTTCAAGGACGCGCCCGGCCGGCGAGTGTTGGTCACCTTCCTGCCCGATGCGCCGCCCAGGGACGCGCTCGACGCGGCCAAGGGGCTCGATGGCGAGCGGCTCGCGCTCGGCAAGCGCGAGATCTACACCGATTATCGCGGCACCTTGCTCGGCCGCTCGAAGCTGCGCATCCCGGCCACCGCGACGGGAACGAGCCGCAACATGAACAGTGTCGCCAAGCTCGCCGAGATGGCTAAGGAGCTCCCATGACGCGCGAGACGCCGGTCGGGCTTCGGTTCGGCGACGAAGAACTGGAGGGCGTGCTGGTGGCGCGCCGCGACAGCGCTCGCCGACCGGGCGTGATCCTGTTCCCCACCGTGATGGGCGTGTCCGACCTCGAGCTCGGCTTCGCTCGGCAGCTCGTCCATTTGGGTTACACCGGCTTCGTCGCCGACCTGTTCGGCAAGCAATTCCGCGGCGCGCCGCGCGACGTCATGATGAAAGAATTGAAACGGCTGCGCGATGACCGCTCGAGCCTTCGCGACAGGCTTCGTGCCGTCCTCGAAACCGTCACCGAGCTCGAGGCCGTCGAAGCCGACCGGATCGTCGCCATCGGCTATTGCTTCGGCGGCCAGTGCGCGCTCGACCTCGCGCGCAGCGGCGCCGACATCGCCGGCGTCGCCAGCTTCCACGGCCTCCTCGACCCGCCGGGCCTGCCGCCGCAGCCGATCAAGGCCAAGGTGCTCGCCTTCCACGGCTGGGACGATCCGATGGCCCCGCCCGAGGCCCTCGTCGCGCTCGGCCAGGAGCTGACCGAGGCGGGGGCCGACTGGCAGATCCACGCCTTCGGCCATGTCGCCCACGGCTTCACCAACCCGGGCGCGAGGGGCGCGGTGCCGGGCGTCGTCTACAACGAGCTCGCCGCCGAGCGGTCGTGGACCTCGCTGATCAGCTTCCTCGAGGAATTGTTCGGCTGAAATGGCGGCCGGACTGACCCAAGCCGAGGCGGCGGAGCGGCTGGCGTGGCTGGCGGAGGCGATTGCCCGCCACGACCGCCTGTATCACGACCAGGACGAGCCGGAGATCAGCGACTCGGATTATGACGCGCTGGTGCGCGAGAATGCCGCACTCGAAGCGCAGTTTCCCAAGCTGGTCCGAGCCGACTCGCCTTCGAGGCGGCTCGGGGCGGCGCCGACCTCGGCCCTGGCCAAGGTTGCCCACGCACGCCCGATGCTCAGCCTCGAAAACGCCTTCTCGGCGGAAGCAGTCGCCGAGTTCGTCGCTCGAATTCGCCGCTTCCTGTCGCTGTCGCCGGACGAACAAGTGGCGGTGACCGCCGAGCCCAAGATCGACGGCTTGTCCTGCTCGCTGCGCTACGAGGGAGGCGAGCTGGTCCTTGCCGCAACGCGCGGCGACGGGTCGGTCGGCGAGGACGTGACGGCCAACGCGCGCACCATCGGCGACATCCCGCAGCGCATCGCCGGCGCTCCCGACGTGCTCGAGCTGCGCGGCGAGGTTTACATGTCGAAGGTGGATTTCGCGGCGTTGAACGAGCGGCAGCAAGCGGCGGGCGGCAAGATCTTCGCCAACCCGCGCAACGCCGCGGCGGGCTCGCTTCGCCAGAAGGATCCGGGCGTCACCGCGGCGCGCCCGTTGCGCTTCCTCGCCCACGGCTGGGGCGAGCTGTCGGCGCCGCTGGCCGCGACCCAGCTGGAAGCGATGCAGGCCATCGCCCGACTGGGATTGCCGGTCAGCGACTTGTTCAAGCGCTGCTGCGGGTTCGACGAAATGCTCGATCATTATGCGGCGATCGAAACGTGCCGCGCCGACCTGCCGTATGACATCGACGGAGTTGTCTACAAGGTCGACCGCCTCGACTGGCAGGAACGGCTGGGCCAAGTGGCGCGGGCGCCGCGCTGGGGGCTGGCGCACAAATTCCCGGCCGAGAAAGCCGAGACGACGCTCGAGGCGATCGACATCCAGGTCGGCCGCACCGGCAAGATGACCCCGGTCGGTCGGCTGAAGCCAGTTGGCGTCGGCGGAGTGATCGTCGCCAACGTCACCCTGCACAACCGCGACGAGATCGCTCGGCTCGGGCTCAGGGTCGGCGACCGGATTCGGATCCAGCGCGCCGGCGACGTCATCCCGCAGGTAATCGAGAATCTGACCGCGAAGGAAAAGCGACCGGCTTACCTGTTCCCCGACCATTGTCCCGAGTGCGGCAGCGAGGCGGTTTCGACCGAGGGCGAGGTCGACGTCCGCTGTACGGGCGGCCTCGTCTGCCCCGCGCAGCGCATCGAGCGCTTGAAGCATTTCGTCAGCCGTGGAGCGCTCGACATCGACGGACTTGGCGAGAAGACGATCGTCGAGTTCGCCGAGCTGGGCTGGCTGCAATCGCCGGCCGACATTTTCCGCCTTCACCGGCACCGCGCCGAGCTTCTCCAGCGCGAAGGATGGAAGGAGAAATCGGTCGACAACCTCCTCGCCTCGATCGAGGCCCGGCGCGAGCCGGACCCGGCGCGGTTTCTGTTCGCGCTCGGGATTCGCCATGTGGGCATCGTCACGGCCAAGGATTTGATGCGCGCGTTCGGCACCGTCGAGGCATTGCGAAACGCGGCGACCGGCGACAGTGCGCAGGCCGAGCTATCCTGTGTCGAGGGCGTCGGCCCGGTCGTTGCCGAGGCTCTCGTCGACTTCTTCCACGAACCCCACAACCGCGAGGTGCTCGACGATCTGCTGAGCAAGGTCCGGCCGCAGCCGTTCGTCTCGCAGGCCCGCCAGACCGAATGGAGCGGCAAGACCATCGTCTTCACCGGCAGCCTCGAGACAATGAGCCGCGACGAAGCTAAAGCCCAGGCCGAACGACTTGGAGCGCGCGCCGCCGGCTCGGTCAGCGCGAAGACCGACCTGGTCGTCGCCGGCCCGGGCGCCGGCTCGAAGCTCAAGAAGGCCGCCGAGCTCAAAGTTCCAGTGATCGGCGAAGACGAATGGGCGAGGATCGTCGCCGAGGCTGGCTGACCTTGCTGAACAGCCCTATTGCCATGCGAGGACATTTTTGGAGTTCCCGGGAGGGATCATGAAACGATTGATGATTCTGCTGGTGCTTGCCGCCGCTCCAGCGCTGCTGCACGCCCAAGCTGCGCCGCCGACGGCGCCCACACCGCCGGTGGTCGCGAAGAAGCCGTTCACCGTCAAAGGCCCGGTCGAGCGCAACGACGAATATTATTGGCTGCGCGACGACGCTCGAAAGCAGCCGGAGATGCTCGCCTATCTCAGTGCCGAAAACGCCTATGCGGACGCGGTCCTGGCGCCGCTGAAGCCGCTCGAGGACAAGCTGTATTCGGAGATTGTCGGCCGCATCAAGCAGGACGATTCCAGCGTCCCGGTGCGCGAGCGTGGGTATTATTATTACACGCGCTACGAGGTCGGCGGCGACTATCCGGTGGTCGCTCGCCGCAAGGGCAGCATGAAGGCGCGCGAGCAGGTGATGCTCGATCAGCCGGCGATGGCCAAGGGGCACGGCTTCTTCGCCATCAGCGACTAGGCCGTCAGCCAGGACAACCGCCTGCTCGCTTATGCCGAGGACCTTGTTGGCCGCCGGCAATACAAGATGAAGGTCAAGGAGCTCGCGACCGGCAGGGTCCTTCCCGACACCGTCGAGAACGTCGAACCGAACCTCGTCTGGGCGGACGACAATCGCACCATCTATTACGTCGAAAAGGATCCGGTGACCCTGCTCAGCAAGCGGGTGAAGGCACACGTGCTTGGAACCGCCGCTTCGGCCGATCGCCTGATCTACGAAGAAAAAGACGACAGCTTCTACATGGGCATCGGCCGCACCAGCGACGACAAGTTCATCTGCATTTTCCTCGGCGGCACGGTCAGCAACGAGCAGCGCTGCACGAGTGCTTCCAGGCCCAGGGAGTTCACGGTGCTGGCGCCGCGTGAGCGCGACTTCCTCTACACCGCCGACCATGTCGGCAACCGTTGGGTGATCCGCACCAATTGGAACGCGCCCAATTACCGGCTGATGACGGTAGGGGACTCGGCGAACGCCGGCGGCCGGAGCGCCTGGGCAGACCTCGTCCCGCACGATCCCAAGGTGTTCATCGAGGGTTTCCAGCCGTTCAACAGCTTCATCGGCATCGAGGAGCGCGCCGCCGGCAACAAGCGCCTGCGGCTGCTCGCCAACAGCGGCGCAAGCAGCCTCGTCAGTTCTGAGGAGCCCGCCTACACGATGAGCCTCGGCGACAATCTCGAAGTCGCAAGCACAAAGCTCCGCTACACCTATGACTCGCTGACGACTCCCAAGATTACCTACGAAGTGGATTCGCGGACCGGCGTCCGCACGATCCTCAAACGCACCCCGTCACCGAATTATGATCCGGCCAACTATGTGACCGAGCGGGTGTGGGCGCCCGCGCGCGACGGCACCAAGGTGCCGGTGTCGCTTGTCTATCGCAAGGGCTTCACGCGCGATGGAACCGCGGCGATGCTCCAATATGGCTACGGCAGCTACGGCTACTCGACCGACCCGGCGTGGCAGCCGCAAATCCCGAGCCTACTCGACCGCGGCATGGTCTATGCGATCGCGCATATCCGCGGCGGACAGGAAATGGGCCGCGCCTGGTACGACCAGGGACGCCTGCTGAACAAGAAAAACAGTTTCACCGACTTCATCGACGCGACGCGCTTCCTGACCAGCCAGGGCTATGCCGCGAAGAACCGGGTAGCGGCGCAGGGCGGAAGCGCCGGGGGCCTGCTGGTGGGCGCGGTCGCGAATATGGCTCCGCAAGACTATCGCGTGATCATCTCGCACGTGCCGTTCGTCGATGTGGTGACGACCATGCTCGATGCGTCGATTCCGCTTACCACCAACGAGTATGACGAATGGGGAAATCCCGCTGAGCGGCAGTTCTACGATTATATGCTCTCCTATTCGCCGTACGATCAGATCCGCCCACAGGCTTATCCTGCGATGTTCGTTGGCACCGGGCTGTGGGACAGCCAGGTGCAGTACTATGAGCCGGCGAAATATGTCGCTCGCCTGCGGGCAACCAAGACCGACCGCAACCCGCTGCTGTTTCGGGTCAACATGGAAGCCGGCCATGGCGGCAAGTCAGGGCGCTTCCGGCGTTACCGTTCGATCGCAGAATATTACGCGTTCATGATGAGCCAGTTGGGAGTTTCGAGCGAGCCTTCGCCAGGGTCAGCACCGGCCATTCCCCAGGACGGCGGTCAGCGAGGCTGAAGCCGCACTCGTCATAGGCGCGGATGACCGCGTCCGCCTGGGTGTCGAGCAGCCCGGCGAGGATGACGGTGCCTTCATCCAACAGCGCTCCGGCGAAGTCGGGCGCGAGCTCGATCAACGGGCCGGCGAGAATGTTGCCGATGATCAGGTCGAAGGGCGCGCGCGCGGCGACCAGCGGCGATTCCATGCCGTCCGCGACGGCCAGCAGCAGTTCGCCGGTTCCGTGCCCGAGCTTGATGCCGTTGATCGCCGCGTTGTCGCGCGCAACTTCGATCGCGACGGAATCGATGTCGGTCGCGATGCAGCGCGCTGCGGGCCACAGCGCCAGCGCGGCGAATGCAAGCAGGCCGGTACCGGTGCCGACGTCGGCGATGTTGGCGAAATGGCGCCCGTCGCTCTCAAGCTTGTCGAGCGCCTCGAGGCAGCCCGAGGTGGTCGCATGCTGGCCGGTGCCGAAGGCGAGGCTGGCGTCGATCTCGAAGGCCGTGCTGCCGGTCGGAGCGGCGCCGCGGTGGGTCGGAGTATGGACGACAAAGCGGCCGGCCCGGATCGGCTGCAGCCCGGACTGGCTCATCTCCACCCAGTCGTCCTCGCCGAGCTGCTCGACCTTGGCCGCGCCGCATCCCAGGCGCGCGAGCGCTTCCAGCACCTCCGCCGACGGTTGCTTGTCGAAATAAGCGTGCAGCAGCCATTCATTGGGCCGGTCGGGGTCCGGCTCGTCGGCGACCAGCACCGGCTGCGAGTCCCCCATCGGCATCAGCTCATGAGGGTCGGGCAGCGATTCCGCCTGGACGCGCGTGCACGGCAGGGTCGCCCGCCAGCTCATCGGACGTAGCTGGCACCGTTGACATCGACCACCGTGCCGGTCGCCGACGCCGGCGCAGCGACCGCCAGCCAGCGAATGGCCTCGGCGACCTCGTCGGTCGTCGCGACTCGGCCCAGCGGAATGTCGGCGACGATCTGCGCGCCGCCGCGGCCGGCCAGATATTCGTCGGTCATTTCGGACACGGTGAACCCGGGGCAGACCGCGAATGCGAGGATCTGCTCGGCCGCATAGCCGCGGGCGATGGTCTTGGTCATGGCGATCAGCGCCGCCTTCGAGGCCGCATAATGCCAGTGCTGCGGCGAATCGCCGCGGTAGGCTGCGCGGCTGGCGACGTTGACGATCCTGCCGCCGCCTCCGCGGTCGCGGAAGTGGCCGATCGCATACCGGCTGAGGTCGGCCGCTGCCTGGAGGTTGATGGTGAGGGTGCGCTCCCAGGCGGAGTGCCATTCCTCGTCTGGAGCATCGTCGGCGACTGCCTCGTAGATCCCGGCGTTATTGACAAGCGCGTCGACTTGGCCGCCGAATCGTTTCAGCGCGGACCCCCACAACGACCGCGGAGCCTCCGGATCGGCGAGATCGCCCGCGACCAGCTCGTCGGTGCCGCGAGTCGAATGACCAATAACTTCGTGGCCGGTCGAGCGGAGGAGGTGGTACGCGGCCGCGCCGATGCCGCGGCTCGCTCCGGTGACAAGAATGTTCATTCGCCCCGACTAGCCGCGCTCCGCGGCCGGGGAAAGATCAGGCGGCGATGCCGCTGACGAACTCCTTGGTCGTCGACTTGAAGTCCGAGATCTGCTCGCTGAAGCGGCCGAAGCCGTGCTCCACCTCGTCGATGTCCTTGGCGACATTCTCGGTGTCGGAGCGGATGGCGGCGATCGTCGAGCTCATTGAATCGGCGGCAAGCGCGGTTTCGTCGACGGCGGCGGTGATCATGGTCACCGTCTGCGCCTGAAGCTCCATCGCTTCGCGGATCCGGTCGGCGGAGGTCTGCACCTCTTCGACCGTGCCCTGGATCGAGCTGTTGGCCTCGACGGTCTGGCGGGTCGCCTGCTGGATCGCGGTGATCTTGTTGGTAATGTCGTCGGTCGCCCGAGCGGTCTGCGAGGCGAGGCTCTTCACTTCCTGGGCAACGACCGCGAAGCCGCGGCCGGCATCGCCCGCGCGGGCCGCCTCGATGGTCGCGTTGAGGGCGAGCAAGTTGGTCTGGCCGGCGATGTCGCGGATCAGGCTGAGGATCGATTCGATCGCTTCGACGTGGCTCGACAGCGCCTGGCTCACCTTGACCGCTTGCTCGGCCTGCCCGCCGGCGCGAATCGCCACGTCTGCAGCGGTCTCGACCTCGGTGCGCGCGTCCTCGATCGCTCGGATCAGTCCGGCGGCGGTCTGCGCGGCCTCGCGCATCGCCACCGCCGACTGCTCGGCGGCAGCGGCGACTTCGCTGGTCTTGCCGAGCATCCCGCGGGCCGAAGCGGCGGTTGCGCGGGTGCGGTCGGTCAGCGCCTTCGACTGCTCGGTGCTGGCGCGGACGAGGTCGGCGACGCGGCGCTCGAACTGCTCGCTCTGGCGGCCGCGCTGGTCGGCGGCTTCGTTGGCCTCGAGCAGCGCGATCTGGGCGAGGATGATGTCGAGGCTGAAGCTCATCATGCGGTGGAAAGTGTCGATCGCCGCGATGCGGCCGTCGGCGCGGCCGGCGAAGCAGTCGTCGAACCCGCGAACCACGTCGCGGACCATGCGGGCGCGGGCGACGGTGAACTCCGGAACGCTGCGCTTGGCCGCGAACATTTTCAGGCCCTGGTCGGCGACCGAGCGGACCCATGCTTCGTCGACCGGCTGGGTGAAATACCTGGCGCCCAGGCATCCGACATCGTCGCCGAAGTGGGTGCGCGCAGCGGCCTCGATGACCGGTCCGGCATCGTCCCACAGTTGGCGCAGCGAAGCCTCGAAGCGGCCGTCGTCGCCGTAGGAGGCGATGCGCGCCGCCACCTGCTCGTTGGTCAGCCGCTGCAGATGTCCAATGTCGCCGCTCATTCGTGGGTCTCCGTCATTCACTTGGCGCCAAACTTTGATCGAGCCCGCGTTGTGCCCCTGAAATGGTTAAGACCGGGTTAGGCGAGCAGCATTCTTGCCTCGCTGCGGGCGGAGCCCTAAGCGGTCCTCGGCCGGCGCGCCCCGTTTGCCGGCCGGTCAAGCCGAGCTCAGAAAGGCCCCGCCCAATGGCCACCGAACATTCCCGGCCCTCCTCGCGGCCAATGTCGCCTCATCTGACCGTCTGGCGCTGGGGGCCGCATATGCTGGTCTCGATCCTCCACCGAATGACCGGCGGAGCGCTCGCCGTGGCGGGGCTCGCGGTTCTGACCTGGTGGCTGATGGCGATCGCCGCCGGCGCCGACGCTTATGCCGATTTCACCAAGGCTGTGACGCATCCGGTCGGCCTGGTGGTTCTCGTCGGACTGACCTGGGCGTTTTTCCAGCATCTGTTGTCGGGCGTCCGCCATCTGGTGATGGACACCGGCGCTGCGTTCGAGCTCGACACCAACAAGCGGTTCGCGGTGTTGACGCTGGTCGGCTCGCTGGTGCTGACCCTCGCCATCTGGGTGCCGGTGCTGGGAGGCCTGCTGTGAGCGTCGGCGAAAGCACGACACCATTGGGCAAGGTCCGCGGTCTCGGATCTGCGCGCGAGGGCGGCGAGCATTGGCTTGCCGAACGGGTAACCAGCGCCGCGCTGCTGCTGCTCGAGTCCTGGCTGATCGCATCCTTGTTCTTCCTGCCCTCGCTCGACCAGCGCACGCTCGCCGAATGGCTTGCAACACCGACCGGAGCCGTGCCGATGGCGCTGTTCGTGATCGCCTCCTTCGTCCACGCTCTCGACGGGATGAAGGTGATCGTCGACGATTATGTGCACGATGAGGGCAATCGCTTCGCGCTCAACACCCTGCTGTTGTTTCTCGCCGTCGGCGGCGCGTCACTCGCTTTGTTCGCGCTCGGCCGAATCGCGTTCGGGGGAGCGGCTTGAGCAAGTACCAGGTCATCGACCATGTCTATGACGTGGTCGTGGTCGGCGCCGGCGGGGCGGGTCTTCGGGCGACAATGGGCGCGGCCGAGAGGGGCCTGAAGACCGCCTGCGTCACCAAGGTCTTCCCGACCCGCAGCCACACGGTCGCAGCGCAGGGCGGGATCGCCGCCAGTCTCGGCAACATGGGGCCGGACCACTGGACCTGGCACATGTACGATACGGTCAAGGGCTCCGACTGGCTCGGCGACCAGGACGCGATCGAATATCTGTGCCGCGAGGCGCCGGCCGCGGTCTACGAGCTCGAGCATGCCGGGCTGCCGTTCAGCCGCACCGCGGACGGCCGCATCTACCAGCGCGCGTTTGGCGGAATGACCCAGAACATGGGTGAGGGCCCGGCCGCTCAGCGCACCTGCGCCGCAGCGGACCGAACCGGCCATGCGATGCTCCACACGCTCTACCAGCAGAGCCTCAAATACGACGCCGACTTCTTCATCGAATATTTCGCGCTCGACCTGATCATGGACAATGGCGCCAATGCGCCCGAATGCCGCGGAGTCGTCGCTCTGTGCCTCGACGACGGCTCGGTGCATCGCTTCAGCGCGCAGGCGGTGGTGCTCGCGACCGGCGGCTACGGCCGCTGCTATTTCTCCGCCACGTCCGCGCATACCTGCACCGGCGACGGCAACGCGATGGTGCTCCGAGCCGGGCTTCCGCTGCAGGACATGGAGTTCGTCCAGTTCCACCCGACCGGCGTCTACGGCGTCGGGGTATTGATTACCGAAGGCGCTCGCGGCGAAGGCGGCTATCTCACCAACAGCGAGGGCGAGCGTTTCATGGAGCGCTACGCTCCGTCGGCCAAGGACCTCGCGTCGCGCGACGTCGTCTCACGCTCGATGGCGATGGAGATCCGCGAGGGTCGCGGCGTCGGCGAGCACAAGGACCATATCTTCCTCCACCTCGATCATATCGATGCGAAGGTGCTCGCGTTGCGGCTGCCGGGGATCACTGAGACGGCGATGACCTTCGCCGGGGTCGATCTGACCCGCCAGCCAATCCCGGTGGTGCCGACCGTCCACTACAACATGGGCGGGATCCCGACCAATTATCACGGCGAGGTCGTCACCCTTCGGGACGGCAATCCCGAGGCGATCGTCCCGGGCCTGTTCGCGGTCGGGGAGGCGGCCTGCGTCAGCGTCCACGGCGCCAACCGGCTGGGCTCGAACAGCCTGATCGACCTGGTCGTGTTCGGCCGCGCCGCGGGCCACCGGCTCGGCGAGGTGATCAAGCCCGGAGCGCTTCGCGATCGGCTGCCCAAGGAGGCCGGCGAGCTGTCGCTCGAACGCCTCGACCGCTTCCGCAATGCCGACAGCGGCAGCCCGACCGCGGCGATCCGCGAGCAGATGCAGCGTACCATGCAGGCCGATTGCTCGGTGTTCCGAACCGAAGCGACGCTCGCCGGGGGCATGGCAAGGATCGACCAGGTGTTCGCCCGCATGGCCGATGTCCACGTCACCGACCGTAGCCTCGTCTGGAACAGCGACCTGGTCGAGACTCTCGAGCTCGACAATCTCCTCGCCCAGGCGGTGGTGACCATGCATTGCGCGGCCAACCGAAAGGAAAGCCGCGGCGCCCACATGCGCGAGGACTACCCCGAGCGCGACGACGAGAACTGGATGAAGCACACGGTCGCCTGGTTCGAAGGCTGGGGCGGCAGGGGCGGGAGCGTTCGAGTCGACTACCGCCCGGTCCACGAGTTCACGCTCACCGACGACATCGCGTACATCGAGCCCAAGGCTCGGGTGTACTGAAAACCAGCGGCCTGAATGGCTTGCGGCGGGGCTGTTGGGGAATGTGCGCGGCTCGGCTAGACGCTGGGCAATGACCGAAGCTGTCCCACCCGAGCGCATTTTCCCGACCTCCAAGGTCGATGCGCAATCCGCCAAGCATGTGCCGTCCAGTCCGCAGACCGAAAGCGACGCCTACAAGCTCGCTTTCCAGGATACCGACTTCCTGCTTCGGCCCGACCTCCGCCCGGTCCGCTTCCAGCTCGAGCTGCTGAAACCCGAGCTGCTGCTCGACGAGGCGAAAATCCGCTCGATGCTGGTGTTCTACGGGTCGGCGCGAATCCCGGCTCCCGACATGGCCGACGCGCTGGTCGCGGCCGCGACCGACGACCAGCAGCGCGCGGTCGCCGAGCGGCTCAAGGCCAAGTCGCGTTACTACGACGTTGCCTACGATCTCGCCCGGCTCGCCAGCCGGACTCCGCCCGACGCCGAC
The DNA here is from genome assembly GCF_013812825.1 of Sphingomonas sp. Taxonomy (GTDB): domain Bacteria; phylum Pseudomonadota; class Alphaproteobacteria; order Sphingomonadales; family Sphingomonadaceae; genus Sphingomicrobium. The sequence goes on along the minus strand of NZ_JACCSU010000029.1, from coordinate 5,086 downwards.
GGCTGGCGCAATTTCGTCGTCTGCTCGGGCGGCGGACCGGCGATCATGGAAGCGGCCAACCGCGGCGCCGTCGACGAGGGGCGCGAGACGATCGGCTTCAACATCGTCCTCCCCCACGAGCAATTGCCCAACCGCTACGTGACCCCGGAACTGAGTTTCCAGTTCCATTATTTCGCGCTGAGGAAGATGCACTTCCTGCTCCGCGCACGTGCGGTCGCGGTATTTCCCGGCGGTTTCGGCACGTTCGACGAGATGTTCGAGCTCCTGACCCTGATCCAGACCGGCAAGGTACGACCGCTGCCGATTCTGCTGTTCGGCCGCGAGTTCTGGTCCAAGGTGGTCGACTTCCAGGCGCTGGTCGACGAGGGCGTGATCGCGCCCCACGACCTCGACATCTTCCACTGGTGCGAGGATGCCGGCGAAGCCTGGGACTATGTCACTCGCTATTACGAGGAGCACCCGGCTCCCGAGCGGGTTCGGACCGGGCCACCCGAATAGTCGTCAGGCGCGCGCGGCGTTGCTCATCGCTTCGGGCCGCTTCGCCGGCTGCTAATTCTTGTCGACCCCCGACGGGCCGCTCACCTTCGGTGCTCCCGAGCCGCCGACATTCTTGGGATTGGTTCCCGCCTGCTGCTCATCGAGCACCGGCTCCTTCTCGCCGGTCTGCGGGCCATCACCGGTGCCGGTGCCGGGCTTGTTGGCGGCCGCGTCATCGGCGGCCTCGGCCGGTGGCGGCGGGACCGGCAGCGGCGAATTGTCCCGCGAATTGAGGAAGGCCATGACGTTCGCGCGGTCCTCGGGCTTGCTCAGTCCGGCGAAGGTCATCTTGGTGCCGGGAGCGAATTTCTTTGGGTTCGCGAGCCACTCGCTCATCGTTTCCCAGTCCCAGGTGCCGCCCTTCTCCTTGAGTGCGGGCGAGAAGGCGTAGCCCGGTTGGCCGGCGATCGGATTGCCCATCACTCCGTGCAGCGCCGGGCCAAGCATATGAGCTCCGCCGGGCTCGGCGTTGTGGCAGGCGGCGCATTTCTTGAAGACCTGCTCGCCCGCGGCCGCGTCGGCGCCGGCGAGGTAGAAAGCGATCGGCTTGGGGGCGGTTGCATCGCCGCCTTCAACAACGACGCCTTCGATCGGATAGCCCAAAACTTCCGGCCGCTCGGCGTGGAACACTTCGCCGGCCAGGAGCGACGAGCCGAGCGCGATGATCCCCGCAAACAGCACCCAGCCGGAGATGGTCGTGAAACGGTCGTTCATTCAGATCCCCGCTCGGGCTTACGGACGTCAGGCAAGGCCGACGAATGTCGTGGAGTGGCCTGCCCTTTAGGCAGGAGTCCGGGCTTCTTCAAGCGCTCGCCGGTCAGGCTGCGCGGCGGTCTTCGGAGCGGGCCAGAACGAGCTCCGCCGCCCGCCTGTAGAGAGTTGGCAGGCCCACCTCGCCGAGGCGGTCGAGTGGCTGCCACCAGCCGTCGTCGGGCGCTTCGCCGCCGCTGACCACGGCCAGTTCGAGGGCGAAGTGGCTGAAGACATGGCGGACATGGGCCAGCGGCGGCGAGGGCAGGGGCTGCACCAGGTCCGTCCAGTCGCTGCCGGGCAGCGCCGCCATGGCGCCGAGCATTCCTCTCGGCGGTCGGCGCACGAGCCACAATGCGCCGTCGCGCTCGATCCACCGGGCGATCCCGTGCCGCGTCGGTCTCGCCCGCTTCACCCTCGGCTCCGGAAACTCCTCGGGGCTCCCACTGGCGCGGGCCGCGCAGTCCTCTCGAAGCGGGCAGACCGGGCATTCCGGAGCCCGCGGCCGGCAGATGGTTGCGCCGAGGTCCATCATCGCCTGAGCGAAATCTCCGGCCTGATCCGGCGGGGTCATCGTTTCGACGAGGGCGCGGATGTCGCTTCGGCTTGGCTGCTTGAGTCCGTGCAGCCGGGCGACCACTCGCGCGACATTGGTGTCGACGACCGCCGCGGCGCGGCCGAATGCAATCGCTGCAATCGCCGCGGCGCTGTAGTCGCCGATGCCGGGAAGCGCTCGAAGGTCGGCTTCGCTCGACGGAAAGCCGCCGCGGGCCGCGACTTCGCGCGCGCAGACGATCAAATTGCGGGCCCGGGCGTAATATCCGAGCCCCGCCCATTCGCAGAGGACGTCCGCGTCGCCGGCCGCGGCCAGCGCGTCGACGGTCGGCCAGCGGGCAACGAAGCGCTCGAAGCGCGGAGCGACCGTGGAGACGGTGGTTTGCTGCAGCATCACTTCGCTCAGCCACACCCGATAGGGGTCCGCCCTCGGCTCCCCGGGGAGCGCTCGCCAGGGCAATTCGCGGGCGTGGCCAAGATAATGGTGGATCACTCGATTTGCGGCATTGGCGGGCACGCTCCGGCTATGGCATGGTCGCCGCAAATGTCGAAGCCCCGCCGACCAACGACCAAGGATTCCGACGCTCCCCGGAGCGGCCGGGCGCGCGCTGCCGGCGACATCGTCGGCAAGATCGGCGGCATGGCGTTCAAGCGCTTCGGCTTCGTCCAGGGCGCGGTCGTCAGCCGCTGGGGCGAGATCGTCGGCGAACGCTACGCGAAAGTCTCATCGCCGGAATCGATCCGTTTCCCCGCGGGGCGCAAGTCGGGCGGCGTCCTGACCCTGCTGGTCGAAGGCGCGCATGCGCCTTTGATGCAGCATCTGACGCCGCTGATCATCGAGCGGGTCAACCGCTTTTTCGGTTATGAGGCCGTCAACCGCCTGGTGTTCCGCCAGGGCCGGCCGGCCGCGCCCCCGGAGCCGGTCAAGCGGCCCGAGCTTCGGGCAGTGCCCAAGGAGCTTGGCGAGGGACTTCGCCAGATCGCCGATCCCGAGCTCCGCGCCTGCCTTGAATCGCTCGCCGCCAGGCTGGATTCGAGCCAGGGTCCGCCGTCGATCGAGACGCCCGAAGACAATCCCGTCCCAGTCATCATCCGGAGTGAATGATCTGATGAAGCGCACTCATCTTCTCATCGCCGCCGCAGCGGTCTTTGCAAGCGCCGCGTGCAACGGCGACAAAGGCTCGGATTCGAACCGCCCCGCCGCCAAGGTCGAGGCCGTCGCTCCGCCGCAGGGCGGGGACTGGGCGCAAGTCGTCACCCAGACGCCTGCCGGCGGGTACATGATGGGCAATCCCGACGCGGCCGTGAAGCTAGTTGAATATGCGTCGATGACCTGTCCGCATTGCGCCGAGTTCGCCGAAACCGGGGTCAAGCCGCTGGTCGACAAATATGTGAAGAGCGGCCGCGCCAGTTTCGAGCTCCGCAACTACGTGCGTGATGGCCTGGATATGGCATTGGCGCTGATCGCCCGTTGCGGCGGCCCACAGCGCTTTTTCCCGCTGACGGACGCGATGTTCACCAGCCAGCGGGAGTTTTTTGAGCGGGCGCAGGCCGCTCCCGCGGAGCAACAGCAGGCGCTGTCTCAGTCCGCCCAGGGTTATGCTCAGCTCGCTGGGCTGCAGTCTTGGGCCGCTCAGCGCGGCGTGCCGTCGGCGCGCCAGCAGCAATGCCTTTCCAACCAGGCCGAAATCGACAAGCTGGTCCAGATGACCACCGACGCGACGAACCAGTATCCGGATTTCCCGGGCACTCCGACGTTCACCATCAACGGCAAGATGGTCGAGGACGGCGGCACATGGGCGCAACTTGAGCCCAAGCTCCGCGACGCGCTCGGCGACTAGGCGGAAGCAGCGGGGAGCGCGGCCTTGAAGATCCGGCGGCTGAAGCTCAGCGGCTTCAAGAGCTTCGTCGAGCCGTCCGAGCTGCGGGTCGAGCCTGGGCTGACCGGGATCGTCGGCCCCAACGGTTGCGGCAAGTCGAACCTCCTCGAGGCGATTCGCTGGGCGATGGGCGAGGGCAGTCCGAAGTCGCTGCGCGGCGGCGGAATGGAAGACGTGATCTTCGCCGGCACCGCTACTCGCCCGCCGCGCGACTTCGCCGAAGTCTCGATCCTCGTCGAGCGCGACCGCAGCGATGATGGCCGCGGCGGCGAGGAAAGCGAGGTCACCCGCCGAATCGAGCGGGGGGCCGGCTCCGCGTACCGGATCGACGGGCGCGACGTCCGCGCCAAGGACGTCGCTCTGCTGTTCGCCGATGCGGCGACCGGAGCGCATTCGCCGGCGCTGGTCAGCCAGGGGCGGATCGGCTCGGTGATTGCCGCCAAGCCGACCGAGCGCCGCCAGATGCTCGAGGAAGCGGCCGGGATCGCCGGCCTGCACGCCCGCCGCAAGGACGCCGAGCAGAAACTCCGAGCGACCGAGGCTAATCTTGCCCGGCTGGCCGAAATCCTCGCCGAGCAGGACGCCCGCGCCGGGGCGCTTCGTCGGCAGGCCCGGGCGGCCGAGCGCTACCGCCAGTTGAGCGACAAGATCCGAAGCGTCGAGGCGCGCCTGGTGCACGCGCGCTGGGTCGAGGCCGATCGCGCCGCCGAGAGCGCCAGCGAAGAGGCAAAGGCTGCCGGCGAGCAAGTGACGAGCCTCCACCAAGTGGTGGCCGAAGCGCAGTTCAAGCAGCAGCAGGCGGCGGCTCTGCTCGCCGAGCGGCGCAGCGAGCTTGGCGAGGCGCGGGACTCGGCGCTCAATCTCGCTCACCGATTGGCGTCGGCTCGGGCGCGGCGCGATACCGCCATTCGCCGCCTCGACGAGCTCGAGCGGCTGGATTCATCGCTCGCCGCCGACATTGCCCGCGAGGAAGCGCTGCAGTGCGACGCCGAGCGGGCGATCGCGCAGCTCGAAGAGGAGCGCGGGATCATCGAACGGCGGCTGGTCGATGCGGAGTCGATCGCGGCGCGGATTGCCGCAGCGCTCGGCCAGCTGGAAGCCCTGTCGCGCGACGCCGAGACGGCGCTCGCCGAATTGCTCGCCCGCCAGGCGGCAATGCGCGCCGAGCGCCGAGTCGCCGAGGCGGCGCTCGAGGCCGCGCAGGCGCAGTTCGCGCGCACCGAGCAGGAGCGCGCGCGCCTGGCCGAACAGCTCGAAGCGTTGGGCGATGGCGGCGAGCAGTCGAATGCCCGCGAACAAGCCGAGCGGAGGGTCAGGGCGGCCGCCCAGGCGCTCGCCGACGCCGATGAGCGGCGAGTCCAGGC